>CAIKXV010000048.1 GCA_903831455.1 uncultured Pseudomonadota bacterium | reverse complement strand
GCGATCCGCGCCGACGTCCGCTCCACCCACGAGCGGCTCGACATGCTCACCAGCCGCGTGTCCTCGGTCGAACACGGCGTCGCCTCGCTGCACGGCGACATGGTCGCGCTTCGCGTGGACATGGCCCACATGGGCGGCCGACTGGATCGCGTCGAGCAGCGCCTCGACCGGATCGAGCACCGGCTGGACCTCGCCGACGCGCCCGCCTGACCGTTCCGGCCGGGCGCGCCGCAGGCGCCGCGGCCCGGACGGCACCGGACTCCCGCTCGCCGGATCCGGGTGCGCTGCGGAGACGCCGGACGGGCGAGGCACGAACCACACCGGCAGGGTCGGTCCCATGGGGTCGCGGTATGCTGCGACGTACGTTTGTTTCCACGGTCGCCCCGCCCGTCCCACGCGAGCAGACTTCAAGGCCCCACGATGACCGCGATGTCCCCCGCCATGACCGACCTCGTGCTCGAACACCTGCGCGCGATCCGCGCCGACGTCCGCTCCACCCACGAGCGGCTCGACATGCTCACCACCCGCGTGTCCTCGGTCGAGCACGGTGTCGCCTCGCTGCACGGCGACATGGCCCACATGGGCGGCCGACTGGATCGCGTCGAGCAACGACTCGACCGGATCGAGCGCCGGCTGGACCTCGCCGACGCACCCGCCTGACCGTTCCGGCCGGGCGCACCGCAGGCACTCTACGCCTTGAAGCCGCAGGATTCCCGATCGACGGCTACGGGCACGTCGCGGACTCGCCGGGATGAGCCATCCCCGGGGTGGCCGGCATCGCGCCGGCGGCGTGCCACGGCCGAGCCGCGGCGCTCGCGTCGGGAACCTACTTCGCCGCCAGCACCTCGGGGTTGAGCACGTTCTTCGGCGTGCCCGCGGCAAAGGCCGCCAGGTTGTCGAACGCTGCGCCGAAATACATCTCGTAGGTGTTGCGCTCGACATAGCCCAGGTGCGGCGTGGCGATCACGTTGTCCATCGCCAGCAGCGGATGCGCGGCGCCATACACCGGCTCGTCCTCGAACACGTCCACCGCGGCGAAACCGGGGCGTCCCGCGCGCAGTGCGGCCTCCAGCGCGCCGGTTGCCACGAGCGGCGCACGGCTGGTGTTGACGAACAGCGCAGTGGGCTTCATGCGCGCGAGGTCGTCGGCAGTGATCAGGCCGCGCGTGTCCTTGTTGAGGGGAACATGCACCGACAGCACGTCCGACTGCTCGAACAGCGCCTCGCGCGACGGTGCCGCCGCGAACCCGTCGGCCTTCGCGGCCTCGAGGGACGCGCCGCGGCCCCAGCAGATCACGTTCATGCCGAACGCCCGGCCCGCCTTCGCCACCAGGCTGCCGATCTTCCCGTAGGCATAGATGCCCAGCGTCTTGCCGTGGACGCCGGTGCCCATGGTGGACTGCCAGCGGCCCGCGCGCAGCGCGGCGACCTCCTGCGGAATCGAACGCAGCGAGGCGAAGATCAGGCCCCAGGTCAGTTCGGCCGGGGCGTACGGCGAGCCGGCGCCCGCGCCGGCCACGGCCACGCCGCGCCGGGTGCAGGCCTCGAGGTCGATGTGCGCGATGTTCTTGCCGGTCTGGGAGATCACCTTCAGGGCCGGCATGCGGTCGAGGTGCGCCTGCGTGAACGGAGCGCGCTGCTGGATCAGGACGAGTCCCTCGACCTGCTCGATGCCGGCCGGCAGGTTCGCGGGGTCCTTGATCGTCTGGGTGCAGACGGTGACCTCGTGTCCCGCGAGCTTCGACCAGGCGGCAAGCGTGGGCGTGGCGGACTGGTAGTCGTCGGCGATCGCGATCTTCATGCGGGGCTCCAGGAAGGCTAGGGGTGCGGGCGGGACTCGACGGGGACTGCAGGAGGGCGCGCGGCGGCCGCGGGCTGCGCGACGAACCGCAACGCGACCCGCTTCGCAGGCGCGCGAGGGTGGCCCAGGCGAGCGCGGATTATGCCAGCGGGTCGTCCGGGCACCCGGCGGGTATGATCCCTGACCTGCCTGCAACACCCCGCGCCACGATGAAGATCGCCATCCCCCACGACCATCAGGACCTCGTGCGCCGCCTGCCCTGCTACGCGCGTCTCGCCGGCCACGACGTTCGCGTGTACACGCAATCGCCTGCCGAGCCGGCCGCACTCGCCGAGCAGCTGGGCGACGCCGAAGCCCTGGTGCTCATCCGCGAACGCACCCCGGTGAGCGCGGCCCTGCTCGACCGCATGCCGAAGCTCCGGCTGCTGAGCCAGCTCGCGCGCACCACCGGGCACATCGACCTGGCCGCCTGCCGGGAGCGCGGCGTGGCCGTGGCCACCGGCAACAGCAAGTCGCCGGTCTCGCCGGCCGAGCACACCTTCGCGCTGATCCTCGCCTGCGCGCGGTCGATTCCCCAGGAGCACGCGCGCATGAAGGCGGGCGAGCCTCCCACCTCGCTGGGGTTCACGCTGCGCGACAAGACGCTCGCGCTGCTGGGTTTCGGCACGATCGCGGAACTCGTCGCCCAGATGGGTCGCGGTTTCGGCATGCGGGTCGTCGCGCACGGCGGCGAGGGCTCGCGCGGCCGGGCCCAGGCCGCCGGCGTCGAGTTCGAACCCGACCGCGCGCGCTTCTTCGAGCAGGCCGACGTGCTGTCGCTGCACCTGCGCCTCACGCCCCGCACCCGCGGCGCGGTCACGGCCGACGATCTCGCGCGCATGAAACCCACGGCCCTGCTCGCCAACACCGCCCGCGCAGGCCTGATCGCGCCCGGCGCACTGGTCGCCGCGCTGCGCGCCGGCCGCCCGCGCTACGCGGCGCTGGACGTGTTCGACGAGGAGCCGCTGCCGCACGATCATCCGCTGCTGGCGATGGAGACCGTGGTCTGCACGCCGCACTACGGCTGGGCCACGCTGGAGACCTACGACCAGTACTTCGGCGAGGCCTTCGACAACGTGCTTGCCTTCGCCGCGGGCACGCCCACGAACCTGCTCGAGCTGCCACCCCGGACCTGAGCGGCCGGGCCCCTGCCCGCCCCTCGCCGGTCGCACCCTGCACCCTGCTCGTGGCGGGTGGTGGGTGGTTCCCGGTTCGGCCCTCGCCGTCCTCGGCTCTCGGCTCTCGGTTCGCGGTTCGCGGTTCGCCGCTCGCAGTGCACGGCGCGCAGACGCCGACACGAGAGGCGTCCGCTCGCGGCGACCCGTGACCTGTGGCCGACCGCGGCGACGGGCCGGGTGGCGCGGGCGGGTTCCACCTGCCGCCGATGTTTGGTATCGTGAATCGTCTGGCGCAGTCGCCCCCGGATCCCCGGATCCGCCACAGAGACGACGCCCCCCGGAGGAATTCCATGAAGGCATTTCCCGCCGTCGGCACGCCGTGCGCGTCCGGCTCCGCGTCGTCGCCCGGCGCGCGACGGCTCGGCAGCGTGCTCCTGTGCGCGGTCACGCTGCCGATCGGCGGCGCGCTCGCCCAGGCGCCGGCATGGCCCGTGAAGCCGATCCGCATCATCGTGCCCTTCGCCGCCGGCGGGCCGACCGACTACAACGCCCGGCTGGTGGGCCAGCGCCTGAACGAGGCGTGGGGCCAGCCCGTGATCGTGGACAACCGCCCGGCCGCCGGGGGCGTACCCGCCACCGAATTCGTCGCGCGCGCCGCCCCTGACGGCTACACGCTGCTGGGCGCGAACCCCGGACCGCTCACCGTCGCCCCGCACCTGGGACAGAAACTCGGCTACGACCCGCTGAAGGATCTCGCGCCCGTGGTGCTGGTGACCACGACCACCAGCGCGACGGTGGTGCACCCCGGCGTGCCGGCGCGCAGCGTGCAGGAACTCATCGCGCTCGCCCGCAAGCGCCCCGGCGTGCTGACCTTCGGCTCGCCCGGGGTCGGAACGGTCGGCCATCTCACGATGGAGCTGTTCAACTCCATGGCCGGCCTGAAGATGACCCACGTCCCCTACAAGGGCGTGGCCCCCGCACAGGTCGACCTGCTGGCCGGCCAGATCGACGTGGTCACGATGTCCATCCCCAATGCTCTCGCCTTCCGCAAGCAGGGCAAGGTGCGCGTGCTCGGGGTCAACGGCCTCACGCGTTCGCCGAGCATGCCCGACGTGCCCACCGTGGCCGAAGCGGGCCTTGCAGGCTTCGAGTCGCGCAATTTCAACGGCATCATGGCGCCCGCAGGCACGCCGCGCGAGCTGATCGCCCGGATCAACGCCGAGGTGAACCGGCGCGTGCTGTCGCCCGAAGGCCGCGAGTCGCTCGCCGCACTCGGCTACGACGTCGCCGGTGGCAGCCCGGAGGACTTCGGCACCTTCCTGCGCGGCGAATACGAGAAATGGGGCCGCGTGGCACGCGCAGCCAACGTCCGCGCCGAGTTCTGACCCCCGCCCCGCCCGATTCGAGCGCCTCGCGCCGATCGCGGCAGCCTCCACCCCCGGCCCCGGACGGTTTGCAGCGCCCGCCGCAGGGTTGGCATCACTCCCGGGGCCGACACCCGACATCCACAGCACCCCCGACCGGGTGCGCCCCAGCCGCCGCACGAAGGAGACCCCTGATGGCCAACGCCGCATCGAAGAAGGACCCGCAGTACTTCATGTATTTCCCCGGCAACTATCGCTGGTCGTCGGCCTTCATCAACATGCTGAGTTCGGCCCCGTATGGCGGCTGCGAGATCGGCGAACTCGACCGCATCGGTCGCAGGCTGAAGGGCTGCGCCCCGGACGACGACGACGCCTGGTTCCACGCCTGCCGCGACGTCGCCGACACGGTGGCCGCGTTCGGCGACGAGCGGCGCTCGTCAGGGCATCGCTTCTCGGCGGCGCATGCCTACCTGCGCGCGACCAACTACTACCAGATGGCCGAGCGTTTCCGCACGCCCAAGGACGAACCGGCGCTCGCCGCCTATCGCCGGGGCGTCGAGTGCTTCCACGCCTTCGTGGGCCTGACCGACCTCGAGATCGAGATCGTCGAGATCCCGTTCGAGGGCGGCAGCCTGCCGGGCTACTTCGTGCACGCACAGGGCTCGACCGAGGCGCGCAAGCCCTGCGTGGTCTACTTCGACGGGCTGGATGTCACCAAGGAAATCCAGTTCATGCGCGGCGTCCCGGATCTGATCAAGCGGGGCATCTCCTGCCTGATCATGGACGGCCCCGGCACCGGCGAGGCCATCCGCTTCCGCGGCCATGTGCTGCGCCACGACTACGAAGCCGCCGGCTCCGCCTGCATGGACTGGCTCGAACGCCGCCCCGACGTCGACGCCTCGCGCGTGGGCGTGGTGGCGATCAGCCTCGGCGGCTACTACGCGCCACGGATCGCCTCGATGGAGCCCCGCTTTGCCGCCTGCATCGCGTGGGGGGCGATCTGGGACTACTACGCCACCTGGAAGAAGCGGATCGAAGCCGCGTTCAACACCTCGCTGTCGGTGCCGGGCCACCACATCATGTGGATCCTCGGCGTCGACTCGCTCGACGAGGCGCTGCGCCGACTCGAGCCGTTCCGCCTGGACGGCGTGGTGCAGAAGATGCGCTGCCCGTTCCTCATCGTGCACGGGGCCGACGACGAGCAGGTGCCGCTGGTCGATGCGCAGTCGCTGTACGCGGCCAGCGGCTCGGCCGACAAGACGCTACGGGTCTTCACCGCCGAGGAAGGGGGCGCGCAGCACTGCCAGCGCGACTACCTCACCAAGGTGGCCGCGGTCATGTGGGACTGGTTCGAGGACAAGCTGGTCCGTCGCTGAGCGCAAGACCGGCGGGTGCGGTCACCGCCCGCACGCCGCGGCAGGCAGCCGTCGCCCGTCCACGGGCGACGGCGATCCCGGGCGAGTCGATGCGCGGAGTCCCCCGGCGCTCCGGCCCGCCAGCGCCGAAAGCCGCGCGCGGGCGGATGGGCGGTCTGACGGATGGGCGGTCGGGCGACTGGGCGCGGGAGCGAAGCGGGCGCGTCCGCGGCATGGCCGACTCGCGGGCGGGGCGGCAACCCGCCGATTCTTGACCAAATTAGTCGACTTCTCGTATCGTCCGGGCTCCCGCGGGCGCGCGCCCGCGCCAGTCGCGGAGAACAGGCGATGAGCATCAAGGACACCATCCACCAGCAGGTCACCGGCCATCCGGTCGTGCTCTACATGAAGGGCACTCCCGGCTTCCCGCAGTGCGGCTTCAGCGCGAACGCGGTGCGCATCCTCTCGGCCTGTGGCGTCGATTCGTTCTTCTCGGTCAACGTGCTGGAAGAGCCGGAGATCCGCCAGGGCATCAAGGACTACGCCAACTGGCCGACCATCCCGCAGCTGTACGTGAACGGGGAATTCGTCGGCGGCTCGGACATCATGACCGAGATGTACCAGTCGGGCGAACTGAAGACCCTGCTGTCCTCGACCGCGGGCTGAGTCGACGGGGCGGCTGACTCGCGCCGCGATCGGCGGCGTCCAGGTGCGACCTGCAGGTGCCGCGGGTCGCGCGGCGACCGAAGCCGTGCCGCGCGCGACGCCAGCGACGGGCCTGCCTGCGGCCTGCTGGCAGCCGAAGCGGCACCCACGCCCTCGCGGGGCGCCCTGGTCCACCGACACGCGCCGAGCCACGCGCAGCGCGCGCGAGCGACGGGGCGCGGCTTAGCGCAGGTGGGGAGCGACCTGTTGCGCGAGGATGATGGCCGCCATCACCCCGAGCGCGAGGCGCAGCCAGATCCGGTAGGCGCCCGGATCGGCGCGCTGCCGGACGGAGATGCCGTGGCGCTGCGCGAGCAGGGCCACGCCGGCGAGCGGAAGCGTGGCAGCCCACTGCGTCCAGGTGACGCCTCCGAGCGTGCTGAAGGTCAGGAACTGCATCGACTTGCCCACGAGGAAGCAGAGGTTGAAGCCCTGGATCATCGCCCCGGGCGCGAGGCCCAGCCCGGCGTAGTAGGCGATCAGCGGCGGTGCCGCGACGTTGGCGGTGGTCTCGAACAGGCCGGTGGCGATGCCGAACACCAGACCCCAGGCGACTGGCCGACGCTGCAGGGCCGGCGACACGC
Source organism: uncultured Pseudomonadota bacterium (assembly GCA_903831455.1). Lineage (GTDB taxonomy): Bacteria > Pseudomonadota > Gammaproteobacteria > Burkholderiales > CAIKXV01 > CAIKXV01. Next base: position 9,048 of record CAIKXV010000048.1, on the reverse strand, counting down.
TGCTGCCGCGGATATCCAGCCATAGCCACCCGACCATCGCGGCCACCAGTACCAGCGCATACGGGAAGTGCGGCACGCGGATGAACAGTTGCGCGCCGATCGCGGCACCGATGAACGCACCCAGCGGCATGATCCAGTACCGTCTCAGCGTGCCGCGAAAATCGGGCGCGGTGAAGATCGACAGCACCACCGCGGCCAGTACCGGCACCAGCAGCACCACCACCGCATCGTGCAGCGGCATCACCAGCGCCAGCAGCGGCGTGGCGATCAGGGGCAGTCCGATACCCAGCAGGCCGTAGACCCAGGACGCCACCGCCAGCACCAGGACCACCCAGAGCCACAGCCCGGGCGTGAGGGCATCGAGCGCGCTCATGCGGACGCGCCGGGCCGCGGCTCGCGGGCAGTCTCGGACGACGCTCGCACGGGCTGGCCCGACGACGGCTCGCCGCGCCCCCCCGCGGCCGACGGCGATCGCGCGCCGTCACGTTCGAACGCCTCGGCGATCAGTTCGGCGAGGTGCTCGGTCGGGCACCCCCCGAGCTGCTCGGCCTGCTCGCGGCAGCTGTAGCCGCTGGCGATCACCCGCGTACCCGGGGCACGCGCCTCGAGGGCGGGCAGCAGCGACACCCTGGCCGCCTTCACCGACAGCGGGTAGTGGTCGCGGTGGAAGCCGAAGCTCCCCGCCATGCCACAGCAGCCCGCATCCACCCATTCGTGCCGTACGCCCATCGCGTCGAGCACCTGCTCGTCGGCGCGGGTGCCGCCGAGCGCACGCTGGTGGCAGTGCGCCTGCACCAGCACGCGAGCCTCCAGCCGCGGCAGATCGACGCCCTCGCGCACCAGCAGCTCGGGCAGCGTGACCACCTGGGCGGCCAGGCGCTGCGCCCGCGGGTCGTCCGGAAAGAGCTTGCGCAACTCGTCGCGGAACACCGACACGCACGCGGGTTCCAGACCGACCACCGGCACGCCGGCCGCGATCGGGTCGGCCAGCGCATCGAGCACCGCCGTGAGCTGCGCGGCTGCCTCGTCGAGCAGGCCGAAATCGTAGAGCGGACGCCCGCAGCACAGCCCGGCTGGGGGCGCGGCCACCTCGAAGCCCGCATGCTCGAGCACGCGTACCGCGGCTCGTGCCACTTCGGGCCGCAGGTGTTCGCTGAAGGTATCGACCCAGAGCAGCACCCGCCCGCGCGGTGCCTCGCCGGGCACGCGCCGCGCGACGGCCAAGCCGCCCTCGCGCTCGATCGACCCGCCAGCGAGAAAACCCGCGCGAAAGCCTTGCGCAGCCAGCACGGGCAGCGCCCGCTGCGAGGCGATGCCCCCGAGCCACCGGGCCAGGGCCGCGAACGGCGGCACGCGCAGCATCGCGTTGACCAGCCGCGGCGCTCGCGCGCCGAGCGCGAGCCAGCGCTGCACCCGGCCCATCGACCACGCCTGGCGCGGCCGGGGATGATGCTGGTGGTAGTGGTGCAGGAACTCGGCCTTGAACGCGGCCATGTCGGTATGCGTCGGGCAGTCGCTGCGACAGCCCTTGCAGGACAGGCACAGGTCGAGCGCCTCCTTCACGGCCGATGACTTCCAGCCGTCGGTGATCAGTTCGCCGCGCAGCATCTCGCCCAGCAGGCGCGCCCGACCACGCGTGGAGTGGCGCTCCTCGCCGGTGACCCGATAGCTCGGGCACATCACTCCGCCGGACTGCGCGCGGCACTTGCCCATGCCGACGCAGTGCTCGACCGCGCGCACCAGCCCATCGCCCTCGGGACTGGAGAAGCGCATCCGCGTGGCGAATTCGATCGGGCGATAGTCGGGACCGTGGCGCAGGTTCTCGTCGATGCGCCAGGCGTCGATGAGCTTGCCGGGATTCATCCGCCCCCGCGGATCCCAGATCGCCTTGAACTCGCGGAAGGCCTGCATGAGCTCGGGGCCGTACATCACGGGCAGGAACTCCGCCTTCGCCTGTCCGTCGCCATGCTCGCCGGACAGGGAGCCGCCGTAGCGCACCACCAGGTGCGCCGCGGCCTCGGTGAAACCCCGCCAGCGCGCAATGCCCTCGTGCGTGCGAAGGTCGAAGGTGATGCGCGCGTGGATGCAGCCGTCGCCGAAGTGGCCGTAGAGCGAGGTCTGGTAGCCATGGCGGTCGACCAGCGCCTGGAACTCGCGCAGGTAGTCGCCCAGGCGCAACGGGTCGACCGCAGCATCCTCCCAGCCCACCTGCGGATCGGGCTGCCCGACGAGCGCGAGCGCGGTCGCCGAGGCGGCGGTCTCGCGGATGCTCCAGATCGCCTCGGCCTCGCGCGGATCGGTCACCAGCCAGTGGCTGGGCGCCTGCGCCTGCGCGCTCGCGTGACCGGCCAGGGCGCGCGCCTGCTCGATCGCCTGCGCCGGTGTGTCGCCGCCGAATTCGGCCATGATCCACGCGCCTCCGGCGGGCAGCTTCGCGATGTCGGCCGCACGCAGGCCGCGCTCGCGCAGCCCGCCGATGATCCGCTCGTCCAGCCCTTCGGTGGCGATCGGCCCGAACGGCAGTATCCACGGCACGGCGTCGCCCGCCCGGTAGATGTCCGCGAAGCCCAGCACCAGCAGCACGCGATGGCGGGGGCTGTGCACCAGCCGCGTGACCGCCTGCAGCGTCATCGCGCAGGTACCTTCGCTGCCCACCAGCGCACGGGCGACGTTGAAACCGTTCTCGGGCAACAGCTGGTCGAGGTTGTAGCCGGACACGCGGCGGCGGATGCGCGGATAGCGGCTGCGGATCAGCGGCGCGTAGCGCTCGGCCAGCGCCCGCAACCCGGCGTGGATCTGTGCCGGGCGTCCGCCCTCGGCCTGGATACGTGCGTAGGTGGCGTCATCGGTGGGACCCACCTTCATGCGCACGCCGTCGTAGGTGAGGACCTCGAGCGACTCGATGTTCTCGACCGTCTTGCCGGCCATCACCGAATGCGCGCCGCAGGAGTTGTTGCCGATCATGCCGCCCAGGGTGCAGCGGCTGTGGGTGGCCGGGTCCGGGCCGAAGGTGAGCCCGTGGACCTCGGCGGCATCGCGCAGCGCATCGCACACCACGCCCGGCTCCACCCGCGCGCGCCGGGCGGAGGCGTCGACTTCCAGCACCCGGTTGAGATGCCGCGAGCAGTCGATCACCACCGCGACGTTGACGGTCTGCCCGTTCTGCGCGGTGCCGCCGCCGCGCGCGAGCACCGGCACATCATGCTCCCGGCACACGCGCATCGCCGCGATCACGTCATCGACGCTGCGCGGCAACACCACGCCGATCGGCACCTGCCGGTAATTCGAGGCGTCGTGCGCGTACACCGCGCGGGTACCGGTGTCGAACTGCACCTCTCCGCGCACCGCACGCGCGAGGTCGGCCTGCAGCGCAGCGGCGGCCTCGGGCAGCAGGCCCTGCCCGCGGGCAGGGGAATCGAGCGGGGGCATTGCGGCGCCGATGGAGTGAAGGACGGGAGGTCGTGCGGACAATCGGGCGAACCTCACCGGACGCCTTCCGCACCCACCGTTCGATTCTAGCAGCCGACCCGCCTGCCTCCGCGGGCAGTCGTCGCGAAGGCCAGGGCCATACCCCCGGTGCCGCCGGTCAGCGCGTCGCAGCGGCGGCGGCAGGTGCCTCGGACAGGTCGAATTCGTCGTGGATCAGGTCGCGGATGCGCGCCTTGAGCGCAACGAACTCGGGGTCCTCCTCGGCGCGAGGGCGGGACATCCGCACCTCGATGTCCGCCTTCACCCGCCCCGGTCGGCGCGTCATCACGATGATGCGATCGGAGAGCTTGATCGCCTCCTCGATCGAGTGCGTGACGAGCACCATCGTCTTGCGCTGCTCCATGAAGATGCGGACCATCTCGTCCTGCAGCATGCTGCGGTTCTGGGCGTCCAGCGCCGCGAAGGGCTCGTCCATCAACAGCACCGAGGGATCGACCGCCAGGGCCCGGGCAATCGCCACGCGCTGGCGCATGCCCCCGGAGAGCTGGTGCGGATAGCGGTGCTCGAATCCGTTCAGCCCGACCAGCGCGATCTGCCGCTTCGCGATCGCCTCGCGTTCGGCGGCCGGGACGCGCTTCATGTCGAGGCCGAAGCCCACGTTGCCGAGTACCGTGAGCCAGGGAAACAGCGCGTAGTCCTGGAAGATCATCGCGCGCTCCCACCCGGGCTTGCCGATCGGTCGCCCGTCGAGCGTGATCTCGCCCAGCGTGGCCGCATCGAAGCCGGCCATGATGTTGAGCAGGGTGGTCTTGCCGCATCCCGAATGACCGAGGATCGAACAGAACTCGTTCTCGCGCACGGTGAAGGACACGTCGGCCAGCGCCTTGACCGGATCGTCCCCCGCCCCATGGCCCGGGTAGATCTTCACCACGCTGCGCACGTCGAGGACGCCCACGGACACCTCCTATCGGGTCATCGCCAGCGACCAGGGCAGCAGTTTCTTCGCCACCCAGCGCAGCCCCTGGTCGATCAGCAGTCCGGCAAGGCCGATGGAAATCATGCCCACCAGGATGATGTCGGTGCGCAGCACGCTTCGCGCGTCCGAGATGAGCCAGCCCAGGCCCGAAGTGGCGCCGACCAGCTCGGCGGCCACCAGCGCCATCCAGCCCACGCCCAGGCCCACCCGCACGCCGGTGACGATCTGGGGTAGCGCCGCGCGGAACACCACGCGCACCAGCACGTCGAGCTCGCTCGCCCCCAGGCAGCGGGCCGCACGGATCAGGTTGGGTTCGACGTTCTTCACCCCTGCGATCGTGTTGATCAGCAGGGGGAAGAAGATGCCGAGGAAGATGATGAACTGGTTCTGCAGGTCGCTGATGCCGAACCACAGGATGGCCAGCGGAATCCAGGCGATCGGCGGGATCGGACGCAGCATCTCGAACACCGGCTCGAGCAGGTGCTGGGCGGTGCGCGACCAGCCCATCACGATGCCGATCGGGATCGCGGCCGACGCATAGAGGAAGGCCACGGCCTCGCGCTGCAGGCTGGCCTTGAAGTGCTTGAACAGGTCGCCCGACTGGATCAGCTCCCAGGCACCGGCCAGCACCGAGGTCGGCGGCGGCATCAGGGTGACGAGGTTCGGATCGATGCGCGGAAGGATGACGACCGACATCAGCTCCCACAGGCCGAAGAACAGCAGCAACCCCACCAGCCGGGCGGCGCGCTGGAACAGCCCGGGTGGACGGTGCTGCGCGTGCAGGGCGGCCAGTTCCTCGGGGCTCAGCGCACCTGTCGCGCGAGCGGTTGCCAGTTCGGACATGGGAGCCTCGATCGTTGGAGAAAGGGCGACAGGGGAGACGGACGTGCCGACTCCGGAGGCGCGAATCGTGCCGGAACCGCCGTCGGGCGGCCCGTAGCGGCCGCCGAAGCGGCCGCGCCCCCTGCAGTCCCGCGCGCCGCCCCGGGCGTCAGGGCTTGTGCATCACCCCGTTGAACGACCACGGGCGCACGAGATCGCCCGGCTCCGGGAAGGGCTGCGGCCCCTTCATGTTGAGGTAGCTGAGGTAGGTCGGATACGGGGGCTGGCCGACGGTACCCTTCCAGTTGGCCGGGATCATCGGCGGCTGCTTCGGAACCGTCCAGCCCAGCCGCGCGAAGGTGCGCTCCATGAACTCCGGCCTGAACACGGTCTGGAACTCCTTCTCGAGCAGCGGGGTCTTCATCCGCTTGTTCTCGTACAGCCAGTTCACCGTGCGGTCGTTCTCGCGGAACCAGAAGGCCGTATGCGGGTAGAGGTAGGTGGGCTTGAACAGGTTGTTGTATTCGGCCACCTGCTGCGCGAGCAGCGTGCGCGGCACCAGCTTGAGGTTGGGGTCGGCCAGCAACGCATCGACCGCGCGATCCGGGCTCAGGCGGATCCACAGGGTCGCCTCGGCGATCGCGTCGGAGATCGCCTGCACCACGTCGGGCACGTTGTCGACGAGCTCCTGGCGCACGTAGGTGACGCCGAGGTAGATCATGTACGGATAGTGGACGTCGATCGGCCGTCCCGTCTTGCGCTCGCTGATCACCAGCGTGTTGGTGAAGTCCCAGGGCACGACCGCGTCGATGCCCTTGGGCAGCAGCGCCTGCTCGGGCGGGGGCATGTTGCGGAAGGTGACATCCTTGCCGATCACGAGCTTGTTGGCGGCCAGCGCCAGCTGCAGGTAGAACTCGGCGGAGGACCCGGTGGCAATGCCGATCACCCACGGCTCACGGGTGGCCGGATTGCCACCGCGAAGGTCGGTGATGGTCTTCAGCGGCGAATCGTTGGGCACGATCATCTGGTGCCGCAGGTTGGGCGACATCAGCGCGATCACCCGCGTGGGCACGTTGCGGTCGATGAGCGTGTTCATCGGGAAGTTGCCGCCGTTGCCCACCTGCGCACGCCCGGAGATGAACACCTCGTTGAGCGCCGGCCCCGACGGGAAGGTCTGGAAGTTGGCCTCGAGTCCGCGCGCCTGCAGGAAGCGCTGGTTGTTCATCACCGCGAAGATCGCGTTCTGGCCCGACCACGGGGGCTGGTAGGCCACCGTCAGCGGCCACCAGCCGCGCTCCTTCAGCCACGCGATCGATTTCTCGGACACGCGATCGTAGGGCTGAGGCCAGCCCCACTGGGTGAACGTGCCGGTCTGGGCACCGGCAGGGCTCGCCCCCACCGCGCCGCCGAGCGCGACGGCCGCGCCCAGCGCATTGACGAAGGACCGGCGGGAGGGTTGCTCGGGCTGCATGGTCATCGCGGGTTGCTCCTGGTCACATGGGTGGAAGGCGCCGACGACGATCCCGCCGCGCCCCGCTTCGCTGCGCACGTCCGCGGAACGTGTCCGCCGCGAGGTCGGGCCGGCGGGCCGTCCAGCGGTCGCGCCAGTGCCGACCCGCGCCCCTGGCGTGCGCCCGGTCTTGTTCTCACTGGGCGGCACCGTAGCAGGGAACGCGGCCGCTTCGCAAGCCATGCCCCACGCCCGCCACGGCCCGGGCGGTGCGCGCCGGCGGCCGCGCCCGGGGCGTGCGTGCACGCCCGGGAGTACCGTGTCACCATTCCCGCGATGTGATGCACGCGGAGTGTCCGAATCGTGTCCGAACCGTTCCCCCAGTACGACTACGTGATCGTCGGTGCCGGCTCGGCCGGCTGCGTGCTCGCCAACCGCCTGTCGGCCGACGGTCGATACCGCGTGCTGTTGCTCGAGGCCGGCTCGCGCGACTGGTACCCGTGGATCCACGTACCGATCGGCTACGCGAAGACCATGTTCAACCCGCGCTGGAACTGGATGTTCCGCACCGAGCCCGAGCCGGGCATGAACGGCCGGCAGATCTACTGGCCGCGCGGGAAGGGACTGGGCGGGTCCAGTTCGATCAACGGCCTGATCTTCATCCGCGGGCAGCGCGAGGACTACGACGCCTGGGCCGCGCAGGGCTGTCCCGGATGGGGCTGGGACGACGTGCTGCCCTACTTCATCCGCAGCGAGGGCAACAGCCGCGGGGCCAGCGCGCTGCACGGGGGCGACGGGCCGCTGCGAGCCTCCGATATCGGTCGCCCGCACGAACTGGTCGATGCCTTCATCGACGGCGCGGTCGAGACCGGCATCCCCCGCAACGACGACTTCAACGGCGCCACCCAGGAGGGCGCGGGCTACTACCAGCTCACCACCCACCGCGGTCTGCGCTGCTCGACCGCCACCGCCTACCTGCGTCCGGCCCGCGGTCGCCCGAACCTCGTGGTCGAGACCAACGCCCATGCACGGCGCGTCCTGTTCGACGGCCACCGCGCGTGCGGCGTCGAATACGCGCGCGGCGGACGGACGCTGCGCGCGAGCGCCGCGCGCGAGGTCATCGTCTCGGCGGGCGGCCTGCAGTCACCGCAGCTGCTGCAACTGTCCGGGATCGGGGATCCGGCGCTGCTCGCACAGCATGGCGTTCCGGTCGTGCACGCCCAGTCGTCCGTCGGCGAGAACCTGCAGGATCACCTGCAGGTACGCGTGATGTTCCGCTGCCGCAAGCCGGTCACCACCAACGACGAACTGCGCAGCCTGTCGGGCCGACTGCGTATCGGGCTGGAGTGGGCGCTGCGTCGCACCGGACCGCTGGCCGTGGGTATCAACCAGGGCGGCCTGTTCGCGCGGGTGATGCCGCACTCGCAGACCCCGGACGTGCAGTTCCACTTCTCCACGCTCTCGGCCGAGATGGCCGGCGCGCAGCCCCACCGCTGGCCAGGCTTCACGATGTCGGTCTGCCAGCTGCGCCCGACCTCGCGCGGCCACGTGCGCATCCGCTCGGGCGACGCGCGCGAGGCGCCCGCGATGCAGCCCAACTACCTGTCCACCGAGCTCGACTGCGAGACGACGGTAGCCGGGCTCAGGCTCGCGCGCGACATCGCGGCCACCGAGGCCATGCGCGACTACACCCTCGATGAATACAAGCCCGGCCCTTCGGCGCGCACGGACGACGACCTGCTCGAGTTCGCGCGCGACAGCGGCGCGACGATCTTCCACCCGATCGGCACCTGCCGGATGGGCCCGGACGCCGCCGCCGTGGTCGATCCGCAGCTTCGCGTCAACGGCGTTCAGGGCCTGCGCGTGGTCGATGCCTCGGTAATGCCCACGCTGATCTCGGGCAACACCAACTGGCCGACGGTGATGATCGCGGAGAAGGCCTCGGACATGATCCTCGCCGACGCCCGCCGGGCCTGATCACCGGCCCGCGCCGCGGGGCGCACACGTGCGCTCGACGCGCGGGGGCGATCCGACCGACGGGGCTGCCTGAACCGGCCGCGGCACGGGGCGGCCCCGCCGCGGCGTGGATCGAGCGCAGCGCCGACACAGGGAGAACCCGGAGCGGGACCGCCGCCAGGCTTCGGCACGCGCCCCGGCGAACCGGGGCCCGGTGTGGCCGCCCGGATCCTGCGCGCGACGCCGTGACTGCGGGGGCGGCGGGGACTACAGCCCCAGCGACGACCAGATCGCGTCCACGCGCTCGCGCGTATGCGCGTCCATCACGATCGGCCGCCCCCATTCGCGCGTGGTCTCGCCGGGCCACTTGTTCGTGGCATCGATGCCCATCTTCGAGCCCAGGCCGGAGACCGGG
>CAIKXV010000047.1 GCA_903831455.1 uncultured Pseudomonadota bacterium | reverse complement strand
TGTCCGACGAGGGCCAGATCTCGATCGGAGGCAAGGCCGACGAGGGGATGGTGACCTGATGCCGCGCGGACCGCGCGCGGGACGCGCCCGATGAGCCGGCGCCCGCGCATCGTGCGCGGAGGGGCCGGCGTGGTCGAGCGCTGGAGCCCGGACCTGCTCGAGCCGGGCCAGGCGCAGGGACCGGGACCCGCCGAGCCCGATCCTCGCGAAGTCGCCGCGGCCGAGGCCGAGGCCCTGCGGGAGGCGGCGCGCGCGCAGGGTCATGCCGAAGGGCTGGCGGAGGGGCGCGAGCAGGCCGCCGGCGAATTGGCCCGGCTGCGCGAACTCGTCGGCTCGCTGGGCGAGGCCGTCGAAGGCCTCCAGCAGTCGCTGGCGGCCGAGGTGATGGAACTGGCCGTCGCGGTGGCGCGGCAGGTGCTGCGCGAGGCGGTGGCGGTAGAGCCGGCCGTCGTGCTGCCGGTGATCCGCGAGGCGGTGGCGAGCCTGCCGCATGGGCATCCCGCGCTCAGGTTGCGCGTCCACCCCGAAGTGGCCCAGCGCGTCGAGGTCGCGTTGCGCGCCTCGCCGCTCACCTCGGGCGACTGGCAGGTGGTCGCGGATGTCGCGATCGAGCCTGGCGGGTGCCGGATCGAGACGGCTTCCGGCGAAATCGATGCGACGCTGCCCGCACGCTGGCGCGCGGTGGTCGCGGCGCTGGGCAGCGAGGCGCGCTGGGTGCAGGTCGGCGAGCCTGCCGACGCCGGTCGTCGCGAAGCCCCGGGGTCCGCGGGCGCTGTCGCTGGCGTTCGCCCGTGAACCCCGGGCACGCCGATCGCTGGCGGCGACTGTTCGAGCACGGCCGCGTCGCCGTCGCGGCCACGCGGCCGTGGTCGGTCCACGGCCGCCTCACCCGCGTGGCGGGGCTGGTCATGGAAACCGTCGGTCTGCGGGTGCCGGTCGGTAGTGCCTGCCTGGTGGAAGGACGCGGCGGCCAGCGGGTGGAGGCCGAGGTGGTCGGCTTCCAGGGCGAGCGGGTGTACCTGATGCCCTCGACGGACGTGTTCGGCCTGGAACCGGGCGCGCGGGTCACTCCGCTGGACGGCGCCGTGCGAGTGCCGCCGCGCCTGGGCGTACCCTTCAACCCGGGGCGCCGCGCGGCCGATCGCGCGCGGCAGGTACCCGTCGGGGAGCGGTTGCTCGGGCGGGTGCTCGACGGCGCCGGACGCGCGCTCGACGGGCTGGGTCCGGTACCGCAGGACGTCATGGCACCGCTCTACAGCCGCCCGGTGAATCCGCTCGATCGCGAGCCCATCCGCACCGTCCTCGATACCGGCGTGCGCGCGATCAACGCGCTGCTCACGGTCGGCCGCGGGCAGCGGATCGGACTGTTCGCGGGCAGCGGCGTCGGCAAGAGCGTGCTGCTGGGCATGATGGCGCGCTACACCGATGCCGACGTGGTGGTGGTGGGTCTGGTGGGCGAGCGCGGGCGCGAGGTGAAGGAGTTCATCGAGAACATCCTCGGCCCCGAGGGTCGCGCCCGCTCGGTCGTGGTGGCGGCTCCCGCCGACACCCCGCCGCTGATGCGCCTGCACGGTGCTGCCTACGCGACCGCGATCGCGGAGCATTTTCGCGACCGGGGCCTGCAGGTCCTGCTGATCATGGATTCGCTGACCCGATATGCGATGGCGCAGCGCGAGATCGCGCTGGCGATCGGCGAGCCGCCCGCGACGCGAGGCTATCCGCCTTCGGTGTTCGCGAAGCTGCCGGCGCTGGTCGAGCGGGCGGGCAATGGGCGCGCAGGCGGCGGTTCGATCACCGCGTTCTACACGGTGCTCGCCGAGGGCGACGACCAGCAGGACCCGATCGCCGATTCAGCGCGTGCGATCCTCGACGGCCACGTGGTGCTGTCGAGGGCGCTGGCCGATCAGGGGCACTACCCGGCCATCGACATCGAGGCCTCGATCAGCCGCGCGATGACCGAACTCGTCACGCCGGCCGAACTCGAACTGCTGCGCCGCTTCAAGCAGCACTACTCGCGCTACCAGCGCAGCCGCGACCTCATCGCGGTGGGCGCCTACGTGCGGGGGGCCGACCGCGAACTCGACGAGGCCGTGGCGCGACAACCGCAACTCGCCCGCTTCCTGCAGCAGGGCATGCACGAGCGGTCCGACTATGCGGCCAGCCGGGCTGCCCTGGCGGCGCTGTACGCCGACTGAGGTCGACGGCCGTGGCCACCCGCTTCCCGCTACAGGCGCTGCTGGATCTGGCGGGCGAGCGGCTGGAGGCGGCCCAGCGACGCCTGCAGGCCCTGGAGGGCGAGCGGCGGCAGTCCGCCGCGAGGCTGGAGGAACTCGAGGGCTACCTCGCCGAGTACCGGGAGCGGTTGGCGGCACGGCTCGAGCGCGGGATGGATCCGCCGCGGCTGCGGGACTACCGCGCCTTCCTCGAGCGCCTCGGCCTTGCCTGCGATCAGCAGCGCGAGGACCTGCGCGTCCGCGAGACCGCATGGTCGGCCGCGCGCGAGGCCTGGCTGGAGCAGCGACGCCGACGGCGGGCATACGAGGCGCTGGAGCAGCGCCACCGCGCGAACGAGGCGCGGCGCGAGGCGCGCGTGGACCAGCGGGTGCAGGACGACTACGCGCAGCGTCTGTTGCTCGAGCGTGCTCGCGCGGGCGACGGCGAGCCGGGCTGAACGTCGATCGGCCCCGGGGTCGCGGCGAGCCGGCCCGCCTCCGATCGGGCGAGGGCGCCGGGGCGTGCGCCCGGTACGGCGCCTGCGCTCCGGCCAGTGGGTTCGCCCGCGTCCCGGGACCGACTCCCGGTCGGTGCCTGCATCGCCTCGTACGCGCGATCCGGCGGGACGGCACACGGTGTGCCCGGTGCCGCGTGCCGACGAGGGCTCGATCGGTGGCATGGCTCTTGCAGACGGATGTCGTCGACATTCGCCCAGGAGCGCTGCCATGTCCGTTGCCCTTGCCCCCGTGAGTCCCGCGAGCACCCCCTCCCCGGTCGAGTCGGCGGGATCGGCCGCCCTCGACCCGGTGCCGGCGGACAGCGCGGGGGGCGCGTTCCCGCGACTGCTCGACGCGGCGAAGGCCGCCCCGGCGGCGGCCGTACCCGCGCCCGAGGCCAGGCCCGACGACGCCGCCATCGAGGCGGGGAACGCCGTCCAGGCATCTGATCCGACAAGTGTTTTCGGGGTCGTTCCGGTGCTCTCCGCCGGGCTTCCCCTGCCTCCTTCCGTCGATGCCCGATCGGGGTCGCCGACTCCGGAGGCCGACGCGGCGCTTCTCGCCTCGATCACGGCCCTGCCCGCGAGCGTCGGCGCCCCGGCGGCCGTGTCGACCGCCGGCACGCCGACCCCGAGGTCCGGCGCGGCCGACGGGCCGGTGGCGGATTCCGCATCCGTGGCGGCAATGACCGCCGAACTCCCGGCGGCAAGGACTGCCGCCGGCGGCGCACGATTGCCGGAGTCCTCGACGGGTAGCGCCGCGAGCCTGCGCGTCGAATCGTCGTCGGGCGGGCCGGATGGCCGCGGCGCGGCCGAGCCGGGGTCCGCGCGGCTGGGTCCATCGTCCACGGCGCTGGTGCCGGCGTCCGGAATCGAATCCGGGATGGCGCCACCCGGCGCGGTCGGTTCATCGACCGGATCGTCCGTGGTGACGACCGTCGTCGGCACGCCCGTCGGACGGGCCGAGTGGGGCAGCGCGGTGGGCGAGCGAATCGGCTGGCTTGCGAGCCAGCGGGTGCAGGTCGCCGAACTCCAGCTCTCGCCGGCGCACCTCGGACCCGTGGAGGTCCGGATCACCCTCGACCGGGACGTGGCCACGATTGCCCTCGCCGCGGCGCATGCCCCGGTACGCGATGCCCTGCAGGCCTCCCTGCCGCGGCTCGTCGAAGCACTGGCGGGCAGCGGACTCCAGCTCGGACAGGCCTCGGTCGGCGCGGAGTCCTTCCTGGGGGGACACGCCCAGGATCGCGGGGCCGGGCGCGGTTCGCAGGAGTCATCGCCGTCGCTCCTCTCGCCCGCAACGACGGAGATCCCGTCGCGAGCGATGCGGATGCAGCCGCTGGCCAGCGCCATGGCGCGCGGCGGAATCGACCTGTTTGCCTGAAGGCTGACAGTTCCCGCGAGCAGCGGCCGGGGGGCGAGACTCGCCACGGGACGGGATGCGCACCGTGCCCCGCGAGCCTGCGAACGCCCGTGCGGCGGGCGGGCCCGAGGGGGGGCCGCGCGCAGTACCGGTCAAGGCGCCCGAGCGCGCAAGCGTACGCGCGGTAACGCCTTGCGAAGGTCACGCCGGTCGACCGTTGCGGAATCGTCACGCGGCACTTAAACTCCCGGCTCAAAGATATTGTTTTGACGCAAGTTTTCGTGTCCACTCAGGGGGTGGGCCACGCGAGGTTCGTCTGCGGATCGCTGGCGGCTGGCGGACAGCGGGGGATGGAAGCAAGGATGGCGAAGGCGAAGTCGGAAGCGGAAGGGCAGGCGGGCGACGCGCCTGCGGCTGGCGGAGGCAAGGGCAAGCGGATCGTGCTGATCGTGCTCGTGCTGCTTCTGCTCGGCGGTGGCGGGGGCGCGGCGTGGTTCTTCCTGATGCGCAAGCCGGAAGTGCCCGACGCCACGGCCGAGGCCAAGCGTCCGCGGCTGCCGCCGGTATTCGAGAAGCTCGAGCCGTTCGTGGTCAACCTGGCCGATCGCGGCCGCTACCTGCAGGTGGGCATCGAGTTGCGCGTGGTCGATCCGAAAGTCCAGGCCGAGGTGAAGAAACTCGTGCCGGAAATCCGCAACGGCATCCTGCTCGTGCTCTCGGGCAAGCGCGCCGAGGAGATTTCCTCGGCCGAGGGAAAGATGCGCCTGCAACTGGAGATCCGCCAGGCGGCGAACCGGGCGCTCGGCATCGACCTGGTGCTGCCGCCCCCGCCGTTGCCGGCACCCGCCGAGGGCGCCGACCCCGCCGAGGTCGAGCGGCAGCGCGCGGAATTCGACAAGCTGGTGGAGGCCTCGAAGGCGTCCCTCGCGAAGGCCGAGGCGCAGGGCGTGACCGACGTGCTGTTCACCTCGTTCGTGATCCAGTGATCCGCTAGACCCAGGCAAAGGCGATGGCCGAGGACATCCTCTCCCAGGAAGAAGTCGACGCGCTGCTGCGGGGCGTGGCCGGCGACGCCCAGGAGGGAGCCGCCGAGGGCGAGCCGCCGGAGGGCGTTCGCGCCTACGACATCGGCCGGCAGGAGCGGATCGTGCGCGGGCGAATGCCCACGCTGGAGATCATCAACGATCGTTTTGCCCGCCTGCTTCGCGGATCGCTCTACAACCTGCTGCGACGCACGCCCGAGATCTCGGTCGGCCAGGTGCGCGTGATCAAGTACAGCGACTTCACGCGCAACCTGCCCGTCCCCACGAACCTCAACCTGGTGCACGCCAAGCCGCTGCGCGGCATGGCGCTGTTCGTGTTCGACCCGAACCTGGTGTTCCACCTGATCGACACCCTGTTCGGCGGGAACGGCCGCACCCACATGCGCGTCGAGGGGCGCGAGTTCACGGCGACCGAGCAGCGGATCATCCTCAACGTGCTGCGGCTCGCGTTCACCGATCTCGAGAAGTCGTGGCAACCGGTATACCCGCTGACCTTCGAGTACGTGCGCTCGGAGATGAACACCCAGTTCGCCAACATCGCCACGCCGACCGAGGTGGTGGTGGTCTCCACGCTCACCATCGACCTCGGCTCGGGCGGGGGCGAATTTCACATCGTGATGCCCTATGGTATGCTGGAACCGCTGCGCGACATCATCTACAGCGCGACCCAGGCGGACCGCAGCGAGACCGACGCTCGCTGGGTCACGATGCTCAAGCGACAGATCCAGGACGCGGAGGTCGACCTGGTGGTGAACTTCGGTTCCGGCACCTTGACCCTCGGTGACCTGATGCGGCTCGAACCCGGCGACGTGATCCCCCTCGATGTCCCCGAGCGGGTGGTCGCCGAAGTCGACAGCGTGCCCGTGCTCTCGTGCAGCTACGGCGTCACGCAGGGGCGCTATGCGCTGCGCGTCGAAGAGTTCGTGAACATCCACGAAGGGGTCGAAGCGCCCGGAGGCCCGCGCAATGGCTGACAGCCCGCAAGCGCCCGACGGACTGGGCGGTGCCGGCAGCGTCCAGCCGGCGCAGTTCGCCGACCTGACGCCGGCCGCCGTGCCCGAGGCCTCGGGCGGCAACCTCGACCTGATCCTCGACATCCCGGTCAACATCACGGTCGAACTCGGGCGCACCAAGATCCAGATCCGCAACCTGCTCCAGTTGTCCCAGGGTTCGGTGATCGAACTCGACGGCATGGCCGGGGAGCCGATGAGCGTGCTCGTGAACGGCTGCCTCATCGCCCAGGGCGAGGTGGTCGTGGTGAACGAGAAGTTCGGCATCCGGCTCACCGACATCATCACGCCGGACGAGCGGCTGCGCCGCCTCAATCGATGACCCGATCCGCCGTCGCGGGGCTCGGCGCGCTCGCGCTGACGCTGCTGGCGGGTCCGGCCTCCGGCGCCAGCGCCGTACCGCCTTCGCCGGTCTCGATCGCGGGGTTGTTCCAGGTCGTCGTGGGCCTGGCCGTCGTCCTCGCGGCGATCTTCGGCACCGGCTGGCTGCTGCGTCGACTGGGACCCGCGCAGGGAGGCGGGGGCGTGCTTCGCGTCGTCGGCGGGGTCATGGTGGGTCCGCGCGAGCGCGTGGTGCTGGTCGAGGTGGGCGACGAGTGGCTGGTGCTCGGCGTGGCCAGCGGCGGGGTCAGGCTGCTGCATCGACTGCCGCGTCCGACCGCGGAACAGCCGGCAGCCGGGGCCACGGAGGCATCGGCATGGCTGCAGCGCCTGCGCACCGGGACGGGGCCGCGCCCGTGACGAACCGGGCGCGTCGCGGCCAGGGGCGGTGGGCGCTCGCGTTCGCGTTCGCGTTCGCGGCCGTCGCGCCCGCGGCGCTGGCCCAGGGGTTGCCCGCGATCACCTCGGCACCGGCCCCGGGTGGCGGGCAGACCTACTCGCTCACGCTGCAGACGCTGATCTTCCTCACCGCGCTCACCTTCATTCCGGCCGCGGTGCTGATGATGACCGCGTTCACGCGCATCATCATCGTGCTGTCGCTGCTTCGACAGGCGCTGGGTACCCTCCAGGCGCCGCCGAACCAGGTCCTGGTCGGTCTTGCCCTGTTCCTCACGTTCTTCGTGATGGCGCCGGCGTTCGAGCGGGCCTGGCGCGACGCCTACGTCCCCTTTTCCGAAGGGAAGATCGACGTCCTGCAGGCGGCCGAGCGGGGCGTGCAGCCGTTCCGCGAGTTCATGCTGAAGCAGACGCGCCAGTCGGATCTCGCGCTGTTCCTGCGGCTGTCCGATTCGCCCGCGCCGGCCGGGCCCGAAGAGGTGCCCCTGAAGGTGCTGGTGCCCGCGTTCGTGGTGAGCGAACTGAAGACCGCGTTCCAGATCGGTTTCGTGATCTTCATCCCTTTCCTCATCATCGACATGGTGGTGGCCAGCGTATTGATGTCGATGGGCATGATGATGCTCTCGCCGGTGATCATCTCGCTGCCCTTCAAGCTGATGCTGTTCGTGGTGGTCGATGGCTGGAACCTGCTGATCGGCTCGCTCGTGCGCAGCTTCCAGACATGAGCCCCGAGGACTTCATCGCGCTCGCCCGGCAGGGGCTGGAACTCACCATCCTGCTGTCGTTGCCGCTGCTGCTGTCGGCGCTGGTGACCGGGTTGCTGGTGAGCGTGTTCCAGGCGGCCACGCAGATCAACGAGATGACGCTGTCGTTCATCCCGAAACTGGTGGTGATGTTCGCGGTGGCCGTGCTCGCGGGCCCGTGGATGCTGCAACTGCTCGCCGACTACACGCGGCGGCTGTTCGAGAGCATCCCGCGGCTGGTCGCGTGAGCTGCGAGCCGGCGCCAGGCCGGCACCGCCCGAGCGTTCGCGCGCGACCGTGATCAGTTTCACCGATGCCCAGTGGAACGCGCTGATCGCCGCGTACTTCTACCCGTTCGCGCGCGTGATGGCCTGGCTCACCACCGACCCGGTGCTGGGCAATCGCAGCGTGCCCATGCGGCTGCGCATCGGCCTGGCCATCGCGCTGGCGGTCATCCTCGCGCCGCAGATCGGGCCGCTGCCCGCGGTCGACGTGGCCTCGGCGATGGGTGTGGCCATCCTGGCCCAGCAGGTTCTCATCGGGATCTGCCTCGGTTTCGCGGTGCGCGTGGTCTTCGCCGCGGTGGAGGCGGCGGGGCAGCTGGCCGGCCTGCAGATGGGCCTTGGCTTCGCCACCTTCTTCGATCCGCAGACCTCGGCCCAGGTGCCGGTGGTCGGCCAGTACCTCGGGCTGGTCGCGACGCTGGTGTTCCTGTCCCTCAACGGCCACGCGATGCTGATCACCGCGCTGGCCGAGAGTTTCCGGCTGCTGCCGGTCGGGATGTCGGGGTTCTCGGCGGCCGGGCTGGGTGCCTATGCCGCCTACGGCGCGCAGGTCTTCGCCCTCGGCCTGGCCCTGTCGCTGCCGGTGATCGCCGCGCTCCTGATCGCCAACCTCGGCATCGGGGTGATCTCGCGCGCGGCGCCGCAGATGAACATCTTCGCGGTGGGATTCCCGTTCACCCTGCTGGTGGGCATGGCTGCCCTGTACCTGACGCTGCCGTATTTCGTGCCGCTGCTCGAGCGCGTGTTCACGGGCGGGATCGAGTCCGCGGTCGCCCTGCTGCGCGGGCTGGCACCGGTGCCAGCCCGATGAACGAGTCCGGGGCGCGGTTGCATGGTCCGGCTTGCGCGGCGACCGGGAACGCCGGCCTGGATCCGGCGAGTCAGCCGGCGCGCCGCCCCGGCGGGTGCGCGGGGGGACGGCGCACGGCCGCGCTCGGGTAAGATCACGGTTTTCCCGGCGGGAGTCGCTTCATGTTCGGTGGCAGTCTGGTCGCGATCGTCACGCCCATGCACCCGGATGGCAGCCTGGATCTCGAGCGCCTCCGCGAGCTGGTCGACTGGCATATCGCCGAGGGCACCGAGGGCATCGTCGTGGTGGGAACCACGGGCGAGTCGCCCACGGTGGACGTCGACGAACACTGCCTGCTCATCCGTACGGCCGTCGAGCGCAGTGCCGGCCGCGTACCGGTGATCGCCGGGACCGGGGCCAACTCGACCGCCGAGGCCATCCACCTCCAGCGCTACGCGCGCGAGGTTGGCGCCGCCGCCGGTCTGTCGGTGGTGCCTTACTACAACAAGCCGACCCAGGAAGGCCTGTACCGGCACTTCCGCGCCATCGCCGAGGCCGTGGACCTTCCGGTCGTGCTGTACAACGTGCCCTCGCGGACCGTGGCCGACCTCGCGAACGACACCGTGGCGCGGCTCGCCGAGGTCCCTGGCATCGTGGGTCTCAAGGATGCCACCGGAGACCTCTACCGTGCCTCCGACCTGCTGCGGCGCGTGCCCGCCGCGTTCTGCGTGCTGAGCGGCGACGATGCGACCGGCATGGCCGCCATGCTCTCCGGGATGCACGGGGTGATCTCCGTCACGGCCAACGTCGCGCCGCGGGCGATGCGCGAGCTCTGCGATGCGGCTCGTGCCGGTCGGGCGGGGCCGGCTCGCGCGGTGAACGACCGGCTGCTGGGGCTGCATCGACACCTGTTCTGCGAGGCCAACCCCATCCCCGTGAAGTGGGCGCTCGAGCGCATGGGACGCATCGGCGCAGGCGTGCGGCTTCCGCTCACGCCGCTGTCCCCAGCCCATCACGCGACGGTGCTCGGCGCGATGAGGGAGGCGGGTATCGTCATCGGGGACGCGTCGTGATCGCCCTGGCGCCGGCGAGGCGGATCGTTGCGCTGTCCGCGGCCCTGGCGGCGGCCCTCGCGCTCGCGGGCTGCAGCAGCCTGACCGGACGCGACTACAGCGCCGCGGGCCGCCTGCCTCCCCTGGAGGTGCCACCCGACCTCGCCCGGCCGCAGGCCGATACCCGCTTCAACCTGCCCGAAGGGGTGGCCGGAAGCGCGACGTTCTCCGAGTTCGACCGGCAGCGGCAGACCAAGGCCAAGCCCGGTGAAGGTGGGCTCCTGCCGGTGGTCGAGCAGGCCCGGATCGATCGCGCGGGCAGCGAGCGCTGGCTGGTGCTGCCCGGACCACCCGAGAAGGTCTGGCCGGTGGTGCGCGACTTCTGGGTCGAGGCCGGCTTCGTGATCGCCACCGAACTCCCGGAGGCCGGGGTGATGGAGACGGAGTGGGCCGAGACGCGTCCCCGGGTGCCGGAAGGCGGCATCCGCGGGCTGTTCGACCGCATCCTCGCGAGCGTCCGCTCCTCGGGCATCCGCGATCGCTTCCGGGCGCGTCTCGAGCGCGGCGCCGATGGCAAGACGACCGAGGTGTACGTCAGCCATCGCGGCCTGGAGGAAGTGCAGGTCGCCACCAACGTCGATCGCTTCATGTGGCAGCCGCGCCCCAGCGACCCGGAACTCGAAGCCGAGATGCTGCGCCGGATCATGGTGCGCTTCGGCGCACCGGAGGCGGTGGCCCGGGCGGCGGTGGCCAAACCGGCCAGCGCCCTCGCGCGGCTGGAGAAGGCTCCCGACGGTGCCCCGTCGCTCGTCGTGATCGATGACTTCGACCGGGCCTGGCGGCGGGTCGGGCTGTCGCTCGATCGACTCGGTTTCGCGGTCGAGGATCGTGATCGATCGAAAGGGCTGTATTTCGTGCGCTACGCGGATGCGGATGCCGAGCGCAAGGATCGCGGGGGAGCGCTCTCGCGCCTGGCGTTCTGGCGCGACAACAGTTCGACGGCGATCAAGGCCGAACGATTCAGGCTCGAACTCGCCCGAGCGGACGCCGAGAGCACCCGCGTGCGCGTGCTCGGGGCCGAGGGGGCCGTCGATCGCTCCGAGACCGCGCAGCGCATTCTCGGGCTGCTGCACGAACAACTGCGCTAGGACGTCCCGGGCCGTGCGCTTCTGCTCGCTGGGCAGCGGCAGCACCGGCAATGCCTGGCTCGTCGAATCGGGCTCGACGCGACTACTGGTCGACTGCGGAGTCGCGCCCCGTCGCCTCGTCGCACGGATGCAGGCCGCGGGTATCGAGCCCGAGTCGGTGAGTGCGCTGCTGGTCACGCACGAGCACGAGGACCACGTGGGCACGGTGCTGCCGTTCCTGCGGCGCTGCGAGGCCAAGGTCTACGCGACCTGGGGCACGGCCCGTGCCAGCGGCGCCTACCTCGACCTGCCTGCGGGCCGCCTCGCCGAGCTGGCGGCCGATGAGCCGCTGGTGATCGGCGACATCGGCGTGCGGCCAGTGCCGGTTCCACACGATGCGCGCGAGCCCGTGCAGTACGTGTTCGACGATGGTCGCGCGCGGATGGCCATCGTGACCGACCTGGGGTCGGGAACGCCCCACCTTGCGGCCGCGTGCCAGGACCTGGACGCGCTGGTGCTCGAGGCGAACCACGACACGGACATGCTGTGGCGAGGGAACTACCCCGACTTCCTCAAGCAGCGGGTGGGCGGACCGTTCGGGCACCTGTCGAACGACGCATCCGCCGCCTTCCTCGGGCAGGTGGCCGGCCCACGGCTTCGCCACCTGGTTGCCGCGCACCTCTCGATCCGGAACAACACGCCGGAGCGGGCAAGGGCCGCATGGGCCGCCGTGCTCGGTGCTCGCCCCGAGGACATCCAGGCGGCGAGCGACGAGGGTATCGGCTGGCTGCAGGTGGCCTGAGCCTCGGCCCCTCGAGCCGTCGCTGCGAGACTCGCGGCGGGGCGGATTGCGACCGGAAGCACCCGGGCTCACCCCCTCGATCGTCTCGCGGGCGAGGAGCGGCGCCACCCGGACCGATGCGGCGGCCAATGCCGTGATCGACGCGCGAGCGACGCGATCCCGGCGAATCGGGCGAGCCGGATCGTTCGGGTGATCCGGGTGGTTCGACGCTGGCGCTGCAGACGAAAAAAAACCGGCCCGAAGGCCGGTTTCCTGCCACCGAAGAAGAAAGGATTACTTCTTCTCGGGAGCCGGCGCCGGGGCCGGGGCCGGGGCCGGAGCGGGTGCGCCAGGTGCACCCGGCGCGGCATCGGCCTTCGGAGCGTCGGCGGCGGGGGCCGGGGCCGGAGCGGGTTCCGGAGCCGGAGCGGGGGCAGGCACGGGAGCGGCCGGGGCCGGCGTCGGGGCGGGCTTCGGGGCTTCCTTGCCGCAGGCCACGAGGGCCGCGGACAGCGCGAGGGCGATGAGAATCGAGCGGGTCATGAGAATTCCTCGGACGTTGACGGGGTAGTGGACACCTTCACGCCGGATTCAGCGCGAAGGGCGTCGGGTCGGCGGCACCGGTGATAGCAGGAAAGCCGCCCGCGTGCGGGCGCGACTGTATCACAGCAGAACGGTGTTCTACCTTGCATCGACCTTGCATCGACCCTGCATGGACACCACGGTCGGGGCGAGCCGCCGATCGCCCGGCTGGCGACACGCGCCTTCGTGCCGATCCCGCTACGTGGTCCGCCGGAGCGTGCTCGGGCCGCGGCAAACAGCCGGCCTGTCGTCCGCGCGCACGCCCCTGCGCCCCGCCACCGCGCGCGATGCCTACAGGCCGAGCGTGGTGGCGCGGACGGCGGGCTCGGAGGACTCCCATATCTGCTCGAAGCGCTCGACCAGCGGACGCACCGAGGCCGGGTCGTCGGTGGTGAGCGCGGAGCGCGGCTGCGCGTGGTGGAAGCGACGCAGCGCGTGCAGGCCGTCGACGATCGCCAGGGGATCGCTTGCCGAGCGCGCGGTGCCAACCGTCTCGTGGATGGCGACCGCTGCGCCATGCAGGCGCAGCAACCCGATCAGGCGCGGACCGTGCCGTACCAGCGGTTGCGGATCGTGGAGCGCGATGCGCAGGCGATTGTCCGGATGCGCGCGCAGGAAGGCGTGGAGCCGTTCGGTACGCGCTCGCGTGGCGAAGGCGCCGTCGAGGCTCACGTCGAACAGCCAGATGCTGCGCTGCGCGAGCCCCAGCAACTCGTCGAGGGCTTCGCGATACTGCGCGAGCGTGTCGAAGCGGCGATAGGTCGGCGGGGCCAGTCGCGTGCGATCGGCGGGCTGCGGCAGCGGGTCCTCGGCGGTGCTCATCGTCGCGTGCTCATGCGGGGGCGAGATAGCCCGCGAGGTACCAGTCGTGCAGCGCCGGGCCGAGCGACCGGTTGCGCAGCGCGCGCGCCGAATCGCTCGCACCGAGTCTGCGTCGATCCCCGAGCCGTGCGACCAGGGGCATCGCCGCCGGGGGCAGGTCGACCGCTTCGCCGTTCATGAACGCGGTGTTCGTTCGCCAGAGCAGCGCGCTGGCGGTGGCCAGGGCAAGGCCGCGCTGCGCCGCTCGCGCGGCAAGCGCCTCCGGCCCGAGGGGACGGCGCGGCGCATCGAACACCACGCCGTCGCGGGGCTCGGTCAGATGGCACCCGACGAACCGTTCGAAACGCCGCCGATCGAACGCGAGCGGGTGGATCAGCCGTGCTGCCGTCCGCACGTAGTCGTCGGAGAGCCAGCTGGCGGAGCGTTGCAGCGCCAGACCCGGATCGGCGTAGAGAAGGTCCTCCTGGATCGAGTCCTCCAGCCACGCGCACCAGCCGGCGGCCAGTTCTCGGGCCGAGGGCGCGCGGAATCCCACCGACCATGTCGCGCAGTCGTCGAGCGCGATCCCGTCGTGCGCGACACCGGGCGGCAGGTAGAGGAAGTCACCGGGTTCGAGCATGAATTCCTCCTCGGGCTCGAAACGGCGCAACAGACGCAGCGGTGCATCCTCGTCGAGTTCCGGGTCGAACTCGCGCGCGATCCGCCACAGGCGCCGCCCGCGTGCCTGGAACAGGAATACGTCGTACGAATCCACGTGCGGTCCCACGCCGCCGCCCGGCGCTGCGTCGCTCACCATCAGGTCGTCGCGGCGCGCGCGCGGGACGAACGAGAACGCCTCCAGCAGGGCGTGGACTGCGGGTACCTGCCGATCCACGCCCTGCACGAGCAGCGTGGCATCGACGGTCGACAGCCGTGCGAGGTCGGCGTCGCGCTGCGGGCCGTGCGCGACCCGATAGCGCGAGCCGCGGTGCCAGACCAGGCGCGATTCGACGTCCTCCCGCCGCGCCAGCGCACGGAGCGAGCGACGCGGCAGGCAGTCGCGAAAGCCGGGAAGGGCGCCGCGCACCACGAGGGGCTTCCGCTGCCAGTGCTCGGCGAGGAAGCGACGCTCGGACAGGCCGCGCGGCCAGCGGATGCGGAGCCGGGGGGTACTTGCGGAACCGCTCGGGGTGCGCGTTAGAATCCGTTCGCGTCCTTTCAAGCGCCTCTCCTCGACAGGTTACGCGGATGTTGCAGCCCGGCGATCCGGCTCCGCCGTTCGAACTTCCAGACGCCGATCTGGAGATCGTGACACTTGCGCAGTTTCGCGATCGCGCTGCGGTCGTACTGTACTTCTATCCGAAGGACCACACACCGGGCTGCACCATGCAGGCGGTGGAGTTCAGCGAGCGGATGGACGATTTCGAGCGGGCAGGTGCCGTGGTGCTGGGCGTGAGCCGTGACGACGTCGATTCGCACGGCGACTTCCGCGATCGGCACTCGCTGGCCGTGCGACTGCTCTCGGACGCCGACCTCGAGGTGTCGCGAGCCTACGGGGTGGTGCAGCGCCGTCCGCTGCCCGTGCCGGCCGAGGCGGGGAGCGCAGTCGGGGTGGGCTCGACGGCCGCCGTGGCTCCCGCGTCTGCGCAGGCGGTCCGGGAGTCCGTGCTGCGTTCGACCTTCGTGATCGACCGCAAGGGCGTGGTGCGCGAGGCGCTCTACGGGGTGGGCGCACGCGGACACGCCGAGGCGATGCTCGCGCGTGTGAAGGCGATGCGCAGGGGGTAGACTCGCGTTCCTGCCCCGGGAGGACACCATGCCGATCACCGCCAACACCGTCGTATCCCTGCGTTATCGTCTGTTCGACGACAAGGACGCCATGATCGAGGATGCGCAGGTCATCGACTACCTGCACGGCGGCTACGGCCAGATCTTCGAGGACGTCGAGGCGGCCCTCGAGGGTCGGGACGTGGGCGATGCCCTGCTCGTCGAACTGGCGCCGGCCCAGGCCTTCGGCGATATCGACCCGGCGCTGATGCGCTCGGAGCCGCGCGATCGCTTTCCGCGCGAGGTTCGCGTGGGCATGGAGTTCGAGGGCGCGACGCCCGATGGGCAGCATCGGGCGGTGTACCGGATCATCGCCATCAGCGAGGAGACCGTCGAGGTCGACGGCAATCACCCGCTCGCCGGCCGTGGCCTGCGGTTCGACTGCCAGGTCCTCGGCGTGCGCAAGGCCACTCGCGAGGAAATGACCCACGGCCACGCCCACGGGGCTCACGGCCACCACCACTGAGTCCGCGCGCAGGGTCTCTGTAGCCGCCCCCCGCCTGCCGGCGCGCCGGGGTGTCGGCGCTCGCGCCGAGGGCCCAGTCCGGCCGATCGGTGCTGCCGATCGGCCCTGCCAACCTGCCCGACGGTTCTCGCCGGGCGATCGCCAGCCTGTCCCGGCATGGCCGTTTCGGCCTGTGCTCGGCCCTCCGGTCGCATCGCGGCGCCCGCGGGTTGCGCGAGGCCAGCGCTCAGCCGCGGTTGCGAACGACCGCGGCGAGCCGGTAGACGAGGTCCAGCGCGTCGCGCGGACTGAGCGCATCGGGATCGATGTCGCCCAGCTCGCGTGCGAGTGTCTCGATCACGGCCACCGAAGCTCCGGCGGCCCGCCCGGGAACGGGCTGCGCGGTGTCGTCGTCGCGGCTCACCGCGTCCGGGCGCGTGCCCCGGGCAACGGCCGCCTGCGGGGTATCGGGCCGGCTTGCCTCGGCGAGCGCCTGTCCTTCGGGGAGCGGATGCGTCGATTCCCTGGGTGCGGCCGCCGCGGACATCGCGAGCGGCCGAAACAGATCCGGGGTGTCTCCCGCGGCCACCGTCTGCTGCTCCAGTTCGTGCAGGCGAGCGCGCGCGGCGCGGATCACCGGCGCCGGGATGCCGGCGAGCTGGGCGACCTGCAGGCCGTAGCTCTGGCTGGCCGGGCCCTCCTCGACCGCGTGCAGGAACACGATGCCGCCCGCATGTTCGACCGCATCCAGATGCACATTCGCCACGCCCGGCAACTCCTCGGCGAGGCGGGTCAGTTCGAAGTAGTGCGTGGCAAACAGCGTGAGCGCGCCCACCTCGCGCGCGAGGTGTCGGGCGATCGCCCACGCCAGCGCCAGACCGTCGAAGGTCGAGGTGCCGCGGCCGATCTCGTCCATCAGCACCAGGCTGTGCGAGGTGGCGTTGTGCAGGATGCCGGCCGCTTCGGTCATCTCGACCATGAAGGTCGAGCGTCCGCCCGCCAGGTCGTCGGCCGCGCCGATCCGGGTGAAGATCTGGTCGATCGGACCCATGCGGGCCGAGGCGGCGGGCACGAATGCGCCGACATGCGCGAGCAGCACGATCAGCGCGACCTGGCGCATGTAGGTGGATTTGCCCCCCATGTTGGGACCCGTGACCAGCAGCAGGCGCCGTGCGGAACCCAGCCGGCAGTCGTTGGCGACGAAATCGCGGACGCCCGCCTCGACCACGGGGTGCCGGCCCGCCGCGATCTCCAGCAGCGGTTCGTCGACGAACTGCGGCCGCGTCCAGCCGAGCGCCAGCGCACGCTCGGCGAAGCAGGCCAGCGTGTCGAGCTCGGCCACCGCCGCCGCTGCCCGCTGCAGCAGGGGCACGTGCGGTCGCAGCGCGGCGAGCAGCGCCTCGTAGAGCGCGCGCTCGCGCGCCGCGGCGCGCTCGTTGGCCGAGTGGTAGCGATCCTCGAACGCCTTGAGCTCGGGTGTGATGTAGCGCTCGGCGTTCTTGGTGGTCTGGCGGCGTCGGTAATGGTCGGGCACGCGCGAGGCCTGCGATTGGGTGACCTCGATGAAGAAGCCGTGCACGCGGTTGTACTCGACGCGCAGCGTGGCGATGCCGGTGCGCTCGCGTTCG
This sequence comes from uncultured Pseudomonadota bacterium, assembly GCA_903831455.1. Classification (GTDB taxonomy): domain Bacteria; phylum Pseudomonadota; class Gammaproteobacteria; order Burkholderiales; family CAIKXV01; genus CAIKXV01. Next base: position 57,031 of record CAIKXV010000047.1, on the reverse strand, counting down.
CGCGCCTCCATCTCGAGCAGGAAGCGATCCGCGCCGGACTGCAGTTCGCGCAGCTCGTCGAGCTCCGCGTCGAATCCCGGCGCGATCACCCCGCCATCGCGCAGCAGCGCGCGAGGTTCGACGGCCAGCTGCTCGGCCAGCCGTTCGCGTGGTTCGGGCGGTATTGCCAGTTCGCGGGCCAGCTCGCACAGGCGCGGCGCGCTCGCCTCGCGGATCAGCGCGGCGAGCGCGGGCAGTCGTCCGAGGCTGTCGCGCAGCGCGGCCAGTTCGCGCGGGCGCGCGCTGCCCAGCGCGATGCGGGTGGCGATGCGCTCGAGGTCGGCCAGCGGCTCGAGCGCGTCCCGCAGGGCCGGGTGCAGGGGGTCGAGCGCGGCGACCGCCGCATGGCGATGGCCGAGCACCTCGCGGTTTCGCAGCGGCGCGTTGAGCCATCGGCGCAGCAGGCGGGTGCCCATCGCGGTGACCGTGGTGTCGATCACCGACAGCAGGGTCGGGGCCGGCTCGCCGCGCAGCGTCTCGTCGATCTCGAGGTTGCGCCGCGAGGCCGGATCCAGGCGCACGAAGTCCGCGGGCGCCTCGACCCGCAGCCCCTGCAGGTGCGCGAGCGCGCCCGACTGGGTCGCCTGCGCGTAGCGCAGGAGAGCCCCGGTCGCACCCACCGCGTACTCGAGCGCCTGTGCGCCGAAGCCCGCGAGATCGCGCACCGCGAACTGTTCGCAGAGGAGTCGCCGTGCCGCCTCCGTCTCGAAATGCCACGGTGGCAGCCGCCTCACCGCACAGCGAGCGGGTTCCGCCACCGGTGTCGAATCGTCGGCCAGCAGCAGTTCGGCCGGGCGCAGGCGTTCGAGTTCCCCGGCCAGCGAGGTGGCGGGCACCTCGGCGGTGCAGAACCGACCGGCTGCGAGGTCCAGCCACGCCAGCCCGGCCACGCCCTTGTCGCCAGCGATCCAGGCGGCCGCCAGCAGGGCCTCGCGACGGTCTTCCAGCAGGGCCGCATCCGTCAGCGTGCCCGGGGTGACGATGCGGGTGACCCGGCGCTCGACCGGTCCCTTCGAGGTGGCGGGATCGCCGATCTGCTCGCAGATCGCCACCGACTCGCCGAGCTTCATCAGCTTCGCGAGGTACTGGTCGACCGCCTGGTGGGGCACCCCGGCCATCGGGATCGGTGCTCCGGCCGACGCGCCGCGACGGGTGAGGGTGATGTCGAGCAGGCGGGCCGCGCGCTGGGCGTCGTCGTAGAACAGTTCGTAGAAGTCGCCCATCCGGTAGAACAGCAGCGCCTGCGGGTGCTCCGCCTTGATGCGCAGGTACTGCTGCATCATGGGGGTGTGAGCGGTGGCATCCTTGGCGGCAGGCACGGTCGGGCGGAAGTGGGCAGGCGAACAGAGGCGGATTGTGCCTGCGCGCGCGAACGGCTGCGGGATTCGGTCGGCGAACCGCCCTTCGCCGCGGCGGCGAGCGGGCAGGGTCCAGTCCGGCCGGGCAGCCCGGGGCGGTTCGCGTGGTACGGTCTTTCGAGGCCGGCCTCGGGTGCTTCCGCCCCCATGTCTCGCTCGCGCATGACGGGTCGGCGGACCATCGCCGGCCTGCCGGCCCTTTCCGCATCGTGAGCAGCCGAGGATCGCAGGCCGGTCCGGGCGGCCCATGGTGCGCCGATGCCTCCTGCGCCCGGCGCGCGACCAGCCTGGCGGGGGCACTGCCCTTCAGGGCCCGGGGCGGCGTGCGGCGCGCAGTCGAGCGAGGAATTCCGGGCTCGGGTCGTGGCGCGAGCAGAGGTCGACCAGGCCGCCCGTCGCAGGCGCGTAGACATGACGCTGGCCGGCGCCGAACCCGACGGCACAGGAGGAACTGTCCCGGGACCGCAACCGCTTGAGTCCTCCGGTGCCGGAAAACGATTCCAGGACCTCGACCTCGGCTTCGCGAGGCGAGAGGATCCGCACCACGCGCCCGAGGAAGACCTCGGCGTCCCGATCCTCGCGTCGCTGCAGACTCGAGACGAGGAGGCTGGCGCCTGCGCATTCGCAGGCGAGAAGTGAATCGGGCGCCGACACCAGGAGTGCGACGAGTGCCGCGCCGCGCAGCCAGCCCCTGTCCCCGCCTCGTGCTCCGACCATGCGCGAGTCTCGCCGAAGGCCCGGCGGGCGTCCAGCGATCGGTCGGGTCGCCCGACCCGAAGCCACGGTGGGCAGCCGGCTGACCGGGTGTTCAGGTTCGCCCCCGAGGCCGACGGTCGATCCGTGTCGTGCACCTGCCGTGGGCGCCTCGGGGCCCCGGAGGCACCGTCGCGGGGCCGAACCCGGCGGCCCAACAGTCCGGGAGGGCTCGCTGCGCTTGGCACGCTTCGTGCGACCACGGGCGAGTGTCCCACTCACCGGAGAGCCCCATGAAGCGCCGTCAGTTCCTCGAAACGACTGCCGCCCTGGCCGGTAGCGCTGGCCTCGCCCTGCCCGGAACCGCCGCCGCACAGGCGGCTCCCGATGTGATCAACGTCGGGCACCTGGTCGGCATCTGCATGTCGCCGCTGTTCTACGCGCAGGCCACCGGCATGTTCGCGGCCGAAGGCCTGAAGGTCGACCTCAAGTTCATGCCCAACCCGGGCGACGCGCTCACCGCGCTCACCGGCGGGGCCATGCACGTCGTGCACATTCCGTTCACGAACACGATCGTGGCCGCCAACAACGGTGCGCCGGTGCGGATCATCGGCGGCAGTGGCGCGGGCGGCATCTTCCTGATCGCCCAGGGTTCCCTGGGCATCAAGTCGATGGGCGACCTCGCGGCGCGCAAGGGCAAGGGCCTGAAGATCGGCGCGATGCGCCTGAACACCTTCGAGCTGATGGCCTATCGGGCGATGCAGAACGCCGGCCTGCGCTACGACGACTTCCAGATGGTGTGGTTCAACGACGTGCTCGCGATGGCGGCGGCCTTCGAGGCGAAGGCCGTCGACCTGGTGACCCATGTCGAGCCCTTTGCCACGCGGCTGGTCGACAAGCTGGGTGGCGTGCCGATCGTCTCCAACCTCGACACCTGGGGCAAGGACGGTCCCGACTGCGTGACGAACGCCCGGACCGACTTCATCGAGAAATACCCCCAGGCGGTGACCCGCTACCTGCGCACGCTGGTGCGCGCCGACGCGCTGATCAAGTCCAATCGCGACAAGGCGGTGGACGTGCTCGACGCCTCCAAGTTCTACCGCGTGGACAAGGAGACCCTGCGCTCGGCCCTGCCGCGACAGATGCCGCAGGTGAACCTGATCGGCGCCGGCGAGGCGGGCATGCGCACGGCGATCGCGGACATGACGACCCTGGGCTACATCAAGAGGGTGCCGGACAACCTGATCGACTTCCGGTTCCTTCGCGAAGCGCTCAAGGCCTAGGTTCGAGTCGTGAACGGTGTCCTGAAAGCCGCGGCGGCGGCGCTGGTTCCCTGGCTGGTGCTGGTCGGCCTGTGGGAATTCGGTGCCGCCACCGGATCGCTGGCGACCACGCTGTTTCCGCCACCGTCGTCGTTCGTGAAGTTCGCGATCGAGAACGATTTCCGGGTCGGCTTCGGCTCCGAGGCGATGACGGTACCCGCGGCCATCATCGCCAGCAGCTTCCGGGTGGTGGCGGGGCTGGCGATCGGCTTCGTGGCGGCGGTCCTGACCGGCATCCTGGTGTCGATGTCGAGGTGGCTGTCGATCGCGCTGCTGCCGATCGTTCGCGGTCTCGCGCCGATCGCCCCCATTGCCTGGATCCCGATCGGCATCGTGATCTTCGGGGTGGGCAACCCGACGGCCATCTTCGTGGTCTTCACCGGGGTCTACTTCCTGCTCACGCTGTCGACGGTAGCCGCAGTTCAGTCGGTCGACGAGCGGCTGGTCAAGACCGCACGTACCTATGGCGCCTCGCCTCGCCAGGTCTGGACACACGTGATCTTTCCCGCGGTACTGCCCCAGGTGTTCACGATGCTGCGGATCAACTTCTTCGCGGCCTGGATGGCGGTGCTGGCGGCCGAGATGGTCGGTCTCAAGAACGGCGTGGGCATGATCGTCATCCTCGGTCGCGAAATGTTCAATCCGAACCTGATCATGCTGGGCATCTGCATCATCGGCGTCACGGGCTATGCGGTCGATGCGCTGCTGCTGTTCATCCAGCGCAAGATCCTCTGGTGGAAGACGGCCGAATGAGTTCGCTCGAGATCGACGCGGTACGCAAGGTCTGGCCCGGAGCCCGCGGGCTGGAGACCACGGCCATCGAGGATGCGAGCCTGCGGGTCTCCTCCGGGGAGTTCGTCGCGATCCTCGGCCCGAGCGGTTGCGGGAAGAGCACGCTGCTGGAACTCTGCGCCGGGCTGGAGCCGCTGTCGGGCGGGCGCATCCTGATCGACGGCGAACCGGTGACCGGACCGAACCCGAAGGTGGTGATGGTCTTCCAGGAACACTCGCTCTTTCCCTGGCTCACCGTCGAGGACAACGTGATCTTCGGCCTGCGCATGAAGGGCATGGGCATCGACGAGCGCTGGCGACGTGGGCGCGAGGTACTGGAGCGGGTCCGCCTGGTGAAGTTCGCGAAGCACTATCCCCACCAGTTGTCCGGCGGCATGAGGCAGCGGGTGGCGATCGCGCGGGCCCTGGTGGGCCAGCCGGAATTCATCCTGATGGACGAGCCGTTCGCCGCGCTGGATTTCCAGACCCGGGTCCTGATGCAGCAGTTCCTGCTGGAGATCTGGTCGGGTTTCCAGTCGACCATCCTGTTCGTCACGCACCAGATCGACGAGGCGGTGTTGCTGGCGGACCGGGTGGTGGTGATGAGCGCCGCACCCGGGCGAGTGCTGGAAGACGTGAAGATCGACCTTCCGCGCCCCCGCAGCATGACCGACCCGGCCTTCAACGACTACCGGATGCGCCTGACCGCGCACATGGAACGCGAGGTGATGCGTGCGGCTGAGTTTCAGTGACCTGTTCGACGAGAACGGATACCGCGGCGGCTGCGGGCAGTGGTCCGGCCACGAGGTCGAGATCAGCGGGTATCTGAACGCCACCCATGATGGCGCGGCACGCATGCTCGTGTCCGTGCCCGGAGCCTGCCCCGACTGCTCGCCCGTCCCGGTCGCCGCGATCGACCTGCCCGGTTTCGAGGGCGAGGCGAGCGAGGAACGGGTCACGATGCGCGGCATGCTGTCCTACGGGTTCGCGGTCGACGAGAAGGGCAATGCCTCGTTCCTGCGCATCGAGCGCGCGTCGCTGCAACCGGAGCCGCTCGCATGATGCTCATCCGCAACGCGCGCGTCGTCACGCCGGACTGGACGGATGCGGCACTCGATGTCCTGATCGAGGGTGACGCCATCGTCGACGTCGTGCCGCGCGGTTCGGTGCGCGGCGACGGTATGGAGTGCGTGGATGCCTCCGGGCGCGCACTGATGCCGGCCCTGGTGAACGGCCACAACCACGCGCAGAGCGGGCTGGCGAAGGGCGTGTTCGACCGCTACAACCTCGAGACCTACCTGAATGCGCAGCCCGGCGCGACCGGGCGGCGTACCGTCGAGGACAAGTACCTGTCCGCGCTGATCGGGGCGGCCGAACTGGTGCGCAAGGGCTGCACCGCGGGCTACGACATGTTCGCCGAGTTTCCCCTGCCCACGGTCGAGGGGGTCGAGGCGGTCGGTCGCGCCTATGCCGATGCCGGCATGCGCGCCACGATCGCACCGATGATGGCCGATCGTGGCCTGCACGAGGCGGTTCCGGGGCTGGCCGATGCGCTGCCCGAACCATTGCGCGAGCAGGCGTTGCGCGCGCGCTATGCCCCGCATGGCGAAACGATGGCCGTGGTGGATTCGATCATCCGGGGCTGGCGGTTCGATCGCGCCCGCATCCGGCCCGCGCTCGGGCCGACCATACCGCACCACTGCAGCGACGAGTTCCTCGTCGCCTGCCGCGATTACGCGCACGAGCACGCGCTGGGCATCCAGATGCACGTGTCGGAGTCGCCGATGCAGGGCGTGGTCGGGCGCCGCGTGTACGGGCATTCGCTGGTCGAGCATCTGTCGGCGGTCGGGCTGCTGGGCGAACGCTTCTGCGTCGCACACGGCGTGTGGCTCGACGAGACCGATCGCCAGCGGCTGGCCGATGCGGGCTGTTCGGTGTCGCACAACCCCGGCAGCAACCTCAAGCTGGGCTCTGGCATCGCCGACATGCGCGCGATGCTCGACCGCGGCCTGAACGTGGCCATCGGAACCGATGGCGCGTCGTCCTCCGACAACCTCAACGCGTTCGAGGCGATGCGGCTTGCCTGCTATGTGTCCCGCGTGAAGGGCAACCCGCCGGAGCGCTGGATCAGCGCGCGCGAGGCGCTGTATGCGGCGACCGAGGGCGGGGCGAGGGCGCTGGGCTTCGAGCGGCTGGGTCGCATCGAGAAGGGATGGCAGGCAGACCTGCTGCTGCTGGACCTCTCCGCGCTGCACTACATCCCGCTCAACGATCTCGTGAACCAGATCGTGTTCGCCGAGGACGGCACCGGGGTCGACAGCGTGATGTCGGGCGGCCGCTGGCTCGTGCGCGAGCGCCAGCTCCTGACCGTGGACGTGGAGGCGCTGCGTCGACAGGCGGAGGAGGCGGTCGATCGCCTGCGCACCGTCAACGCCGGGGCGAGGGCCCTGGGCGAGCAGTTGCACCCGATCGTGGGGCACTACTGCTCGGGGCTGCTGCCCTGACTGTCGGATTTCGTGCGGCGTCTCGTCTCCGAGGACCTGCCGGCGGAGGGACGCAGGGGACACGGGCCACGGGCCGGCCGAACGTCGCTTCCGAATCGGCCTGTCGCTCCTGCGTCTCCCCGCCGTATTCCTGATGGGACCGGAGCGTGGGTCTGTGCACCGCGTCCGGAAGGTTCGGGGCGGGCCCATGCCGCGCGCGAGCGTGTCGAGCCACCAGGCGGGTGCGAGGGGCGGGGGGTGATGTCCCCGGAGCCTGGCGGTCGGGACGCCAGGGTCTCCCTGTCGTGATCCGTCGGATGCCTGCCCGGATCCTGCCTCCGCCGACCCTTTCCTCCGGGCCCTGCGAGGCCGCGAGCGTACTCGGGTGCCTGAGCAGGTCGCGTCAGGCTCCCGCACCGAAGGCGAAGCGCTCGCCGCGTTGCGGAAGGTAGAGCGTTCCGAACATCCAGTCCCAGACGGCCAGAGCGGTCCCGAAGTTTCGATCGCGGTGGCGCGGGTCCTCGGAATGGTGTGCCTGGTGCATGTGCGGCGAGACGAATACGTGCGACAGCGCGCGCGGGAAGGCGAGGGGCAGCGGGCTGTGGCGCAGGTGCGAGAAGGCCAGATACCAGGCGAGCAGGAAGACGTTGATGCCCATCCAGGTCGCCGGCGCGATGCCAGCGCCGGCGACCAGGCATACCGCGCCCAGCGCGAGACCCGAGCCGAAATTGAAGGCCGCGAAATGCACGAACGCCTCGGGCGGCCAGAAGCGGAACGCGGTGAGCGGCGTGAGCACCGCGGGGCGGTGATGCAGCGCGTGCAGCGCCCAGAGCGGGCGCAGGGCGTGGAAGAGCCGATGGCTCCAGTACAGCCCGAAGTCGCCTCCGATGAACATCGCGGCGGCAAGCAGCAGCGCGTGGCTGTCGCCCGGCGTGCCGGGGAAGGGTGGTGGTACGTGGAAGAGCCAGAAGAGCGCCACCACGCCGGCGGTGGTCGCCCACAGCAGCCACGGCGCAAAGGCGACCATCACGAAGGTGTAGCCGCCGAAGCAGGCGAGGTCGACCGGGAGTTCCCGCAGATAGGCCGGCAGGTCGGTACGGCCCGGCGCAGGGGCCGCGGACGGGTGCTCGGATTCGATGCCGGTCCTCGCACGGGCAGGGAGTGCGGATTCACGCGGCCCGGTACCGTTCGATGGCGGGGGCGGTGGGGTCCGCGCGGACTCGTCCCCCTCGGTCGCGGCGTCGCCCGCGGCCAAGGCAGCGCTGCGGTGCGCGCGCGCGCGCGCGCGTGCGACGGCTGCGATCAGCACGGCCCCGACCAGTGCAGCAAGCAGCGTCGGCCACCACAGCAGCCCTCGCGGGGCCGTGAAGGTATCGGCCAGGAAGTCGATCCAGCGCGGCAGGGCGGCCGACCAGTCGATGCGATAGGCGCTGAAGTCCATGTGTCCGGAGTCGAAGTCGAGAGGCGCGAGCGCCGTACTCGCCGAATTGCGCGTGGGCGTGGAAGGCCTCGGGCTTGCCCGCTGTCTCGCCAGGGGCCGTTCGAGGGCATGGCGCGGCTGCGCACCATCGCCTTCTCAGTGTACGCTGCCGGGACGAATGAATCGCCATGCGCCCAGGCGATGCGCGCGATGGCGAAGGGTCGCGAACGGATGCGCTTGGATCATCTGGCTTGGAGGGGATTCGATGGATCGGATGCTGGCCGTTGCAGGAACTGTGCTGCTTGCGCTGTGCTCAACGTCTGCATGGGCGCAGTCCTTTCCCAACCGCACCGTCCGGATGGTGGTCCACTTCCCGCCGGGCGGGCCGACCGACCTGGTCGGCCGCGCGCTCGGCCAGAGGCTCTCCGAGGCGTGGAAGCAATCGGTGGTCATCGAGAATCGTCCGGGGGCGGGCGGCGTGCTCGGGGTGGAGACGGTGCTGCGGGCGCCAGCGGACGGACACACCTTGCTGTTCGGGACCTCCGGATCGCTCGCGCTGGCGCCAGCGCTGCAGAAGCTGCCCTACAACGTCTTCACCGATCTGGCCCCGATCACGCTGGCGGTGATCAACCCGCAGATCCTCGTGGTGCATCCCTCCCTGCCGGTGAAGAGCGTGCAGGACCTCATTCGCCTCGCGAAGTCGCGCCCCGGGCAGATCAACTACGCCTCCGTCGGCCCCGGAAGCCCCAACCACATGGGCATGGAACTGTTGAAGTCCATGACCGGCATCGACATGGTGCACATCCCCTACAAGGGCACCGCGCCGGCCATGGCCGACGTGATCGCGGGCCAGGTCTCGCTGCTGTTCAACAGCATGCCGGCCGTGCTGCCGCACGTGCAGTCGGGACGGTTGCGTGGCATCGCGGTGGGCAGCGCAAAGCGCTCCCCAGCCGCCCCCGACATTCCCACCGTCGCCGAGTCCGGCGTGCCGGGGTTCCAGTACACCACCTGGTATGCGCTGCTCGCCCCGGCCGCCACGCCGAAGGAGGTCATCGCCCGCATCAACGCCGACTCGGTGAAGGCCCTCTCGCAGCCCGACATGGTCCAGTCGCTGGCGAGCCAGGGTGCCGAGCCCGCTCCCACCTCGCCCGAGGGGCTGGCGAAGTTCATGCGCGAGGAGTTCGAGGCCTGGCGCAAGGTCATCAAGGCGGCGGGCATCCGGCTGGAATGATGCGCGTGAGTCCGCTGGGCGCGGCAACGGTCTTGACGTCGCGCGACGCGTGTATCAGTCTGCGCGTGTCACGCGTGCGACACGCGGGGATTCCGGCCCGGTGCGGGCCCGCCGAGGAGGCATGATGGCTCGAGGAGCAGCCCTGTTCGTTGTGTCCGCCCTGGTCGTCGCGGGTACCCCCGCGACGTCCGAGGCGCAGGCCTGGCCGGCCAAGCCGATCCGCCTCGTCGCCGCGTTCGCGCCCGGCGGCGGCGCCGACTTCATGGCACGCCTGATCGCCCCCCCGCTGTCGCAGGCCCTGGGGCAGACGGTGATCGTGGAGAACCGCGTCGGTGCCTCCGGCATCATCGGCTACGACTTCGTCGCCAAGTCGGCGCCGGACGGCCATACGCTGGGCATCCTGTCGACCACGTACGCGATCCTGCCCAGCCTGTTCAAGCTGCCCTACGATCCGCTCAAGGACCTGCAACCGGTCTCGCTGCTGTCACGGGGGCCCTACGTGGTGGCCGTCCACCCCTCGCTGCCGGCGCGCGACATCCGCGGCCTGCTGTCGCTCGCGCGCGCGAACCCCGGCGCCATCCCCTACGCCTCGAGCGGCACCGGCGCCAACCTGCACCTGGCGACCGAGATCTTCGCGCACATGAGCGGCATCCGGCTGCTGCATGTGCCGTTCAAGGGGACCGGTCCGGCGATCTCGGCCACGCTGGCTGGCGAGACGGCGATCGTGTTCGGCAGCATGTATTCCGCGCTTCCGCTCGTGCGCGCCGGCCGGCTTCGCGCGCTCGCGGTCTCCACCGCCCAGCGCAACCCGGCGGCCCCCGACCTCCCGACCGTCTCGGAGTCGGGCGTGCCGGGCTACGACACCTTCGACTGGCAGGGGCTCGCCGCGCCGCGCGCGATTCCGCGTGCGGTGCTCGACCGGCTGAACGCGGAGGTGGTGCGCATCCTGCAGTCGCGCGAGGTGTCCGAACGGCTGGTCCGCGATGGCGTGGTCCCGTCGGCCGGCACGCCGGAGGAGTTCGCCGCCCTGATCGGGCGCGACATCGAGACCGTGCGCAACATCGTCGCGCGCGTGGGCATCAAGGCCGACTGACCGACGCTAGTCGGCGTCCAGCCTCGCCTCGCGACGGTCCAGCGCGAGCGCGGCGGGGTCGCGTTCAGCGGCGGGGCCGTAGCCGGCGCCCCCGGGGGTGCAGATCCTGAGCACGCTGCCGCGCGGCAGGGGGACGTCGGCCGCCGCCGAGGGCAGTTGCCGCTCATCGGGCTGGCCCGGGTTGTAGACGAAGAGCCCCCGCGCGCCCTCGCCCCCGCCCTCGAGGCCGCGCGCGGCCACATGCTGGCGCTCGGAGGAGAGGCTCACGACGATGTCGTCGGCGAGGATACGGTAGTCGCGCACGACTCCCATGCCGCCCCGGTACCGACCGGCTCCGGCCGAGCCGTTGCGAAGCGCGTAGCGCTCCACGCGCAGCGGGTAGACGTGCTCGAGCGCCTCGATGGGCAGGTTCGAGGCACCGGAGGCGTGCACCCGCACCGCGTCCATGCCGTCGCGGCGGGCGCGTGCGCCCATGCCGCCAGCGAGGGTCTCGTAGTCGACGAAGTAGGCGCCGGTGCGGGGATCGGTACCCGAGAAGATGAACAGGTGGTGCGGACCACTGCCGGCGAGCGCCTTGTCGGGGAGTGCCTGGGTGAGCGCCGCGGCGACCACGTCGCCGAGCACCGCGCAGGACACCGAACGACAGCCGATGGCCGCCGGTGCAACCGGGTTGACCACCGTGCCCTCGGGGGCGCGGAAGCGGATCGTGCGGTAGAAGCCCGCGTTGGCGGGGATGCCCGGGTCGAGCAGGCTCTGCGCGACGGTGTAGATCGTGGCGAGGACCGCGCGCGCGGGGATGTTGCGCGAGGAGCGGATCTGCCGGTCGGTGCCGGAGAAGTCGAAGTCGAGCGTGCCGTCGCCCACCTCGAGTCGCAGCCGGATGCGGGCGAGTTCGCCTTCGCGGTCGCCGTCGATGCTGTCCTCGGCGACGAAACGGCCGCGGGGCAGCTTGCGGATCGCCGCGGCGAAGCGCCGCTCGGTGAAGTCCATGTAGGAGGCGATCGTGCGCTCGGTGCGCTCGACGCCATAGCGCGAGAACAGCATCTCGACGCCGCGCGTGCCCACCACGTTCGCGGCGAACTGCGCCTGCAGGTCGCCCACGCGCTCGTCGGGCGTGCGCGAATTGAGCAGCACCATGTCGAGCAGGTCGCGATTGAGCCGGCCGGCGGTCATGATGCGAACCGGCGGGATGCGCACGCCCTCCTGGTAGATCGAATTGCAGACGGCCGCCTCCGACCCGGGCACCATGCCGCCGACATCGGCGTGGTGCGCGATGTTCGCGACGAAGGCCACCACCCGGTCCTCGACGAACACCGGCGCGACCACGTTGATGTCCGGCAGGTGGGTGCCCCCCCCGTTGTACGGGTCGTTCGCCATGAACATGTCGCCGGGGCGGATGTCCTCGAGCCGGTGGCGCTGGAGGATCTCCGCGACCGCGCCCACCATCGAGCCCAGGTGCATCGGGATGCGGTGCGCGAGGGCCGTGATCTCGCCGTGGCGATCGAAGATCGCGGTGGAGCAGTCGCCCCGCTCCTTGATGTTGGGCGAGAACGCGGTGCGCATCAGCGTCGCGGCCATCTCCTCGGAGGTGGCGAGCAGGTGGCGCGCCATCACTTCGGCCTCGATCGGATCGACGACCGTCGAGGGCGCCGGACGCGCGGCGCGGCCGCGTGCGGGGCGGGTCTTGGCCGGGGCGCGGGCGGGCGCGCGCGGGCGGGAAGCAGGCATGGGATCAGCCTCCGGAGGAGCCACGCCCTCGCGGGAGCGCGAGGTGCAGGTAGCCGAGACGGTCGTTGTGGACCCGGGTGCCGGGAGGCACCACGGTGGTGGTGTCCATCTGCTCGATGATCGCCGGGCCGCTGAAGCGCGCATCGCGCGGCAGGCGATCGCGGGCCATCACCGGCGTGTCGACGTAGCCGGTATCGGGGAACCACACCGCCCGCCGCTCGACGATGGCGTCGCGCACGCTGCCGCGGCCGAAACGGCGTCGCTCGGCGGGCGGCGCCTTGCGATTCACCGACACGGTCAGCCTCAGGTTGACCAGTTCGACCGTCTGCCCGGGCATGTCGTAGCCGTAGAACTCGCGGTGGCGGGCGTGGAACGCCTCGACGAGCGCGCGCAACCCCGGTCTCGAGACCCGGCCCGAGGGCAGCGGCAGGGAGAGCTCGGAGTTCTGGCCGACGTATCGCAGGTCGGCCGCCCAGGTGCGCTCGGCGCGGGCGCGCGCGTGCGCCTCTCCGGCGAGCCAGGCGTCGCCGCGCGCGCGAAGCTGGCCAAGCGCCGCGTTTGCCGTCTGCAGGCTGCCCGCGGTGGCGGCGATGAGGCAGGTCTGGCTGAAATCGCCTCGAACGTCGGCGTGCAGAAGCCCCAGGGCGGAGAGCAGCCCCGGCCGCGGAGGCACCAGCACGCGGGTGATGCCCATGTCGAGCGCGACGTCGGCCGCATGCAGGGGCCCGGCGCCCCCGAAGGCGACCAGGGTGAAGTCGCGCGCATCCACGCCCTGCTCGATGGAGATCACGCGTACCGCGCCCATCATGTTGACGTTGATGATCTCGAGGATGCCGGCAGCGGCGCGCACGGTGTCCACGCCCAGGCGAGGCACCAGCGCGGTGTCGATCGCCGCGCGGGCGAGGTCGGGATGCATCGCCATCCGCCCGCCGAGCAGCGAACGGGGGCTGAGCCGCCCCAGCAGCACGTTGGCGTCGGTGACGGTGGGCAGGGTGCCGCCGCGCCCGTAGGCGGCGGGACCCGGGTAGGCGCCCGCGCTCATCGGGCCGACCTTGAGCAGTCCGCCCCCGTCCACCCAGGCGATGCTGCCGCCGCCCGCGCCGATGGTGTGCAGGTCGATCGTGCGGGTGCGAACCGGGTAGCCAGCCATCTCGCGCTGGTCCTTCTTGGCGGGCTGGCCATCGCGGATCAGGCACACGTCGGTGCTCGTGCCACCCATGTCGAAGGTGATCTGGTTGCGTACGCCGATCTCGTTGCCCAGCCCCGTGCAGCCCACCACGCCGCCGGCCGGTCCCGAGAAGAAGGTGTTGACCGGGACGCGGCGCACCGCGAGCGGCGTGACTGCGCCCCCGTTGGACTGCATCACCCGCGGGGGCACCGGGATGCCCTGGTCGCTCACGCCGCGCTCGAAGGTCTCGAGGTAGCGGTCCATCACCGGCATCAGGCTGGCATTGATCGCCGTGGTGGCGAAGCGCTCGAACTCGCGGAACTCGGGCAGCACGTCGGAGGACGCACACAGGTAGGCGCCGCGCCAGGCAGCGCGAGCGATCTCGGCGGCGCGCCGCTCGTGCGCGGGATTCGCGTAGGAATGCATCATGCAGATGGCGATCGCCTCCGCGCCCTGCTCGCGCAGCGATTTCACCGCGGCGCGGACCTGCGCCTCGTCGAGCGGCTCGACCTCGCTGCCGTCGTGCGCGATGCGACCGCCGACCTCGATGCGACGCTCACGGCTGGCCGGGGGCGCCGGCTTGGCGATGTCGAGGTTGAACGTGTGCGGCCTGCGCTGGCGAGCGAGCTCGAGCACGTCGCCGAAGCCGCGCGTGGTGATCATGCCCGTGCGTGCGCACTTGCCCTCGAGGACCGCGTTCGTGCCCAGCGTGGTGCCCAGCACGAGGAAGCCCACGCGCGAGGGAGGGAGGCCCGCCAGCTGGAGGATCTCGGCGATGCCGTCGAGGACCGCGCGCGCCGGCTCGCCCGTGGAGGTGGGCAGCTTGTGGTACGTGTAGCGGCCGCTTGCCGTATCGCAGAGCACGAGGTCGGTGAACGTGCCGCCCGTGTCGATGCCGATCAGTAGGGTGTCCACTCGAATCCTCCGGCGTGCGCGGTCGGCTGCGCGCACCTCGATGCGTCACGCCGTTCGCGGCCATTCTAAGTCGGCTTCCTCGAGCGCCGCAACGAGGGCGAAAGGCCAGTGCCACCACCACGCCGAGGCGCGTATAGTGCGAATCGGTTATCAGGATGTGCTGCCTGTCGGCACGTGCCCGCCACGGTGGGTCGAGGCGGGGCAGACGGGCGGCGGCAGGCGCGAAGGAGGAGTGATGAGCGATGCGAGCGCGCAGGTGACGAGCGAACTGGCCCCCGGCGGCGTGATGCGGGTCGGTTTCAACTTCCGCAACGAGCTGCTGACCGGTCGCGACGCGAGCGGCCAGCCCACGGGCGTGGCGCTCGACCTGGGGCGCGAACTCGCGCGCCGCCTGGGCGCGCGCTTCGAGATCGTCGAGTACCCCGACCCCGGCGCGCTGGCCGAGAGCGCCGGGGCCGACCAGTGGGATGTGGGTTTCCTCGGCGCCGAGCCGGCGCGGGCGAAGCTCATCGACTTCACCGCCGCGTATGTCGAGATCGAGGCTACCTACCTCGTCCGGTCCGACTCGCCGCTGCGCGCGGTCGCCGACGTCGACCGCCCCGGCCTGCGGGTCATCGCGCCTGGCAAGGCGGCCTACGGCCTGTGGCTCACCGAGAACCTGAAGCACGCGGCATTCACCGGCGTGGACGATGCGACGATCGCCGCGCGCCGCTTCGCCGAGGAGGGCTTCGATGCGCTGGGTGGGCTGAAGGACCGGCTGGTCAAGGACTGCGCCCGCCTTCCGGGCACCCGCGTGCTGGACGGACAGTTCGCCGCCGTGCAGCAGGCCGTCGGGGTGCCCCGAGGGCGCGCCGCGGGACTCGCGTATCTCAAGGGCTTCGTCGAGGACGCCAAGGCCGGGGGCCTCGTGGCGCGGCTGATCGCGAAGCACGGCGTCGGTCACAGCCTGAGCGTCGCACCCCTGGTGGGGTGACGGGTTCGGGATCGGCGGCGCGAGGCGGGGCGCGGGCCTCGCCCGCGCCCCGCGAGCGGAGGAGGGGACACATGGGCTGGCGTTCGCAGCGGGTGGGCAGCATCACGGCATCGGCAACGGTGTCGATGACCGATCGCGTGAAGCAATTGCGCGCCGAGGGCAGGAACATCATCGGGCTCGCCACCGGTACACCCGACTTCGACACGCCCGCCCACATCAAGGAGGCGGGCAAGGCGGCCATCGATGTCGATCTCGCCTACATCACCTATACGCACAGCGCCGGTCTGCCCGAGCTGCGCGAGGCGGTCGTCGCGAAGCTCGCCCGCGAGAACGATGTCCGGGCCAGCGTGGAAGAGGTGCTGGTGACGATCGGCGTCAAGCAGGGTCTGTTCACGGCGGCACAGGCCTGCTTCGACCCTGGCGACGAGGTGCTCATCCCGACCCCGACGTGGGTGACCTACGAGGCCTGCTTTCGGCTGGCCGGGGCCGTGCCGGTGTTCGTCGCCTGCCGGCCCGAGGACGGATTTCGAGCCGACCCCGAGCGACTGGCCGCTGCGATCACCCCTCGCACCCGGGCGATCATGCTCAATTCGCCCGGCAATCCGGCCGGAGGCGTGATCCCGGCCGACTCGCTGGCGGCGATCGCCCGGCTGGCCGAGCGGCACGACCTGCTGGTGTTCTCCGACGAGATCTACGAGCACATGGTCTACGACGGGCACCGGCACGTGAGCATCGCTTCCTTGCCGGGCATGTTCGAGCGCACGCTGACGTTCAACGGGTTGTCCAAGACTTACGCGATGACCGGATGGCGGGTCGGGTACGTCGCCGGGCCGCGCACGATACTGCGCGACATGCAGAAGATCCATACGCACTCCGTCACCTGCGCGGCGGCGTTCGCACAGAAGGCCGCGGCGGTCGCGCTCGACGGCCCGCAGGACACGCTGCGGGAATACATCCGCGTGCTGGGCGAGCGCCGGCGGCAACTGCTCGATGGCCTGAACGGCATTCCCGGGGTGCGCTGCGCGCCGCCCGACGGCGGCATCTTCTGCTTCCCCGACGTGACTGCGCTGGGTCCGGACGATCGTGCGATATCCGCGGCCTTCCTCGAGCAGGCCCTGGTGAGTTCGCTGCCGGGATCGGCCTTCGGGCCGGGGGGCGAAGGGCACCTGCGGATCAATTTCGCCCGGCGCGATCCTGCCGACATCGACGAGGCGATCGATCGGCTGCGCCGCGCGAGCGAGCGGCTGTGAACGGCCGGCGACGTGTGCTCGCCCGGCGGGCACGCGCGGGCGCGGGGATCGCGCAGCCCGCATCGCCCGCGACCGGCGTCCGTGTCGCGGGTCGTGGCCGATGCCCCTAGAGGCGGATGTCGGCCTTGCGCACGACCTGCTGCCATCGACGAGCATCCTCGGCGATGTACTCGGCGAAGGCGCGCGGGTCGCGGTAGTCGACCTCCATGCCGTTGGCCTGGAAGTGCGCCCGGGTCTCGTCGGAGGCGAGTACCGCACGCAGTTCGGCGGTGAGTCGGGCCACGATCGGGGCCGGGATGCCGGCCGGCCCGACCAGGCCGCGCCAGCCGGTGGTGTTGTAGCCGGGTAGCCCGGACTCCGAAACGGTCGGCACGTCGGGCAGCAGCGGGCTGCGCGCCGATCCGCCATTGGCCAGCGCCTTGAGCCGTCCGGACTTGATATGCGGGATCGCCGCCTGGATGGTGATGCCCGACACGTGGATGTTGCCGGCGAGCAGATCGCCCATGGTGGCACCGGCCCCCTTGTAGTGCGCGATCACGATGTCGATGCCGGACATCACCCGCAGCAGTTCGGCGCTCATGTGGCCGCTGCTGCCCAGCCCTGCGGTACCTGCGACCAGCGTCCCCGGCTTCGCGCGGGCGAGTTCGATGAACTCGCGAACCGTGTTCGCCGGAAGGCTGGCAGGCACCGCCAGCACCGTGTCGCCCTTGACCATCGAGCCGATCAGCGAGAACGAGCGGATCGGGTCGTAGGGCAGTTTCTGCAGCGCCGGCTGGATGGTGTGCGCGGTGTCGCACACGAGCAGGGTGTAGCCGTCCGGATTCGCGCGCGAGACCAGCGTGGTGCCGATGACGGCACCCGCACCGCCCCGATTCTCGACCAGTATCGGCTGGCCCAGGCGTTCGGACAGCCGCGGCGCGATGGCCCGGCCGACCATGTCGGTCCCACCGCCGGGCGCGAAGGGCACCACCATTCGTATCGGCTTCACCGGCCACGCCTCGGGTTGCGCGCGAGCCGGTGAGGCGGTCGCGGCGGCGAGCGTCGCCGCGAGCAGCAGCGGCAGCGTGAACGAGGGCGTTCGTGCGCGAGTGCGCTGCGCGTGGATTCCCATGCTGTCCTCCTCGTGCGCCTGTACCGGCGCTGCGGCGTGGCTCGCGGGCGACCGTCGCGGCGAGCGACCCTGACTGCGGAACCTACCCCGCGTCGCCGCGGGCGTCCACTCCCGGCCGGACGGGTCGCCGACATCGCCGACCCTGTCCATCCGCCAGCTGGCGGGTCGGTCGGTGTCCGGGGCTGCACGAATCGCGGGTCCTCCGAGCCCGGTGGCGCGACCGTCCGTCCGCATCCGCTCATATGCGGCTGCGTGGGGCCTGCGCCCCGGTGCATGGACCCAGGCACCGGGAGCCGTCGCCGTGCGCGAGGCAGGGCGGTTGCGCCTGCGGGGGGGGGATGGGGCGTGCGAGGCGTGGTTCGCCCGCGCGAAGCCCGCAAGCCGGCGGCTCCGCGCCCGGGGAGGCCAGGGCCGTGGCAGGGGACGCGTGCGCT
This sequence comes from uncultured Pseudomonadota bacterium, assembly GCA_903831455.1. GTDB lineage: Bacteria > Pseudomonadota > Gammaproteobacteria > Burkholderiales > CAIKXV01 > CAIKXV01. Next base: position 39,042 of record CAIKXV010000047.1, on the reverse strand, counting down.
CGACGCGCGGGCGCCGGGGCCCGGGGTACGACCGCGGTCGTCCCAGAGGCCCGGCACGGACCGACGTGCCGACGCCGCTCAGCGCAGGCGCGCGGGCACGTGGGGGGCGATCGTCTGCAGCAATTGCGCGAAGACGCGCGGGCTGCCGGCGACCACGGCACCGGATTCGAGGTAACCCGGCTCGCCGGTGGCGTCGCCGACGAGTCCTCCCGCCTCGCTCACCAGCAGCGCGCCGGCGGCGATATCCCAGGGGGAGAGTCCGAACTCCCAGAACGCGTCGTAGCGTCCTGCCGCCACGTAGGCGAGGTCGAGCGAGGCGGCGCCGGCTCGGCGGATGCCGGCGCAGGCCGGCATGACCGCGCGCAACATGCGCAGGTAGGCGTCGAAATCGGCCATCTCCCGGAAGGGAAAGCCGGTGGCCACCAGCGACTCCGACAGCTGGGTACGCCGGCTCACGCGGATGCGCCGGTCGTTCAGGAAGGCGCCCGCACCGCGCGAGGCGGTGAACATCTCGTTGCGTACGGGGTCGTAGACCACGCCATGCGTGAGCACGCCCTTGTGTCGCAAGCCGATGGAGACCGCGTAGTGCGGCATTCCGTGCAGGAAATTGGTGGTACCGTCGAGCGGATCGATGACCCACTCGTACTCGCCCTCGCCCGAAGCCCCGCTTTCCTCGGCAAGGATCGCATGATCCGGATACGCCTTGCGCAGCACGTCGACGATCGCCGCCTCGGCCGCGTGGTCGACCTCGCTCACGAAATCGTTGACCGACTTCGTCCGCACGTTGAGCAGGTCGAGGTTCTGCGCCGCGCGGTTGATGACCGTCGCGGCGCGGCGGGCGGCCTTGACCGCGGTGTTGAGCATCGGGTGCAGCATGGAAGGTTCCGTGCGGATACGCGTCGAGGTCGGCGGGCACGCCCCGAGGCCGCTGCCGAAGCGCAGCCCCGTCGCCGGGGCGCGCGAGTCTAGCACGCATGGATGACCCGTCCCCCGGCCCGGCGCCCCGGTCCGCGCTCGCCCCGACCGCGCTGGCGGCCGTGCGCATCGTGCTGAGCGAGCCCCGCCATCCGGGAAACATCGGAGCGGCGGCGCGCGCGATGAAGACGATGGGACTCGGGGACCTTCGCCTCGTCCGCCCGGAGCGCTACCCCGACCCGGAGGCCGAGCGCCGCGCCTCCGGCGCGCGCGATGTCCTGGCGGCCGCACGGGTCTGCCCGACCCTCGAGGATGCGCTCGGCGACTGCGTGACGGTCGCTGCGGTCGCCGCTCGGCCGCGGGACCTCGCACCGCCCTGCCTGTCGCCCCGCGAGATCGCGCCACGGTTGCTGGCCGCCGCCGCGCAAGGACCCGTCGCGCTCGTCTTCGGAGGCGAGACCAACGGCCTGACACGCGCCGAGGTCGGTCGCTGCGACTGGCTGGTGCGCATCCCGACCGACGCCGCATACGGATCGCTCAACCTGGGCGCGGCGGTGCAGGTCCTGTGCTACGAGATGCGGCTCGCGGCGCTCGACACCGCGCCCGGCTCGTCGGCCGCAGGGGACGCCGAGCCGCGGGCGTCGCACGCCGAGGTGGTTCGGCTCCTCGACGAGACGCGCCACGCGCTGGAGGCGGTCGGTTTCCTCGACCCTGCGCGCCCCGGCCGCCTGGCCGAGCGTCTCGAGCGCCTGGCGAGGCGGGCCGCGATCGAACCGGGGGAGATGGCGATCCTGCGCGGGGCGATCGCCGCGGTCCGTGCCCGCTTGCCGGGCGGACCGTATAAAGTTGACTAAAACGGTCGGGATTGTCTAGGATTCGCGTGTCGGGAGGCGCGCTCGGCCGCGTGCCCGGCCGAGGGCCGGCGCCTCGCGGACCGTGTCCGGCAGGCCTCGGCGCAGGTGCGTGCGGCGCCGGGTCGCGGTCACGCGTTCGTGTTTCCGGTGCCGGCAGCCGGATCGGGAGAGCGGCGATGAGACTGACCACCAAAGGGCGTTTCGCGGTCACCGCGATGATCGACCTCGGTCTGCGCTATGGCGGACAGCCGGTTGCGCTGGCCGAGATCAGCACGCGCCAGCGCATTTCGCTCTCCTACCTCGAACAGCTGTTCGGAAAGTTGCGCCGCCACCAGCTGGTCGACAGCGTGCGCGGGCCGGGCGGTGGCTACAAGCTCTCGCGTCCGCTCGACCAGATGTCGGTCGCGGACATCATCCTCGCGGTGGACGAGCCGATCGACGCCACCCAGTGCGGCGGCAAGGAAAACTGCCAGGACGAGCACAAGTGCCTCACGCATGACCTGTGGGCCAACCTCAATTCGCACATCTACGACTACCTGCGCGGCATCTCGTTGCGCCAGCTGGTCGACGCGCAGCGCGAGCGCCAGGGCGACACGCACGTGATCAGGCTGCGCGAGCGCGGCCAGTCGCTCGCCCGCGACCTGGGCGCGGTGGCCGGGCTGGGTTGAGGCACAGGCGATGCCCATCTACCTCGATCACAACGCAACCACGCCGCTGGATCCCGCGGTGCTGGAGGCCATGCTGCCCTTCCTGCGCGAGCAGCACGGCAATGCATCGAGCCGGCACGAGCCGGGCACGGTGGCGCGACGGGCGGTCGAGCGCGCGCGCGAGCAGGTGGCTGCCGCCGTCGGAGCCCAGGCCTCGCAGGTGGTGTTCACCAGCGGAGGCACCGAGGCCAACAACCTGTTCGTGAAGGGTGCGGCCGGCATGCGACGGGTGCAGCAGGCCATCGTCGGCGCAGCCGAGCATCCGTGCGTGATCGAGCCGGTTCGCGACCTCGCGCGCGGTGGCTGGACGGTGCGTGAACTCGCGGCCGATGCCAGGGGCGTCTATGACCTCCGCGACCTCGACCGGGCGCTGGCGAGTTCGACCGGGCTGGTGTGCGCGATGCTCGCTCACAACGAGACGGGCGTGCTGCAGCCGGTGGCCGACCTCGCGCAACGCGCGCGTGCCGCAGGCGCCTGGATGCACGCCGATGCCGTGCAGGCGCTGGGCAAGATCCCGGTGGACATCGTCGCGCTGGGCGTGCACTCGATGAGCCTGTCGGCACACAAGCTGGGCGGGCCGAAGGGCGCGGGTGCGCTGGTGCTCGACAAGCGCATCGAGTTGCGCCCGCTTCTGCACGGGGGTGGCCACGAGTCGGGGATGCGCTCCGGCACGGAGAACGTCCCGGCGATCGTCGGCTTCGGGGCCGCGTGCGAGCGGGTGCCATCGAGGCTCGCCGCGCAGGAGCGGCACTGCCGCGCGCTTCGCGACGACCTGGACGCGCGGCTGCGCGCGCTGGGCGCAGTCGTGTTCGGCGAGGGTGCGGCGCGCCTTCCCAACACCACCTTCTTCGCGATCGAGGGGCTGGACGGCGAGACCCTCGTGATCGAACTCGATCGTGCCGGCTACTGCGTGGCCAGCGGATCGGCTTGCTCCAGCCACAGCACGGAGCCCTCGGCCACCCTGCTCGCGATGGGCGTGGACCCGGCGCTCGCGCGCTGCGCGGTGCGCGTCAGCCTGGGGCCGGAGAACACCGCCGGACAGGTGGCCGGCTTCACGCAGGCGCTGGGCGCGGTGGTCGGGCGCCTGCGCTCGCTGGCCGCGATGGTCGCCTGACCCGCGCGGGCGACGCGCTTTCTCATCGGAGACACGGACATGGCGATCACCCTCACCGAGAACGCAGCCTTGCACATCCGCCGGCAGGTCGAGCGCGCGGGCGGCATCGCGCTGCGGCTGGGCGTGAAGAAGGTCGGGTGCAACGGGCTCGCGTACACCTTCGATATCGCGCGCGAGGTCGGGCCGCAGGACGAGCGATTCGAGTCGCACGAGGCTTGCGTGCTGATCGACCGCGAGCACCTGCCCTTCCTCGACGGCACCCGGGTCGACTTCGTGCGAAAGGGACTCAACGAGAGCTTCCGGTTCGAGAACCCCAACGCGAAGGGCGAGTGCGGGTGCGGTGAGTCGTTCAACGTCTGAGCGAGCACTGGACGCGGACAGGCATTGTTGATCGTTTTGCTCGGGAATACGACAATCCCGAGCGTTTCACTCGGATTTATCCAACGGCGGATTCCATGAGCGCGGTCCTGCAGCAACTGGTCAGCCAGCCCTACCAGCACGGGTTCGTCACCGACATCGAGGCCGAGACCGCCCCGCGCGGCCTGAGCGAGGACGTGATCCGCCTGATCTCCTCCAAGAAGCAGGAGCCGGACTGGCTGCTCGAGTTCCGGCTCCAGGCCTACCGGCACTGGCTCACGCTGCGCGCCCCGCAGTGGCAGAACGTGTCGCATCCGCCGATCGACTTCCAGGACATCATCTATTACTCGGCCCCCAAGCCGAAGAAGCAGCTCGCCTCGATGGACGAGGTCGACCCCGAACTGCTGCGCACGTTCGAGAAGCTCGGCGTGCCGATGAGCGAGCGGGCGGCGCTCGCCGGCGTCGCGGTGGACGTGATCTTCGACTCGGTATCGGTGGCGACCACCTACAAGAAGAAGCTCGCCGACGTCGGGATCGTGTTCTGCTCGATCTCGGAGGCGGTGCGCGAGCATCCCGAACTCGTCCGTCGCTACCTCGGCAGCGTCGTGCCCAGCGGCGACAACTACTACGCGGCGCTGAACTCCGCCGTGTTCACGGACGGCTCCTTCGTGTACATCCCGAAAGGGGTGAAGTGCCCGATGGACCTGTCCACCTACTTCCGCATCAACACCCAGGATTCCGGCCAGTTCGAGCGCACGCTGATCATCGCCGACGACGACGCCACGGTCTCGTATCTCGAGGGCTGCACCGCCCCGCGCTTCGACACCAACCAGCTGCACGCGGCGGTGGTCGAGCTCGTCGCGCTCGAACGCGCCGACATCAAGTACTCCACGGTACAGAACTGGTACGCGGGCGACGAGAACGGGGTGGGCGGCATCTACAACTTCGTCACCAAGCGCGGCCTGTGCCAGGGCGCGAACTCGCGCATCTCCTGGACCCAGGTCGAGACCGGTTCGGCGATCACCTGGAAATACCCCAGTTGCGTGCTGCAGGGCGAGGGCTCGAGCGGCGAGTTCTACTCGGTCGCGCTCACCAACCACCACCAGCAGGCCGACACCGGCACCAAGATGATCCACATCGGGCGCAATACCCGAAGCAAGATCGTCTCGAAGGGCATTTCCGCCGGCCAGTCGAGCAACAGCTACCGCGGACAGGTCAAGATCGGCCCGCGCGCCACCGGTGCGCGCAACTTCTCGCAGTGCGACTCGATGCTGATCGGGGACCGCTGCTCGGCCAGCACCTTCCCGTACATCACCGTGCAGAACACCGCCTCCACCGTCGAACACGAGGCCACCACCTCGAAGATCGGCGAGGAGCAGCTCTTCTATTTCGCCCAGCGCGGCATCGACGCGGAACAGGCGGTCTCGATGATCATCAACGGCTTCTGCCGCGACGTGTTCATCCACCTGCCGATGGAATTCGCGGTCGAGGCGACCAAGCTGCTGGGTCTCAAGCTGGAAGGATCGGTCGGATGATCAATGCCAATGCGCGAACCCTCCTCGAGGTTCGCCAGCTCCGCGCCTCGGTCAACGGGGTGCCCATCCTCAAGGGGGTCGACCTGACGGTGCGCGCCGGCGAGGTGCACGCGATCATGGGGCCCAACGGCTCGGGCAAGAGCACCTTCTCGAAGGTGCTGGCCGGGCATCCTGCCTACGAGGTGACCGGCGGCGAGGTCGTCTTCGAGGGCAGCAACCTGTTCGAGCTCGAGGCCGACGAGCGCGCGCGCCGGACTGTTCCTGGCTTTCCAGTACCCGGTCGAGGTGCCCGGCGTGACCAACAGCGCGTTCCTGCGCCTCGCCTACAACACCCGTGCCGCGGCGCGGGGGCACGAGGAACTCGACCCGCTGGAGTTCGACGACCTGGTGCGCGAGAAGGCGAAGCTGGTCGAGATGGACCCGGCCTTCCTCGAGCGCAGCGTCAACGACGGATTCTCCGGGGGCGAGAAGAAGCGCAACGAGATCCTGCAGATGGCGATCCTCGAGCCGAAGCTCGCGATCCTCGACGAAACCGACTCCGGCCTGGACATCGATGCGCTGCGCGTGGTGGCCGGTGGCGTCAACGCGCTCTCCGGCCCCGACAACGCGATCGTGATGGTCACGCACTACCAGCGGCTGCTCGATTACATCGTGCCCGACTACGTGCACGTGATGGCCGACGGACGCATCCTGAAGACCGGCGACCGCTCGCTCGCCCTCGAGCTGGAGTCGCGCGGCTACGACTGGGTCACCGGCCCGGCCGGCGCCCGGCGCGCGGCCTGAGCATGGCGGTCGTCCCCGATATCGCCGGCGGCGAGCGAGCGTCGCAGCCCTTCGCCGCGCTGGGCGAAGGGCCCTCTCGGGCGCCTGCCGCCTGGGTCTCGGCGCTCGTCTCCCGCGCCCGGGATGCCCTGCCGCGACTGTCGTTGCCGACGACCGGTGAGGAGGCCTGGCGATTCACCGACCTGTCGGGCCTTGCGCGCGAGTCGTGGCGGCCGGTGGTCTCGCCCGGTGCGGTGGACGCGGCGGCCGTCGACGCGTTGCTGATCGACGAGGCGCGGGCGAGTCGCCTCGTGTTCATCGACGGGGTCTACAGCCCCGGGTTCTCCGATACCCGGGGCATCGGCGATGGCCTCGGTGTCGCGCCACTGGCGCAGGCGTTGCGCGCGGACGAATCGGGCGTGCGAGCACAGCTCGGCCGGCTGGTGGGCGGCGATGTCGACCTGTTCAGCGCGCTCAATACCGCGGCGCTCGGGGAGGCCGCGGTCGTCAACGTCGCGCGAGGCGCCCGGGGCCGCGCGCCGATACACCTGCTGTTCATCGGCACCGACCGTGCCCCGGCGTCGGCCGTGCAGCCGCGGCTGCTGCTGCTCGCCGGCGAGCACAGCGCGGTCACGGTCATCGAGGAGTACGTGAGCCTGGGCGAGGGCCGCGGATTCACCAACGCGGTCACCGAGGCGGTGATCGGCGAAAATGCCGAGCTCTCTCATATCCGCCTGCAGGGAGAAGGTGCGGCGGCCTGGCACGTGGGGCGCGTGGCGGTCGAACTCGCGCGCGACGCCCGCTACGCCGGGGTCTGCATCGCGAGCGGTGCCCGCCTGTCGCGCCTCGACCTCGCGGTGCGGCTCGGGGCGCCGGGCGCGCGGGCGACGGTCGACGGCCTCGCGCTGCTCGACGGACGACAGCACGCCGATAGCCACACCCTGCTCGACCATGCGAGCGCGGACGCGACCAGCCGCCAGCTGTACAAGAGCGTGTGCGACGGGGCGTCCCATTCCGTGTTCGACGGGCGCATCGTCGTGCGCCGGGACGCGCAGCGCACCGACTCCGCCCAGCAGAGCCGCGGGCTGCTGCTCTCCGCGCGCGCGCAGATCAACGCCAAGCCGCAGCTCGAAATCTTTGCCGACGATGTCAAGGCCGCGCATGGCGCCACCGTCGGCCAGCTCGATGCCGACGAACTGTTCTACCTCCAGAGCCGCGGCATGCCGGCCGCGCAGGCGCGCCGTCTGCTCACCTATGCCTTCGCCGCCGAGGTCGTCGAGCGCGTTCCGGTGCGCTCGCTGGTCCAGCGCCTGCGCGCGCGCATCCTCGAGAGAACCGGCCTCGCCACGGTGGAGACGGGACGATGAGCGCAAGCGAAGCCGGTGCCCGGCTCGATCCGGCGCGGGTGCGGGCGGATTTCCCGATCCTCGACCTGCAGGTCAACGGCAAGCCGCTGGTCTACCTCGACAATGCCGCCAGCGCGCAGATGCCGCAGCGGGTGATCGACCGCATCGTGCGCTACCAGACGCGCGAGCACTCGAACATCCACCGCGCGGTGCACTACCTGTCGGAGACGGCCACGGCCGAGTACGAGGCCGCGCGCCGCAGCATCCAGCGCCTGCTCAACGCCGCGTCCGATCGCGAGATCATCTTCACCAGCGGCACCACCGACGCGATCAACCTCGTGATGCACGGCTACGGCCGCAAGTTCGTGGGCGAGGGCGACGAGATCGTGGTCTCGGCGATCGAGCACCACGCCAACATCGTGCCCTGGCAGATGCTCTGCGAGGAGAGGGGGGCGCGCCTGCGGGTGATCCCGGTCAACGACGCCGGAGAACTCGACTTCTCGGCCTACCGCGAACTGCTCGGTCCCCGGACGAAGCTCGTGGCCATCACCCACGTCTCCAATGCGCTGGGTACCGTGGTGCCGGTGGCCGATTACATCGCCGAGGCCCACCGCCTCGGCGTGCCGGTGCTCGTCGACGGCGCCCAGGCCGCACCCCACCTCCAGGTCGACGTGCAGGCGCTGGGCTGCGACTTCTACGCGTTCTCCGGCCACAAGATGTGCGGCCCCACCGGCATCGGCGTGCTCTACGGGCGCGCCGAATGGCTCGAACGGATGCAGCCCTTCAAGGGTGGCGGGGACATGATCCTGTCGGTCACCTTCGAGAAGACCACCTACAACGGCCTCCCGTTCAAGTTCGAGGCGGGCACTCCACCGATCATGCCGGCGATCGCGCTGGGCGAGGCGGTCGACTACCTGCTCGAACTGGGCCTCGCGAACATCGCCCGCTGCGAACACGAGTTGCTCGCCTATGCGACCGAAGAGGTGGCGCGGATACCGGGCTTGCGTGTCATCGGCACCGCCGAGCGCAAGGCGGCCGTGCTGTCGATGGTGATGGAAGGCATCCATCCGCACGACCTCGGTACCCTGCTCAACGAGGACGGGGTGGCCGTGCGCGCCGGGCATCACTGCGCGCAGCCGGTGATGGCCCGCTACGGCATCCCCGCGACCGCCCGCGCATCCTTCGCGTTCTACAACACGCCCGGCGAGGTCGACACGCTGGTCGCCTCGCTGCTTCGCGCGCGCAAGGTCTTCGGCCTCTCCTGATCCGCGCGCGCTGCGCTGCCACCGCCTGCCCACGATGTCCGTCTCCAACGCGCTCTACCAGGAAGTCATCCTCGACCACAACCGCAAGCCGCGGAACTGGGGAGCGCTGCCTGCGCCCAGCCATCGCGCCGAAGGCCACAACCCCCTGTGCGGCGACCACATCGTCCTCACGCTGGCCGTCGGTGAGCAGGGCACGATCGACGCGGTCGGTTTCGAAGGCGAGGGCTGCGCGATCTGCAAGGCTTCGGCCTCCATGATGACCGGGGCGGTCAAGGGCCGGCCCGTGGCCGAGGCCGAGGCGATGGTGGGCGAGTTCCGCGGCATGGTGACCGGCACGCTCGATACCGAGCGCGATGCGCACCAGCTCGGGCGCCTCAAGGTCTTCGCCGGCGTGCGCGACCTGCCCTCGCGGGTCAAGTGCGCCATCCTGCCGTGGCATACCCTGCACGCGGCCCTCAATCGCGAGTCCTCCGCCTCCACCGAGGGCGAGGGCGCCTGAGCCGTTCCTCGCCCTGCGCCAGACCCACCACCGCCCTGCTGCCATGCCCAAGATCGCCGAGGTCGAATACACCCCCAACCCGAACGCGCGCAAGTTCATCCTGCGCGAGCCCCTCACCTGGGGCGTGGCGCGCTCGTTCGAGTCCGCCGCGGCTGCGGAAGCGGCCGGGGATCGACTGGCCAGCGCGCTCTTCGAGGCGGGACCGGTGACCAACGTGTACTACGTCGACCACTGGATCACCGTCACGCAGGACGGCACGGCCGCCTGGGACGAACTGCTGCGGGCGCTGGCGGTGCCGATCCGCGAGGCAGCGGCAGCCGATGCGCAGTCGAGCGAGACGGTCGCCACGGCGGTGGCTGCCCGGGCCGACATGGACGCCACGACGCTCGAGCGACTCGATCGGATCAACGCGCTGCTCGACGAGCAGATCCGCCCTTACCTGCAGAACGATGGCGGCAACCTCGAGGTCATCGACCTCACCGAGACCGAACTCACCGTGCACTATCAGGGCGCCTGTGGAAGCTGTCCGAGTTCGACGGCGGGTACGCTCTCGGCGATCGAGAACGTCGTGCGCACGATCGAGCCCGAACTGACGGTGGTCGCCGTCTGAGCCGCAGGGTCCGCGGGCGGCGTGCCCGACGCTGCGCTCGGGAGCGCGAGACGAGGGCCAGGGTCGGCGGCGGACCACTTTCGCATTCACGCCGAGCCGGACGATCCGGCTGCGGCATCAGGGCGCGGACAGGGCGCCCGAACGGAAAGGGGAACAGGGCATGGTGACACCGGAGCAGGTCAAGTCCTACATCGAGCAGGGCATGGAGTGCGATCACGTCGAGGTGCAGGGCGATGGAGCCCACTTCGAGGCGGTGATCGTCAGCCCGCTGTTCGAGGGCAAGAGCAGGGTCCAGCAGCACCAGATCGTCTATCGCGCGCTCGGCGGGCGCATGCGCGAGGAAATCCACGCGCTGTCGATGCAGACCTACTCCCCCTCGGCCTGGTTGGCACGCAACTGATCGGCGCCCCGGGGCGGCGGGGGGCGGTGCCGACGGCATCGCCTGCGACGATCCGGGGCGCGGGATGGGCGCGTCAGGACAGGAGCGTCAGGACAGGAGCGTCGGGACGAGCGCGTCAGGACGAGCGCGTCAGGACGAGCGCGACATCGGGCTCAGCCTGAGCAGGCGACCGTCGGCCGCGTCGGTGAGCAGGTAGACCAGGCCCTCGCGATCGACGCGCACGTCGCGGATCCGTCCCACCGCCCGGTGCAGCAGCCGCTCCTCGCGGACGACGCGGTCGCCATCGAGTTCCAGTCGATGCAGGGCCTCGCCTCGCAGCGCGCCGACCAGCAGGTTCCCGCTCCATCCCGGAAACGCGGGCCCCGTGCAGAACGCCATGCCGGAGGGCGCGATCGACGGTGTCCAGACGTGGATCGGGTCTTCCATGTCCGGGCGGGATGCGGCCTCGCCGATGCGCGTGCCGGTGACGTAGTTCACCCCGCGGGTGACGATCGGCCAGCCGTAGTTGCGCCCGGCGCGGACGATGTTCACTTCGTCCCCGCCCTGGGGGCCGTGCTCGTGCATCCATAGCAGCCCGGTACGCGGGTGCAGCGCGAGCCCCTGGATATTCCGGTTGCCGAGCGTGAGACGCCCCGATCGCGCGCCGGCGCGCCCGACGAATGGGTTGTCGCCGGGAATGCGGCCGTCCTCGTGCAGCCGGATGACCCCTCCGGCGTCGTCATCGGGGCGCTGGGCCCGGCCCATGTCCCCCCGGTCGCCCAGGGACAGGTGGATCCATCCCGCCCGGTCGAACGCCAGCCGCCCGCCGAAGTGAAGGCCGCGTCCGGATCGCGGCTGCATCGAGAACAGGGTCTGCAGGTCGACCAGCCGGTGCCCCGAGAGCCGGGCGCGCACCAGGTCGGTGCCGACCGATCCCGAGGGGCCGGTCACCATCGCCAGGTATATCCATCCGTTGTCGGCAAACGCCGGGTGTGGCAGCACGTCAAGCAGGCCACCCTGCCCGAACGCGGCGACCGGAGGCAGCCCCTCGATCGGTCGCGGATCCAGCCGGCCCGACGCATCGAGCAGGCGCAGGCGCCCGGGACGTTCGGTGACCAGCATCCGACCGCCCGGCAGGAAGGCGAGCGACCACGGGTGTTCGAGTCCGCCGGCGAGCGTGTCCACCCTGAACGCGGCGCGTTCCGAAGCCACCGGCGCGGGGCGCGGATGGCCCGTCCCCGGCGCCAGTCCCGCGGCGGCCGCCAGCGCGGCGAACCCGCGCAGCGCACGGCGCCGTGGTGGCAGTCCGGGCGGGCAGGGCGCAAGCCCCTCCGCGGCCGGCGGGGAGGCGTTCGGGTCGTCGTCCGAGGCGATGGCCATTGAGTGCGCGCGAGGAGGGAGAGGGGGCGACCGCTATAATCCCGCAATCCCCCCTGCGAGTGCCCGACATGCCGCCTGACAACGAGATCCGCAAAGCTGCGCTGGACTATCACCGGCTGCCGCGGCCGGGGAAGATCGCCATCACGGCGACCAAGGGCCTGGTGAACCAGCGCGACCTTGCGCTGGCCTACACGCCCGGCGTGGCCGCGGCCTGCGAGGAGATCGCCGCCGACCCCGCGCAAGCCCGCAACTACACCAGTCGCGGCAACCTCGTCGCGGTCATCACCAACGGGACGGCGGTGCTCGGGCTGGGCGCGATCGGGCCGCTGGCGGCCAAGCCCGTCATGGAGGGCAAGGCGGTCCTGTTCAAGAAATTCGCCGGCATCGACGTGTTCGACATCGAGATCGACGAGCGCGACCCGCAGAAGCTCGTCGAGGTCATCGCCGCCCTCGAACCCACCTTCGGTGGCATCAACCTCGAGGACATCAAGGCGCCGGAGTGCTTCCACGTCGAGCGACGCCTGCGCGAGCGGATGCGCATCCCGGTGTTCCATGACGACCAGCACGGCACCGCCATCATCGTCGGTGCGGCGATCACCAACGGCCTGAAGGTCGTGGGCAAGCGCCTGGAGGACGTGCGCCTGGTGGTGTCGGGCGCGGGCGCCGCGGCGCTCGCCTGCCTCGACCTGCTGGTCAGCATGGGCATGCCGCGCGAGCACATCACGGTGACCGACATCGAGGGCGTCGTCTACCGTGGGCGTCCGGTCCTGATGGATCCGGAGAAGGAGCGCTACGCGATCGATACCGCGGCGCGGACGCTGGGTGAAGTGATCGAGGGTGCCGACGTGTTCCTCGGCCTGTCGGCCGGCGGGGTGCTCAAGCCGGAGATGGTCAAGCGCATGGCCGAGCGCCCGCTGATCCTCGCGCTCGCGAACCCCAACCCCGAGATCCACCCGGGCGAGGCGCGCGAGGCGCGCCCGGACGCGGTGATCGCCACCGGTCGGTCGGACTACCCGAACCAGGTCAACAACGTGCTGTGCTTCCCGTTCATCTTCCGCGGCGCGCTGGACGTCGGGGCGACCACCATCAACGAGGAGATGAAGATCGCGGCGGTGCGCGCGATCGCCGAGCTCGCACAGGCGGAGCAGTCGGACATCGTCGACCAGGCCTACGGCAGCGAGACCAGCCTGTCCTTCGGACCCGATTACCTCATCCCGCGCCCCTTCGACCCGCGACTCATCCTCAAGATCGCGCCTGCGGTGGCCCGGGCGGCCGTGGACAGCGGGGTGGCGACCCGGCCGATCACCGACTGGGACGCCTACACCCAGGAGCTGCAGCAGTTCGTCTACCAGTCCGGCTTCGTGATGAAGCCGCTGTTCGCCGCGGCCAAGGCGGCCCCCCGGCGCGTGGTCTACGCGGAGGGCGAGGAGGAGCGGGTGCTTCGCGCGGTGCAGATCGTGGCCGACGAGAAGCTCGCGCGTCCGATCCTGATCGGGAGGCCCGACGTCGTGCGCCGCCGGGTCGAACGGTTGGGGTTGCGCCTGGTCGAGGGGCGCGACTACGAGATGGTGAACACCGACAGCGATCCGCGCTACCGCGAGTACTGGCAGCTCTACCATCGCACGATGGAGCGGCGCGGCGTGTCGGTGGAGTACGCCAAGCTGGAGATGCGCCGCCGCAGCACGCTGATCGGGGCTACCCTGGTGCGCCAGGGCGAGGCGGACACCCTGCTCTGCGGCACGGTGGGCCCGTACCAGCGCCACCTGCGCTACATCGACGCGATGATCGGGCGTCGTCCGGGCGCGAACATCTACGCGGCGATGAACGCGCTGCTGCTGCCCGGGCGCACGCTGTTCATCGCCGACACCTACGTGAACTACGACCCGACCGCCGAGCAGCTGGCCGAGATCGCCGTGATGGCCTCCGAGGAGGTCCGGCGTTTCGGCATCGTGCCCAAGGTCGCCCTGCTGTCGCACTCCAGTTTCGGCAGCGTGGACAGCCCGACCTCGATGCGCATGCGCGAGGTGCTCGAACGGTTGCGCAGCGTCGCGCCCCAGCTCGAGGTGGAGGGGGAGATGCACGGGGATGCGGCGCTGTCCGAGGCGGTGCGCAGCGCGCAGTTCCCCAACTCCAGGCTGCGCGGCGAGGCCAACCTGCTGATCATGCCGTCGCTGGACGCGGCGAACATCTCCTTCAACCTGCTCAAGCAGGCGGCGGGAGACGGCATCACGATCGGTCCGATCCTGCTCGGTACGGCGAAGCCGGTGCACATCATCACGCCCAGCTCGACGGTGCGGCGGATCGTGAACATGACGGCGCTGGCGGTGGTGGATGCCGGCGAGAAGAAAAACACCTGAGCGGGAACACCCGCGCGGGAAACACGGAAAGGCGGAGGCTGCAGATGTCGGAGTTTCGCGAGGAAAAGGACACGATGGGCGTGATGCAGGTGCCGCAGTCGGCACTCTGGGGCGCGCAGACCCAGCGATCGCTGGAGAACTTCCGCATCTCGTCCGAGAAGATGCCCCTCGCGCAGGTCTACGCGCTCGCCCTGGTCAAGAAGGCCTGCGCGAAGGTCAACTGCGACCTGGGCGTGCTCGCGGCCGACAAGGCGGCCGCCATCATCGCCGCCGCCGACGAGGTGCTCGCGGGCCGGCACGACGCGCATTTCCCGCTGGCGGTCTGGCAGACCGGGTCGGGCACGCAGTCGAACATGAACGTGAACGAGGTGCTCGCCAATCGCGCCTCCGAACTGATGGGCGGGGTGCGCGGCGAGTCGCGCAAGGTCCATCCGAACGACGACGTGAACCGCGGGCAGTCGTCCAACGACGTGTTTCCCACCGCCATGAGCGTGGCGGCCGTGGGCGCGCTCGAGTCGCAGCTGCGCCCGGCGATCGCGAAACTGCGCGCGACGCTCGCGGGGAAGTCGACCGAGTTCATGTCCATCGTGAAGATCGGGCGCACGCACCTGCAGGATGCGACGCCGCTCACGCTCGGACAGGAGTTCTCCGGGTACGTGGCCCAGCTCGACCAGGGACAGCGCCACCTCGACCAGGTGCTGCCCCATCTCTGCGAGCTCGCGCTCGGAGGCACGGCGGTCGGCACCGGACTCAACGCCCACCCGAAGTTCGCCACGGCCGTGGCGGCGGAACTGTCGCGCCTGACCGGCCATCCGTTCGTCACCGCGCCCAACAAGTTCGAGGCGATGGGGGCGAACGACGCGGTGGTGTTCGCGCACGGTGCGCTCAAGACGATCGCCGCCTCGATGATGAAGATCGCCAACGACGTGCGCTGGCTGTCCTCGGGGCCGCGCAGCGGCCTGGGCGAGATCGCGATCCCCGAGAACGAGCCCGGCAGCTCGATCATGCCCGGCAAGGTCAACCCGACCCAGTCGGAGGCGATGACCATGCTGTGCTGCCAGGTGTTCGGCAACGACGTGGCGATCAACGTCGGCGGCTCGATGGGCAACTTCGAGCTCAACGTGTTCAAGCCGATGATGATCCACAACTTCCTGCAGAGCGTGCGTCTGCTCGCCGACGGCATGGTGAGCTTCAACGACAACTGCGCGATCGGCATCGAGCCGCGGCGCGACGTGATCGAGCGGCTGATGCGCGAGTCGCTGATGCTGGTCACCGCGCTCAACCCGCATATCGGCTACGACAAGGCGGCCTACATCGCCAAGAAGGCCCACAAGGAAGGCACGACGCTGCGCGAGGCCGCCATCGCTTCCGGTCACGTCACCGGCGAGCAGTTCGACCAGTGGGTACGGCCCGAGGACATGGTGGGCGAACTCCCCGGCTGATCCTGCGGCGATCGCCCTGCTGCCCCGCGCTGGTGCGCGCGCGGGGCTGGTGCACCGGAAAAGTGCGCCCGGAAGACGGCCGGCGGTTGTCGCACCACGATCGGGCGTCCCTCGCCCGCGGGACCGCACCACGAGCGGCCCTTGCCACGCCCGCGGCGGCGGCCGTCGCCGTGGGGTGGGGTCGAAGGATCGGTCGCGTCCACCGGCTGTCGCGGCCATTGGCACGCGCCTTGCAGGCTGGTCCCGGACCCTTCACCCCCGGCCCGCCATGCCCGACATTGCCCCCCTACCCGGACCCCGTGCGCTCGCGCGGGCCCACCATGCCGGGGAACGCCGGATCGCACAGACGATCGAGCAGGTGCTCGCGGCGATCGAATCGCGCGCCCCGGACGCCGCCTGGATCTCGATCGAGTCCGGCGATGCGCTGCGCGCACGCGCGGCCGCGCTCGACGCGCTGTCTCCCGCCGAGCGCGCGCGAATGCCCCTGTACGGGGTGCCGTTCGCCGTCAAGGACAACATCGACGTCGCCGATCGTCCGACCACGGCCGCGTGTCCGGCCTACGCCTACGTTGCGCGCGAGACGGCCGCATGCGTCCAGCGGCTGATCGATGCCGGGGCGGTCTACGTCGGGAAGACGAACCTCGACCAGTTCGCCACGGGGCTGGTCGGCGTGCGCTCGCCGTACGGCGTACCGGTCAATACCTTCGATCCCTCGCGGGTGCCCGGGGGGTCGAGTTCCGGATCGGCCGTGGTGGTGGCGGCAGGCGTGGTCAGCTTTTCCCTGGGGACCGATACCGCGGGCTCGGGGCGCGTGCCGGCTGCGTTCAACAACATCGTCGGATTGAAGCCCACGCGCGGCCGCGTCAGCGCGCATGGCATGGTACCGGCCTGCCGCACCCTCGACTGCGTGGCCGTCTTCGCGCCGGGCTGCGACGATGCCCTCGACGTGCTCGCCGTGATTGCCGGGGCGGACGACCGGGACGCCTACTCGCGGGCGGCCCCCGCGGGAGCGGTGGCTTCGGTGCGTGCCTTGCGCGGGGCCAGGGTCGGCGTGCTGCGCGAGCAGGATCGCGAGTTCTTTGGCGACCACCGGGCGGCCGCTGGGTATGCGCGCGCGATCGAGGCGGCGCGCGAACGGGGAGCCGAGATCGTCGAGTTCGACTACACCCCGTTCGCCGAGGCTGCAGCCCTGCTCTACCAGGGGCCGTGGGTCGCGGAGCGGTACGCGGCCATTCGCGCCTTCATCGAAGCTCGCCCCGACGCCCTGCATCCGGTGACGCGGACGATCACCGAGGGGGCACGCCACTACAGCGCGGCGGACACGTTCGCCGCGGCCTACCGGATGCAGGAACTGCGCGTGCAGGCCGATCGCGTCTGGCAAGGCCCGCTCGCCCTCGACGCGCTGCTGCTGCCGACCGCACCGACGCACTACCGGGTGGCCGATCTCGAGGCCGATCCGATCGGTCCGAATACGCGGCTCGGGCGCTACACGAACTTCGTCAACCTGCTCGACCTGGCGGCCGTCGCCGTCCCGGCGGGGCTGCGCGAGGACGGGCTGCCCTTCGGCGTGACGCTGATGGCACCCGCGTTCCACGACGAACGGCTGCTCGCCTTCGGCGCGGAACTGCAGCCGGTGCTGAACCGGCACGCCGGCGCGCGCGGCCTTCCCGTTGCGTGCTCACCGGTCATCGATGCGCTCGCCGACAGCCGGTCGGAGCCGACGTTCGAGGTCGCGGTCGTCGGGGCCCACCTGTCCGGCATGCCACTCAACGGACAGCTCACCTCGCTCGGTGCGACGCTGCGCCGCACGGGGGCAACCGCTGCCTGCTACCGACTGTACGCGCTGCCCGGAACGACTCCCCCGCGCCCCGGACTGGTTCGGGTGACCGAAGGCGGCTGCTCGATCGAACTGGAAGTGTGGGCGATGTCCGCGGAGGCCTACGGACGGTTCGTGCAGGGCGTGCCGTCCCCGCTGTGCATCGGAACGCTGAGCCTGGACGATGGCCGCCAGGTACAGGGGTTCCTGTGCGAGTCGGTCGCGCTCGCGGGTGCCGAGGATGTCTCCCACCACGGAGGGTGGCGCGCCTACTGTGCGCAACGGGAGGCTCGGCGATGAAAGCGGTACCCCGGTCTTCCGAGCAGTGGGGACGCTGGATCGACGAGACGGCGGCGCTGCTGGACCTGCCGCTGGACCCCTCCCACCGCGCGGGCGTGATCGCCAATCTGCAGCGGCTGGCGGAACTCGCCGCGAGCCTCGAGGATCCTGCACTCGACGTGGTCGACGAGTCCGCCGCGGTGTTTCGTCCATGACGATCGCGGCGGCGGGAGCGCTCGAGATCGGTCGCCGGGTGCGTTCGGGCGAGTGGAGCGCCGCTGCGGTGACGGCGGCGGCGCTCGCCCGGATCGAGGCCCATGACGGGCGCATCAACGCCTTCACATCGGTGATCGCCGAGCGCGCCGTACGGGAGGCAGCCGCAGTCGATGCGGCGGTCGCACGCGGGGAGGATCCAGGGCCGCTGGCCGGCGTTCCCTTCGCAGTCAAGAACCTGTTCGATCTCGCGGGCGAGGTGACGCTGGCCGGTTCGGCCTCGCGTCGTTCCTCGCCGCCGGCCCGTCGGGATGCCACTGCCGTGGTGCGGCTGCGCGCGGCAGGTGCGATCCCGGTAGGGGCGCTCAACATGGACGCCTACGCCTACGGATTCACGACCGAGAACACCCATTTCGGTCCGACGCGCAATCCGCACGATCGCGCGCGCATCGCCGGCGGCTCGTCCGGTGGGTCCGCTGCAGCGGTGGCTGCCGGCCTGGTTCCGATCTCCCTGGGCACCGACACGAACGGCTCGATCCGCGTGCCTGCCGCCCTGTGCGGCATCTTCGGGTTGAAACCGACATACGGCCGCCTGTCGCGGGTCGGGGCGCATCTCTTCGTGGGCAGCCTGGACCACATCGGTCCGTTCGCGCGCAGCGTGGCCGATCTCGCCGCGAGCTACGATGCGATCCAGGGTCCGGACCCCTCCGATGTCGCCTGCGCCCAGCGGCCGATCGAGCCCGCCAGCCTCGAACTGGCCCGGGGCGCCGAGGGGCTTCGCATCGCGGTCGCCGGCGGGTGGTTCGCCGGACCGCAGCAGCCCGAGGTCCGGTTGGCCGTCGAACGGGTGGCCACCGCCCTCGGGGCGAGTGCCGAGGTCGACGTACCGGGAATGGCGCGCGCGCGCGCCGCCGCTTTCGTGATGACCGGGATCGAGGGGGGGCTTCTCCACCTGCCGGAATTGAGGCGCGACGCCGCCGGCATCGAGCCGCTCATCGTCGAGCGCCTGCTCGCCGGGGCACTCGCGCCGGCGCACTGGCTCTGGCAGTCCCATCGGGTCCGTCGACAGGTGGCCCGCGAGGCGCGGGAGGTGTTCCGCCGCTGGGACGTGCTGCTCGCGCCGGCCACGCCGATCCCCGCACAGCCGATCGGCACCGAATGGGTTACGCTCGGTGGCGAGCGCATGCTGGCGAGACCCAACCTCGGGTTGTTCACCCAGCCGGTGTCGTTCGTGGGCTGGCCGGTGGCCGTGGTGCCGGTGCACGGCATCGGCCCGCTGCCGCTCGGCGTACAGGTGATCGCCGCGCCGTGGCGCGAAGACCTCTGCCTGCGCGTGGCCGCGCAGCTCGAATCCCTGGGCGTGGCTGCCGTGCCCGTTGCCGGAGCCTCCTGATGGATCCCGAGATCAACCTGCCCGACGTGCTGGCCGAAGTGAGCGAGCAGTTTGCGCGCTACGAGGACGCCCTCGTCAACAACCGGGTCGAGGTGCTGGACGAACTGTTCTGGAACCACCCGACCACGTTGCGATACGGCGCCACCGAGAACCTGCACAGCTACGCCGAGATCCAGGCTTTCCGCGCGGCGCGCCCGAGCAAGGGCCTGATGCGCGCGCTGCAGAACACCCGCATCACGACCTACGGCCGGGATTTCGCGGTCGCGAACACCGAATTCACCCGCGAGGGCAGCGCAGGCATCGGACGCCAGAGCCAGGCCTGGATCCGGACCGCACAGGGTTGGCGGATCGCGGCCGCGCACGTGAGCGTGATGCAGGAACCTGCACGCTAGTTGCCGGTTGCCCGACCGCCGCCCGGAGGCCGCGTGTCGGTCGCCGGTCCGGCGTGGACGCCGGGATGGGCTGGACCGCGGCCGACTTCGTGGACGGCGGCAGCGGACCCGCTATCCTAGCTCGCATGGACCAGTCGTCGCCCGCCACGCCCGTGACCCGTTCCCCCGTGATCGGTTCGGCCGTTCCGCGCAAGGACGCTGCCGAGAAGGTCCGGGGTCGGGCCCGTTACATCGACGACCTGAAGTATCCGGGCATGCTCCACGGCGCGACCGTGCGCACGCGGGCCGCCGGTGGCCGCCTGCTGGGCATCGACTTCGATCCGGCGGTGGACTGGTCCTCGTTCGTGGTCGTGACCGCGGCCGACATTCCGGGCGCGAATTCGACCGGCATGCTCGATGGCGACCAGCCGGTGCTGGCTGCCGACCGCTTTCGTCACAGCGCCGAGCCGGTCGCCCTGATCGCCCACCCCGATCGCGCGCGGCTGCGGGAGGCGCTGGCGGCCATCCGCGTGCGCGAGGACGCGCAACCCCGACCGCTGTTCGACATCGACGCCTCGCTCGCGGCGGGAGGCGGGCTTTGTCCCGGCAACACGTTCCGCGACTACCTCATGAGCCACGGCGATCTGGCCGCGGGTGAGGCGCAGGCCGAGGTGGTCTTCGAAGGGCGATTCGAGACCGGCGCGCAGGAGCACGTCTACATCGAACCGCAGGGCATGATCGCCCACGTCGATGCGGCGGGCGTGCTGGTGGTCGAGGGCTCGATGCAGTGTCCGTATTACGTGCTCGATACCCTCGCGGCCGTCACCGCTCGCAGCGCGGGCGAACTGCGCGTCGTGCAGCGAACGACCGGTGGCGGATTCGGCGGCAAGGAGGAATATCCCTCGCACATCGCCGCGCATGCGGCGCTGCTCACCCTGGCCGCCGGCGGGCGTCCGGTCAAGCTGGTCTACGATCGCGCCGAGGACATGCTGGCGACGCCCAAGCGACACCCCTCGCGCACGCAGGTTCGCGTGGGGGCGCGGCGCGACGGTCGGCTCACCTTCGTCGATATCGATTTCGCGCTCGACGGTGGGGCGTACTCCACGCTCTCGCCGGTCGTTCTCTCGCGCGGCGTGATCCACGCCCCCGGGCCCTATCGCTGTCCGTCGGCACGAGTGCGGGGACGAGCGGTCGCCACGAACCACCCGCCCAATGGCGCGTTCCGCGGCTTCGGCGCGCCGCAGTCCATCTTCGCGATCGAGCAGGCGATGGACGGGCTCGCCCGGCAGCTGGGTATCAGCCCGCTCGCGTTGCGCCAGATCAACATGCTGCGCCCCGGCGACGTGTCGGTGGCGGGGCAGGCCATCGATTCGGCGACCGATTTCGACGCCGTGCTCGCACAGGCGCTCGCCGAGAGCGACTACCTCGCGCGCCAGGCGCGCCACGCCGCGTTCAACGCCACGGGCGGACGGCTGCGGCGAGGCATCGGGCTCGCGACCTTCCATCACGGCGCGGGCTTCACCGGCAACGGCGAGGTGGTGCTCGCCTCGGAGGCGGCGGTGCGCGCGCGTCGGGACGGGCAGGTCGAGGTGCTGGCCTCCAGCAGCGAGATGGGGCAGGGCAACACCACCACGCTGTGCCAGATCGCCGCCGATGCGCTCGGCTTGCCGGTCGAACGGGTCACCCAGGCGCCGGTCGACACGCAGGAGGTGCCTGATTCCGGCCCCACGGTCGCCTCGCGCACCTGCATGGTGGTCGGGCTCATCGTCGAGCAGGCCGCACGCCAGCTGCGCGCGAGGCTGATCGACGAGGCGGCGCTCGCGCGCGAGGACATGTCCGCGGAAGGTTTCGCGGCGGCCTGCGCCCGGTGGTTCGACGCTCGCGCCGATGCGCCCGCGCTCGAGGTCCACGCCCGCTACGAGCCGCCTGCCGGCGTGATGTGGGACGAGACCACGTTCCAGGGGTCGCCGTACGCGGGTTACGCGTGGGCGACCTACGTGGCCGAAGTGGAAGTGGACCTGCTCACCGGGGAGGCGACGCTGCTCGATTTCGTGGCCGTCCAGGAGGTTGGCCGGGTCGTCAACCCGGTGATCGCCGCAGGGCAGGTCGAGGGCGGGGTCGCGCAGGCCATCGGCTTCGCCCTGTACGAGAAGGTCGTGCGGGGGGCGCAAGGCGAGATGGCCAACAATCGCATCACCAACTACATCATTCCCACCAGCGCCGACGTGCCGCCGATCCGCGTGTTCTTCCAGGAGCAGCGGGCCGGTACCGGTCCGGCCGGCGCGAAGGGACTCGGCGAGTTGCCGATGGATGGTCCCGGTCCTGCCATCGTCTCGGCACTGAACGCCGCGCTGGAAGGAACCGGAGCCATGCCCCTGTCCCGCCTGCCGGCGATGCCCGAAGACATCCTCGAGGCCACCGCAGGCGTTCATCGCACGGGGGAGGCGGCATGAGCACGGACATCACGCTTCGGCTGACCCTCAACGGGCAGCCGGTCGAGTGCGTGGTCGACCCGACCCGCCGGGTCCTCGACCTCCTGCGGGAGGACCTCGGACTCACCGGCAGCAAGGAGGGATGCGGCGAGGGCGAGTGCGGCGCATGCGCGGTGCTGCTCGACGGCGCCATGGTCAACAGCTGCCTGCTGCTCGCGGGCCAGCTCCAGGACGCTGCGCTTCGCACCATCGAGGGACTTCCGACCGACGATCCGCTGTTCGAGGCCTTCGCGCGCGCGGGCGCCACCCAGTGCGGGATCTGCACGCCCGGGATGGTGGTGGCAGCACGCGCGCTCCTCGATCGGGAACCCGCGCCTTCGCGCGAACGCATCCGCGAAGCGCTCGCGGGCAACCTGTGTCGCTGCACCGGTTACGTTCGCATCCTCGACGCGGTCGAGGCGGCGGCGCGCGTCCCATCGGGGCGTGCATCGTGAGCGCGGGCGCGCAGCGCTGGTATCGCCCCCGCGAACTCGCCGAGGCTCTCGCGATCAAGGCGAGCCGGGGCGCGGACGTCCAGCCGATCGCCGGTGGCACCGACCTCATGGTGGCGTGGCGGCTGTCGACTGCCCCGATGCCGGCCTTGCTCGACCTGGGCGCGATCGGCGAGCTGCGCGGCATCTGCGAGGATCCGGACCGGGTGGTGATCGGAGCGACCACGCCGTGCTCGACCCTGGCGGCCGATGCGCGGATCCAGCGCGGCTGGCCGATGCTCGCTCAGTCGGCAGCGCTCACCGGGTCGGTCGCGATCCAGAACCGGGCGACCCTGGGTGGCAACGTGATGAACGCATCGCCGGCCGCAGACAACCCGCCCGTGCTGCTCGCCTATGGCGCGCGCCTGCACCTCGCCAGCGCGAGCGGTCGGCGGGTGGTCGACTATTCGGGTTTCCATACCGGCTACCGCCAGACGATTGCGCGCCCCGACGAACTGGTGGTGGCGATCGAACTGCCCCGACCGGCGGAGGCGACGACGGTCTGGTACCGCAAGGTGGGAACCCGTCGCGCCCAGGCGATCAGCAAGGTCGCGCTCGCCGCCTGCCTCCAGTGGCAGGGGTCGCGGGTCATCCGCGCGCGTTTCGGCTTCGCCAGCCTGGGGCCGGTCCCGGCGCTCGCCGGTGCGCTGGCACACCGGGTCGAAGGCTGCGACCCGGGGCGGCTCGACGCCGGCGCGCTGGCGCAGGCCATCGACGAGGACTTCCGCCCGATCGACGACGTGCGATCCACGGGCGCCTACCGACGGCAGGTGGCGATCAATCTCGTGCGCGGAGCGCTGGGCCTCGCCTGAGTCCGGTCGACCGGTTGCACTGCCCGGCATGACTGCGGCGCGGCTCGCGGCCGCCTCGTCGCGGTGCATCGGCCTTTCGCGATGCACCGCAGGCAGGCGGCCGACGGCGCGCGTACCGACCTGCCCGACGCCTGCGAGCGGTCTTTCGGCGCGGCGCCGGGTCGTGCGGGACATCCAGCCGACGGCATCAAGACCGACGCCGCTCGCCGCGAACGGTGGCACGGATCGTGCTGGGGTGATCCGGCCGGCTGGTATACCACCTGGAACACCAGCGCGGCATCCGCGATGCCGCCCACGCGCAGCGCGCAACCGGTCGACCCCGCCAACCGAAGGGAGATGCCATGAATCGCCGCCGCTTCATCCAGTCCGCCGCCGCCGGTAGCGCCGGCCCGATCGCCGCGTCCAGCCTGCCCGCACTCGCGCAGGATGCCAAGCGTGAGACGCTGGTCGTCGCCAACGAGTTCGGCCCGAATTCGCTCGATATCCATGGCGTGGGTGCGAACCGCCCCGCCTACGCGATCGCCGTGAATGCCTACGATCGCCTGATGACCTTCGGGCGCAAGAAACTGGCCGACGGCACGATGTCCTACGACTACAGCAAGCTCGAGCCCGAACTGGCGGAGAGCTGGCAGGTCGGCAAGGACGGGCAGTCGGTCGTGTTCAAGTTGCGCAAGGACGCAACCTTCCACGACGGCTCGCCGGTGACCGCGCGCGACGTGAAGTGGTCCTACGACCGTGCGCTCGGCATGGGCGGCTTTCCGCAATTCCAGATGCGCGCCGGTTCGCTGAACGACGCGAAGCAGTTCATCGTGGTCGACGACCACACGTTCCGCGTCGAACTCGACCGCCGCGACAAGATGGCGATGCCGAACATGGCGGTGCCGGTGCCGTCCATCTACAACTCGACGCTCGCGCGCAAGCACGCGACGAGCGAGGATCCCTGGGCGGCCAACTGGCTGCGGACCAATACGGCCGGCGGCGGCGCCTTCCGCGTGGAGGCGTGGCGCCCCGGCCAGGAGCTGATCTACGCCCGCTTCGACAAATGGCGCAGCGGGCCGCTGCCCCGCCTGCGCCGGATCGTCCAGCGCGAGGTCCCCTCGGCGGGCAACCGCCGCGCGCTGCTGGCCCGAGGCGACATCGACATGACCTACGAGCTGCCGCCCAAGGACTTCCAGGAGATGTCGAAGGAAGGCGGTGCGGTGCGCGTGGTGTCCACTCCGGTGGAGAACGCGCTGTTCTACATCGGCATGAACAGTGCCCGTCCCCCGTTCAACAACCCCCTCGTGCGCCAGGCCGTGGCCTGGGCGATGCCCTACGACCGCCTGATGGACATCGCGTTCTGGGGGCGCGGGGTGAAGATGTGGGGCGCCAAGTCCAACACCCCGGCGGCGGCGGTGTGGCCGCAGCCCACCGGCTATTCGACCAACATTCCCCGCGCACGCGAGCTCATGAAGCAGGCGGGCGTGCCCGACGGGTTCGAGACCACGCTGTCCTTCGACCTGGGTACCGCGACGGTGAGCGAACCCGCCTCGATCCTGATCCAGGAGTCGCTCGCGCTGATCGGCATCAAGGTGAGCATCAACAAGGTGCCGGGCGCGAACTGGCGCGCCGCGCTGCTGAAGAAGGACATGCCGCTGATCTTCAACCGCTTCGGCGGCTGGCTGAACTTCCCGGAGTACTTCTTCTACTGGTGCTACCACGGCCAGAACGCCGTGTTCAACACCATGAGCTACCAGAACCCGGCGATGGACAAGCTGATCGACGCGGCGCGGTTCGAGACCAACCGCGCGGCCTACGAGAAGCAGGTACGCGGTTTCGTGGAGATGGCCTTCACCGACATCCCGCGCGTGCCCCTGCTGCAGCCGTCCTTCGACGTGGCGATGCAGAAGAGCGTGCAGGGCTACATGTACTGGTTCCACGTGCAGCCCGACTACCGCACGCTGTTCAAGGCCTGACGACGATCCGCCCGGACCCGCGACCATGCTCTCCCTGATCGCAAGGCGGCTGCTCGCGGCGATCCCCAGCGTGCTGGGGATCGTCGTGGTGACTTTCGTGCTCACCCGCGCGCTGCCGGGTGACCCGGCGGCCTACTACGCGGGTCCGGCGGCGACCGCGGAGGCGGTCGAGCAGATTCGCGTGAAGCTGGGCCTCGACCAGCCGTTGTGGCGGCAGTTCCTGGACTACGCGGGCGACCTGGCCCGCGGAGACCTGGGGCTTTCGGTGTCCACCGGGCAGCCGGTCAGCGAGGAACTGCTGCGCCGCCTGCCCGCCTCGCTCGAGATCACCCTGCTGGGGCTGCTGCTCGCGGGGGCGATCGCGCTGCCGTTGGGGATACTCGCGGCGACGCGCCCGAACTCCTGGATCGATCACGCCTGCCGGCTGGTCACGACCCTGGGCGTGTCCCTGCCCATCTTCTTCACCGGTCTGCTGCTGGCCTACGTGTTCTATTACCTGCTGGGCTGGGCACCCCCGCCGGTGGGCCGGCTGGACTCCCTGTACTCGCCCCCCCCGCACTGGACCGGCTTCTACCTGATCGATTCGCTGATTGCTCGCGACGGCAGGGTGTTCCTCTCGGCCGCGGGCCAGATGGTGCTGCCCGTGATCACGCTCGCGCTGTTCGTGCTGGCCCCGATCGCGCGGATGACGCGCGCCTCGATGCTCGGGGTGCTGTCCTCCGATTTCGTGCGCACGGCACGCGCGAGCGGCCTGACCCCGGCGACCGTGCTGTATCGCTATGCCTTCCGCAACGCGATGCTGCCGGTCCTCACCACCCTGGGCATGGTGTTCTCCTTCCTGCTCGGCTCGAACGTGGTGATCGAGAAGGTCTTCGCATGGCCCGGCGTGGGTTCGTACGCGGTCGATGCGCTGATCCAGTCCGACTACGCGCCCGTGCAGGGGTTCGTGCTGGTGATGGCCCTGCTGTTCGTGGCGATCAACCTGCTGATCGACGTCCTGTACACCGTGATCGACCCGCGCGTGTCGATCGAGAGCTGAGCCATGGACAATCGAGTCGCCACCCTCGACGCCACTTCCGACGCGTCGCGCCCCTCGGCGCTTGCCGCCGCGCTCCGCCATGCCCGCTACGTGCTCGGCGAGAACCCGGTCACGGCCGCCGCGTTCGCGCTCTTCGGAGCATTCCTGATCGCCGCGGTCGCCGGGCCCTGGCTCGCGCCCTTCGATCCGCTCGCCACCGATGCGGCAAGGGCGCTGCAGCCGCCCTCGTCCACGCACTGGTTCGGGACCGACCAGCTCGGCCGCGACATCTTCTCGCGCGTGCTGGTGGCGACCTCGCTCGATTTCGGCATGGCCTTCGCCGCGGTCGCCCTGTCCTTCGGGCTGGGCTGCGGGCTGGGCGCGCTGGCGGGCTACTACGGGGGCTGGACCGATCGCCTGGTGAGCCGCTTGTCGGACACGATCATGGCCTTCCCGCTGTTCGTGCTCGCGATGGCGATCGTGGCGGCGCTGGGCAACTCCGTGGCCAACATCATCTACGCGACGGCGATCATCAACCTGCCGTTCTACATCCGGGTCGCGCGCGCCGAGGTCAACGTCCGCCGCAACGCGGGCTACGTGGAGGCTGCCCGGCTGGCCGGCAACGGGGAGCTGCGGGTGCTCGCCTGCCATATCTTCCCGAACATCCTGCCGCCGGTGATGGTGCAGATCTCGCTCAACATGGGGTGGGCAATCCTGAATGCGGCAGGCCTGTCGTTCATCGGCCTGGGCGTGCGCCCGCCGCAACCGGAGTGGGGCATCATGGTCGCCGAGGGCGGCTCCTACATGATCTCGGGTGAATGGTGGGTATCGTTCTTCCCGGGCGCGGTACTGATGCTCGCCGTGTTCTGCTTCAACCTGCTCGGCGACGGGTTGCGGGATCTCATCGACCCGAGGAGGCGCACGTGAGCGCACCGCTGATCGCCGACGCGGACCACCCGGTGCCGCTGCTCGACGTCCAGTCGCTGGGCGTGGAGTTCCAGACCCGATCGGGCACGGTGCGCGCGATCCAGGACGTCAGCCTGTCCGTGCGGCGCGGGGAGACGGTGGGCGTCGTCGGCGAGTCCGGCTCGGGCAAGTCGGTACTGTTCTACTCGGTCCTCGGCATCCTCGATGCCGCGGGTCGGGTCACCGGTGGCCGCGCGGTGTTCGGCGGGCTCGACCTGACGGCAGCAAGCCCCTCCGAACTGGCGGAGCTGCGCGGGCGCGAGGCGGCGATGATCTTCCAGAACCCGCGCGCGGCGCTCAACCCGATCCGCAAGGTCGGTCGGCAGATCGAGGACGTGCTCGCGCGCCACACGAGCACGCCATCGGCACAACTGCGCGCCCGGGCGATCGAGGCACTGGCCGCGGTGCGCATCCCCGATCCCGAGCGGCGCTACCACGCCTATCCGTTCGAACTGTCCGGCGGCCTGTGCCAGCGGGTGATGATCGCGCTCTCGCTCGCCTGCTCGCCGTCGCTGCTCATCGCCGACGAGCCGACGACCGGGCTGGACGTGACGACGCAGGCGGCGGTGATGGACCTGATCCGCGAACTCGCCACGCGCAGGCGGATGGCGACCGTTCTGATCACCCACGACCTGGGCCTAGCGGCCGATTACTGCGACCGCATCGTGGTGATGCACGCCGGGCACGTGGTCGAGACGGCGCCGACCGCGCAACTGTTCGCGAAGCCGCGGCATCCCTACACGGCGCGCCTGGTCGCGACCACCCCCCACGGTGCGCAGAGCCTGTCGGCGCTGGCGGCCATCCCGGGCAACCTGCCGGACCTCAGGCGCGCGGACCTCCCGAACTGCCGGTTCAGCGAGCGATGCGACCGGAAGGAAGCGGCCTGCGTGAGCGAGCCGCTGACCACCACCGAATTCGAGGCGGGTCATCGGGTGGCCTGCAGGAGGCCGCTGTGACCGCATCGTCCACGCTGCTCGCCGTCGAAGGCGTGCGCAAGCTGTTTCCGCTCGGCCGCGGTGGTGTCCTCGACCGGCTCCGGGGACGCAGGGTGCCGCTGCTGCACGCAGTCGACGGCGTCGATTTCCGGATCGGTGCGGGCGAGAGCGTCGGGCTGGTCGGCGAGTCCGGGTGCGGCAAGTCGACGCTGGTCCGGCTCATCACCCGCACGCTCGATCCGACCGAGGGGGCCATCCGCTTCGACGGGGAGGACCTCGCGCGGATCCCGGCGCGCCAGTTCGCGAGTGCGCCCCAGCGCCCGGGCATCCAGATGGTGTTCCAGGATCCGACCGACAGCCTCAATCCGCGCCATACCTCGCGCGACGCGATCGCCGAGCCCCTGCGCCGTCTGGCCGGCCTGTCGGGACGAGCCCTCGCCGAGCGGGTCGAGGAGGCGGCGGCGCAGGTGCAGTTGCCCGAGGCCCTGCTGGGACGCTACCCGCACCAGCTCTCGGGCGGGCAGAAGGCCCGCGTGGGCATCGCGCGTGCGATCGCGCTGCGTCCACGGCTGCTGGTCCTCGACGAACCGACCGCCGCGCTCGACGTCTCGGTGCAGGCGGTGATCCTGCACCTGCTGGCGGACCTCAAGACGCGCCTGGGCATGAGCTACCTGTTCGTGTCGCACGACCTCGACGTGGTGCGCCTCCTCTGCGACCGGGTGCTGGTGATGTATCTCGGCCGGATCGTCGAGGAGGGGCCGGCCGGCGAACTGTTCGCCTTGCCGCGGCACCCCTACACGCGGGCGTTGCTCTCGGCGATTCCGGGACAGGCGGGGGCGGGCGCCCAGCGCATCCGGCTCGAGGGTGATCCGGTCAGTCCGGTCGACCCGGATCCGAAGCGTTGCCGGTTCCTCGGCCGGTGCCCGGAGGGAGAGGCGGCATGCGCGAGCGCCTCCCCGGTACTGCTCGAGTGCGGCCCGGGGCACCGCGCAGCCTGCCTCAGGCTCCCCCCGCCGGGCGGCGCAGGCTGACCATGGCACGCGGTCCGGCGCGTCGGACGAGCGGGGACGCCGCGCGAAGGCGGCCCTCCGGGGCTGCCGGCGCGAGCCTTGCCGATATCGCCTACGCGCGCCTGCGGCGGGACGTGTTCGAGTTCCGGCTGCTTCCGGGCGACCGGTTCAACGAAAAGGAGCTGGCGCAGTCCCTCGGGATGTCGCGCACGCCGGTGCGCGAGGCGCTGTATCGGCTCGCACAGGAGGGGCATCTCAGCGTGGCTGCCCGGTCGGGGTGGACCGTGAGCCCGCTCGATTTCTCGCTCTACGACGAGCTCTACGACACGCGGACCGTGCTGGAGACGGCTGCCGTCCGCCAGCTGTGCGAACGAGGCGAGCCGGCGGCGCTGGAGCCGTTGCGCGGCTACTGGATGGTCGAGCCTGCGCGGCGAGAGACGGACCCGTCTCGATTGGCGACGCAGGACGAGGCGTTCCATATCGGTCTGGTCGAGGCGACCGGCAACCGGGTGATGGCGCAGATGCATCGCGACATCACCGAACGCATCCGGGTCGTCCGCAGCCTCGACTTCACCGACTCGGTCCGCGTGGCGGCGACCTTCGACGAGCACGTGCAGATCCTGCGCAGCATCGCGCGTCGCAAGGCCGATCACGCCTGCCTGCTGGTTCGTGCCCACATCGAGGCGAGCCGCAGCGCGGTCAGGCGCATCACCCTGCACAGGCTCTACCTCGCGCGCGAGGAGCAGGCGGCAGCTTGCCCGCAGCTGCTGCCGGTGCGTGCGAGGCCGTCAAGCCGGACGGGTGGTTCGCCCGTTGCAGGGGTGCGCCTATAATACGGGCATGAGTCCCGTCCCCAACCCCGCCGCGTCCCCGGTGCCGCCGCGCGTCGCACTCGTCACGGGCGCGAACCGCGGCATCGGATTCGAAATCGCTCGTCAGCTCTCGAGGGCCGGCCTGCAGGTACTGGTCGGTTCCCGAACCCTCACGCGCGGCCGTGCGGCTGCACGCCTGCTGGCCGAGCAGGGGCTGGCGGTCGAGGCCGTGCGGCTCGACGTGACCGATGCCGAACAGGTCCGTGCGCTGGCGCGCGAGGCGAAGACCCGTTTCGGCGGCATCGACGTGCTCGTGAACAACGCGGGGGTGCTGCTCGACCCGCGCGGCGGGGGTGTCCTCGATTCCCGCCCGGCCGCCTACGAACGCACGCTCACCACCAACCTGTTCGGGCCGCTTCGACTGGTGCAGGCCCTGCTGCCCGGCATGGTCGACCGCGGGTACGGCCGCATCGTCAACCTGTCGAGCGGGCTGGGGCAACTGTCCGAGATGGGCAGCGGCACGCCCGCCTACCGGATCTCCAAGGCGGCGCTCAACGCCCTCACCTGCACGGTGGCGGCCGACACGCGCGGCACCGGGGTACTGGTGAACTCGATGTGCCCGGGCTGGGTACGCACCGACATGGGTGGTCCGGACGCGCCTCGGACGGTCGAGCAGGGCGCGGACACTGCGCTCTGGCTCGCGACGCTGCCCGACGACGGCCCGACCGGCGGGTTCTTCCGGGACCGCCAGCCCATCGCCTGGTAGCGGGCGACCGTCTCCCGCCGCGCCACCGACCCGCGCGCCGCGCACCTGCGATGGACGCCCACTCCACCGGAATGCTGCTGGTCGTCGTGGGCTGGGCCGGCGTGGTGGGGCTGATGGTGTTCATCTATCGTCGCCGCCGTGCCGCGCGCGAAAGTGCCCGGGAGGAGCGGTATCGGCAACTGATGGCGGCGACGCTGGGCGCCGGACCGGGCCTCCCGCGTACGGGCGCGGCGGACGCCGCCGGTCCCCGGGCCGGTGCAGCCCGGGGCATCCGGGGCGAGTGGCAAGGGGGAGCGGCGTCGGCGGTATCGCCGGGGCCGGAGGCTCGCGCCGGTCGCCACCCGCGCGAGGGCGCCGCGCGCACGCCTGGCGCCGAACCCCGTCTGGAACCGCGGCCTTCGCCCGGGCCCGGCACCGTTGAGGATGTGCGCGTGCCCCCGTCGCCTGCACCGCACGCGCCGCAGCCTGCAGTCGCGGGCGCCTCCTCCTCCGATGCGCGCGCGCAGGCGCTGCGGATGGCCGACGCGCTCATGGCGATGCGACCGGGTAGCCCGGGAGCGGTACCCTCGTCCGACACCGCTCTGCCGCCGCCTTCTCCGATGCGCGTGCGGGCCCCCCTGCTGGAGGCTCCCGCCCGCGCGATGCTGCTCGCGCTGCGCGCGGCTGCGCCCGGCCACGAGGTGCTGGTGGCGCCCAGCCTCGCCCGGCTGCTCGATGCGCCCGCCGGCCTGTCCGGCCTGGATCGGGCGATGCGGCTGCGTCAGGCAGCCATGCTCGCCGTGGACTTCGCGGTCTGCACGCGCACGATGGAACTGGTTGCCACGATCGACCTGCAGGGCCAGGGCTCGCCCGCGCCCGAGCGCGAGGCGCGCCATGCAGCGGCCGTGCTGCTCGAGGCGGCAGGCGTCCGTCACCTGGTGTTCGACGCCGCGCAATTGCCGCGCTACGCCGAACTCAGGGCCCTGATCGGACTCGAGGCCCCCGGGGGGACGCGATGAACCGGGTGGCGCGTGCGGGCGAAGCCGTGACGAGTGCGAGGGGCGTGCATCGGGCGCGCGAGCGGCGCCCGGGCGGCAGCGTCGGGCGTGCCGGGTCAGGTGCCGCGCGGGCTGGGGACGCAGGCCGGGGTGTCGGCACGCCCGTGCTCGGGCACCCGCCGGTCCGGGAGGCATGCGAGCGATGATCGTCCCCCACCGCGACTGGCTGGCCGAGCGGCTCGTCGATGCGCATGCACTGCCGGCCTACGTACCCGGCGACGTGCGCGTCCCGGTCCCCGGCGACGATCGCGAGGCCTCGGCCCGCCCCACTCCGCTGCCCGCCGAGGCATTCGGGACGCATCGGGTGGCGCTTCCGCCGGTGGAGACGGCCTACGATCTGGCGCGAATCCCGGCGGCCGTGCTGGTGCCGCTGGTGGCGCGCCCCTCGGGCACGACGGTACTGCTCACGCAGCGGGCCTCCCATCTCAAGCGACACGCCGGACAGATCGCCTTCCCCGGCGGGCGCCGGGATCCCGGGGACGCCTCCGCGCGGGCCACCGCATTGCGCGAGGCGCGCGAGGAGGTGGGCCTCGATCCGGCACGCGTGCAGGTGCTGGGCGAGTTGCCCGACTACCGCACGCGGACCGGTTTTCGTGTCACGCCGGTCGTGGGGTGGATCGACGAGCTGCCGCCGCTCGCTCCCGACCCGCGCGAGGTGGCCGACGTGTTCGAAGTGCCGCTGGCCTTCGTGCTCGATCCCGGGAACCACCAGCGGCACTATCGCGAGGTCGAAGGCCAGCGGCGGCACTTCTACGCGCTGTGCTGGGAAGAGCGCTACATCTGGGGCGCGACCGCGGCGATGCTGGTGAACTTCCACCGCGTGCTCGTGCGTTGAGCGCAGGCGCCTTGCGATGAGTCCGGGCGAGGGGTTGCTGCTGCTGGTCGTGCTGGCCGCGCTGGCCTGGTGGTGGGCGGGCCTGCGCGCCCGGGAGACGGCGCTGCGTGCGGCGCGGGAAGCGACCGAGCGTGAAGGGCTGCAACTGCTCGACTCCGCGGTGGTCGGGGGACGCGTGCGGACCGTGCGGGATGCCTCGGGCAGGCTTCAACTCAACCGCCACTATCGTTTCGAGTTCAGCGACGATGGCCTGAGGCGACTGGAGGGGGAGGTGCGCCTGCGTGGGCGACGGGTGCTCGGCGTGACGCTTGCGCCATGGCGCCAGTCCGATGGCGAGTTCGACGGGCGTGGAGCGCCGACCGCCGAGCCGGATGCGCGCATGTCCGCGGCGCGCGTGCCCCCGGCCCGGTGGACGGTGGTGCGCGGGGGGCGCCACGGGCGGCCGGGCGAAGCCGACTGAGGCGGGTGCGACGGGCGGCGCGCCCGCCGAGCACGGGCGGGTTCAGTCCTGGTCGTGCCGATGGCGACGCCACAGCAGCGTCATCGCGAGGGCGACGCCCAGGCCGAAGATCACCACGATCGCGTGGACGTCCAGCCCTGCGCGCAGCATCAGCGCATACAGCCCCAGCATTGCCAGGATGCTGAGGTTCTCGTTGAAGTTCTGCACCGCGATCGAATGGCCGGCGCCCATGAGGCGATGGCCGCGATGCTGGAGCAGGGCGTTCATCGGTACCACGAAATATCCTCCCAGCGCGCCGATCAGCGCGATCAGGGGCAGGGCCAGCGCAAGGTTCGACACCAGGCTCATCGACGCGACGGCCAGTCCCATGATGATGCCCACGGGCAGCACGCGCACCGAGTGTTCGAGGGCCACCGCCCGCCCGGCGATGGCGGCCCCGGCGGCGATGCCCAGCGCAACCACCGCGGTGAGTTGCGTGGCCTGCTCGAGCGAGAGGCCGAGCGCGAGGCCGGCCCATGCGAGCACGATCAGCCGCAGCGTCGCGCCGGCACCCCAAAACAGGGTCGTCACCGCCAGCGAGACCTGTCCCAGCGGGTCCCGCCACAGCAGCACGAGGCACTGCACGAACTCCCGCACGAGGCCGGCCGGATCACGGTGCCGGGGCGGGGCGCGGACCGGAACGACCGGGATGCGCAGGTTGACGAGGGAGGCCAGCGCGTAGACCAGCAGCAGGACGGCGATGGCCAGTCGCGGCGCGCCATCGATGCCCGGGACGCCGGCGGCCTGCAGCCACGCGACCCACGGGGCCATCAGCGCCACGCTGATCAGCGCGCCGCCCGCGATGGCGCCCAGCACGATCGCGGCGACGGTCAGCCCTTCCATCCAGCCGTTGGCCTCCACCAGCTTCGACGGCGGCAGCAGCTCGGTCAGGATGCCGTACTTGGCCGGCGAGTACATCGCCGCCCCCAGTCCGACGACGGCAAAGGCCGCCAGCGGGTGGGTGCCGAAGAGCATGAGCAGGCAGCCGACGATCTTGACCGCGTTGCTCACGAACATCACGCGCCCCTTGGGCATGGCGTCGGCGAGACTGCCGACGAAGGGCGCCAGCACGATGTAGGCCAGCACGAAGCACTGCTGCAGCACCGGCACTTGCCAGTCCGGCGTCGACTGCTGGGCGAGCAGTGCGATCGCGGCGAACAGCAGCGCATTGTCGGCCAGTGCCGACAGGAACTGCGCGACGAGGACGGTGCGAAAGCCGGGAGGCATCGGGAGAGGCCGCGACCGCCCGCCGCGAGCGAGGGCCGCTCCAGTGTCCGGAGGGTTGCAGGCCGCGCCTTATAGCATGAAACCGATGAACCTCCGTCGCGCCTGCGCGCGGGCCGCGGGCGGGGTCCGGTTCTGTGGTTGAATCGTGCACGCCGGTACCCTATCCATGCCCAGACCCCTGCACGCCATCATCGACCCGGTTGCGATCGCGGCGAACCTCGCGCTCGCTCGCCGGCGGGCGCCGCGCGCGCGACTGTTTGCCACGGTCAAGGCGAACGCCTACGGGCACCGGCTCGAGCACGCGCTGCCCGGCCTCGCCGCGGCCGACGGCCTGGCGGTCTGCGAAGTGGACGTCGCGCTGCAGTTGTCCGAGGCCGAGCGGGCCGCCGGTCGCTCGCGCCCCGTGCTGCTGCTGGAGGGCGCGTTCGAGGTGGCCGACCTGCGGGCCTGCGCGCGCGCCGGTGTGTGGATGGTCGTGCACTCCGACGAGCAGGTCCGCATGCTCGAGTGCGAGCGTTCGCCGCGACCGGTGCATGTGTTCGCCAAGATGAACAGCGGGATGAACCGCCTCGGGTTCGCGCCGCAGCGCTTCGCGCGCGAGGTGGACCGGTTGCGCGCGCTCGACCGCGTCGCGTCGATCACGTGCATGACGCACTTTGCCGGCGCCGACGAGCCGGAGGGGATCGACCAGCCGCTCGCGGTGTTCGAGGCGCATGCCGGTCACGCCGATCTGCCGCGCTCGCTCGCCAATTCGGCGGCGCTGCTGCGCGACGAGCGCGCGCGAGACGGCTGGGCGAGGCCGGGACTGATGCTCTACGGGGCGTCGCCGTTCGCGACCGTGCCGGCGGCCGCACTCGGCCTGCGGCCGGCGATGCGCCTGGAGTCCGCGCTGATCGCCGTCCAGGAGGTACCGGCGGGCGGCCGGGTCGGGTATGCGGGGACCTTCACCGCGCCGCAGGCGATGCGGGTGGGTATCGCCGCCTGCGGCTACGCCGACGGATACCCCAGGCACGCACCGACCGGCACCCCGGTGCTGGTCGACGGCGTGCGGACGCGAACGCTCGGGCGGGTATCGATGGACATGCTGGCGGTCGACCTCTCGCCGGTCCCCTCGGCCGTCACCGGTAGCCCGGTGACGCTGTGGGGGGGGGCGTTGCCGATCGAGGACGTGGCCGCTGCGGCGGGAACCCTCGCCTACGAACTGATGTGCGCGGTCGCGCCGCGCGTTCCGGCGCGCTCGAGCGGCATCGACGGCGGAGGACACTGATGGCGAAGTCCCGTACCACCCATGTCTGCAGCGCCTGCGGCGCGCAGTCGACGAAGTGGCAGGGCCAGTGCCCGGGCTGCGCCGAGTGGAACACCCTGGTCGAGACCGTGGTCGCCGCGCACCCCTCGCCCGGTAGCGCGGCGCTGGCGGGCGCGGGCCCGGGTGCACCCGGCAGCGCGCGCACGGTCTCGCCGCTGGCGACGCTCGCGCCGCACGCCGAACCGCGCTTCCCGACCGGCAGCGGAGAGCTCGACCGCGTGCTCGGCGGCGGGCTCACGCGTGCGAGCGTCGTGCTGATCGGTGGCGATCCCGGCATCGGCAAGTCCACCCTCCTGCTGCAGGCGCTGGCGGCGATCGCGGCGGATCGCAAGGCGCTGTACGTGACCGGCGAGGAGTCGCTGCAGCAGGTTGCACTGCGCGCCCGGCGCCTGGGGGTCGAGGGGGCGCCACTGGGCATGCTCGCCGAGACCCAGGTCGAGGCCGTGCTCGCCACGCTCGCGGCCGAGCGTCCGGAGGTGGCGGTGATCGACTCGATCCAGACGGTGTGGTCGGAGGCGCTGGCCTCGGCCCCGGGCTCGGTCGCCCAGGTGCGCGAGTGCGCGGCCCAGTTCACGCGGCACGCGAAGGCCGCCGGCTGTGCGCTGGTGATGGTGGGGCACGTCACCAAGGAGGGCGCGCTGGCCGGGCCGCGCGTGCTCGAGCACATGGTCGACTCGGTGCTCTACTTCGAGGGCGAGACGCATTCGAGCTACCGGTTGATCCGGGCCTTCAAGAACCGCTTCGGTGCGGTCAACGAACTGGGCGTGTTCGCCATGACCGAGCGCGGCCTGCGCGACGTGGCCAATCCCTCGGCGATGTTCCTCTCCCAGCACGGTGGCGACGTCCCGGGGTCCTGCGTGACCGTCACGTTGGAGGGATCGCGGCCCCTGGCGGTCGAATTGCAGGCGCTGGTCGACGAGGCTCAGGGCGGGCATCCGCGCCGGCTGACGGTCGGGATGGACAACCAGCGGCTCTCGCTGCTGCTGGCGGTGCTGCACCGCCATGCGGGCGTGTCCTGTGCCGACCAGGATGTCTTCCTGAACGTGGTGGGGGGCGTTCGGGTGGCGGAGCCTTCGGCCGACCTTCCCGCGCTGCTGGCGATCGTGTCCTCGCTGAGGGCGCGGGCCTTGCCCGGACGGCTGGTGGCCTTCGGCGAGGTCGGCCTCGCGGGCGAGATCCGACCGGTCGTGCGCGGAGTCGATCGCATCCGCGAGGCGGCCAAGCTGGGCTTCACGCGGGCGATCGTGCCGGTGGCCAATCGACCCCGCCAGCCCATCGAGGGCATCGAGATCGTCGGCGTATCGAGGGTCGAGGAGGCCCTCGAGGCCGCCCGCGGCTGAGTTCGGCCTCGCCGCGAGCGCAGCCGAGCGGCCATGCCGGCCGCCGCCCCGGGTTGCCGGTCGCGTGCGCGCGGGCGTACAGTGTCCGCGACGATCGCCAGTGCCGGGTCATCGCCCGGCCGGACCGAAGGCGCCGGCGCAGGCCCGGCGCGCCGGCAGCGGGGCCGCGACGCCCGCGCACGGCAGGCCCGATCGACGCGAGGAGAATGCCGATGCAGACAGCCCGGGCCGTTTCCCCGTACGACACGGGGCTCGATCGCAACGACGCGAACTACGTCCCGCTTACCCCGATATCCTTCCTCGACCGCGCGGCGGATGTCTATCCGCAGCGCGTGGCCGTGATCCACGGGCCCCTGTCCCGGACCTGGGTCGAGGTGCGTGACCGATCGCGGCGCCTCGCCTCGGCGCTGGCCGCGCACGGAGTCGGTCGCGGGGACACGGTGGCGGCGATGCTGTCCAACACGCCCGAGATGCTCGAGTGCCATTTCGGCGTTCCGATGTCGGGCGCGGTGCTCAATGCGCTCAACACCCGCCTGGACGCGGCGGCCATCGCCTTCATGCTCGACCACGGCGAGGCCCGCGTGCTGCTCACCGACCGCGAGTTCTCCGCGACGATCGCAGCGGCGCTGTCGCGGTGCCGGGTACGACCGCTGGTCATCGACGTCGACGACCCGATGCACGAGGGAGGCGAGCGCCTGGGCAGCACCGACTACGAGGCGTTCATCGCGGGCGCAGACCCCGGATTCCCGGGGCTGCGACCGCTCGACGAATGGGATGCGATCGCGCTCAACTACACCTCCGGCACGACCGGCAATCCGAAGGGCGTGGTCTGCCACCATCGCGGCGCCTATCTCAACGCGATCGGCAACGCCCTCGCCTGCGGGATGGGGCCGCTTCCGGTGTACCTGTGGACGCTGCCGATGTTCCATTGCAACGGCTGGTGCTTCCCGTGGACCATCACCGCGATGGGCGGAACGCACGTGTGCCTGCGGCGCGTCGAGCCGGCGGCGATCTTCGACCTGATCCGGCGCCATCGCGTGACCCATTACTGCGGCGCGCCGATCGTGCACTCGATGATGATCAACGCCCCGGCCGCGCTGCGCGAGGGCATCGACTGGAAGGTGGGTGCGCTGGTCGCCGGGGCGGCGCCGCCGGTGGCGATGATCGAGGGCATGGCGCGCATGGGGTTCGACCTGACCCATGTCTACGGACTCACCGAAGTCTACGGGCCGACGGCCGTGTGCGCGAAGCAGCCCGAATGGGACGCGCTGCCGGTGGCCGAGCAGGCGGTGATGAACGGCCGGCAGGGCGTGCGCTACGTCGTCGAGGAAGGCCTGACCGTGATCGATCCGGAGACGATGCGGCCGGTACCGGCCGACGGCGAGACCATGGGCGAGGTGATGTTCCGCGGCAATGCCACCATGAAGGGCTACCTGAAGAATCCCGCGGCGACCGAGGAGGCGTTCCGGGGCGGCTGGTTCCACACCGGCGATCTCGGCGTGCTGCAGCCCGATGGCTACGTGAAGATCAAGGATCGCGCCAAGGACATCATCATCTCCGGCGGCGAGAACATCTCCTCGCTCGAGATCGAGGACGTGCTCTCGCGCCATCCGGCGATCCTCTCCGCCGCGGTCGTGGCCAAGCCCGATCCGCGATGGGGCGAGACACCGTGCGCGTTCGTCGAACTGAAGGAGGGGGCGCAGGCGAGCGCCGAGGAGGTGATCGACTACTGCAGGCAGCACCTCGCCCATTTCAAGGCGCCTCGGGCCGTGGTGTTCGGCCAGTTGCCCCGCACCTCGACCGGCAAGATCCAGAAGTTCCTGCTGCGCGACCGGGTGAAGTCGGCCAGCGCGATCGACGCCTAGCAGCCAGTCGCCGCGCGGTCGGGCGGCCTCGCGCGGACGGGCAGGGCCCGGGCGGCGGGCGATCGGCCCCTCGCCGCGGTGCCGCGCGGCGCCGCGGCGAGGG
>CAIKXV010000046.1 GCA_903831455.1 uncultured Pseudomonadota bacterium | reverse complement strand
CCGGGGGCCGCCGATCCCTCACACGCGCCGGTACAGGGTGCCCGGGCATCTCCCGGGGGGCAGTCGCGGCGCGTGGCGGTTCAACCCTGATACAGGAGTGTTGCCATGTCTGCAGTCACCATGCGCCAGATGCTCGAGGCCGGCGTCCATTTCGGACACCAGACCCGCTACTGGAACCCGAAGATGGCCCCGTACATTTTCGGCCACCGCAATCGCATCCACATCATCAACCTCGAGAAGACGGTGGTGATGTACGACCAGGCGATGAAGTTCGTGCGCCAGCTGGCCGCCAACAAGGGCACGCTGCTCTTCGTCGGCACCAAGCGCCAGGCCCGCGAGATCGTGCGCGAGGAAGCGCTGCGGGCGGGTGCGCCGTTCGTCGACCACCGCTGGCTGGGCGGCATGCTCACCAACTTCAAGACGGTGAAGGGATCGATCAAGCGCCTTCGCGACCTCGAAGCCACGATGGCCGAGGGCGGCGTGGACAAGCTGTCCAAGAAAGAGGCCCTCACGCTGCAGCGCGAGCTCGAGAAGCTCGAGCGTAGCCTGGGCGGCATCAAGGAGATGAACGGCCTGCCGGATGCGCTGTTCATCATCGACGTCGGCTACCACAAGATCGCCATCCAGGAGGCCCGTGCGCTCGGCATCCCGGTGGTGGCGATCGTCGACACCAACAACTCGCCCGACGGCGTCGACCACGTGATCC
Source organism: uncultured Pseudomonadota bacterium (assembly GCA_903831455.1). Lineage (GTDB taxonomy): Bacteria > Pseudomonadota > Gammaproteobacteria > Burkholderiales > CAIKXV01 > CAIKXV01. The sequence goes on along the minus strand of CAIKXV010000046.1, from coordinate 5,062 downwards.
CGGGCAACGACGACTCCAGCCGCGCGGTGCGTCTCTATGCCCGCGGCGTCGCGGACGCGATCCTCGAGGGGCGCAACCAGTCGATCCAGGAGATCGTGAGCGACGAGTTCGTCGAGATCGAGGACGGCGAGGAAGAGGCGCAGGGCGAGGCCTGATCCGCCGCCCGGCGCGGCGAGCGCCGGGCGCCCGGACGGGCGTGCATCATCCGGAGGCGTGGTGGACGCGAGTCCGCCACGCGCGGGCAGGGGAAGCGGCGGGACGCGGGTGCGTTGCGTCGGGCGATCGAAACAGCACCGCGTGCGTGGATGACGCGGCGGGGGCAGCGGAGGGCGGGCGATGGCCGAGATCACGGCTGGAATGGTGAAGGAACTGCGCGAGAAGACCGACGCGCCGATGATGGAATGCAAGAAGGCGCTGACCGAGGCCGGCGGCGACATGGCTCGCGCGGAGGAGATCCTCCGGGTCAAGCTGGGCAACAAGGCGTCGAAGGCGGCCGGGCGGGTGGCGGCCGAAGGCGTCGTGGGCACCTACGTGTCCGACGACGGCAAGCTGGCGGCGATCATCGAGATCAACTGCGAGACCGACTTCGTCGCGAAGAACGACGACTTCCTCGCCTTCGCGCGGGAGTGCGCGAGGCTGGTGGCGACGGCGGCGCCTGCTGACGTGGCCGCGCTGGCCGCGCTGCCGCTGGGCGGCTCGACCGTGGAGACGACCCGTGCCGAACTGGTGGGTCGCATCGGCGAGAACATGACCCTGCGTCGCTTCGAGCGCATCGAGGCGGCCGGGCGGGTGGCGAGCTACGTGCACGGCGGCGCCAAGATCGGCGTGATTGTCGACCTCGTGGGCGGCGACGACGCGCTGGCGCGCGACGTGGCGATGCACATCGCGGCCTCCAAGCCGGTGTCGCTGTCGCGCGACCAGGTGCCGGCCGACCTGATCGAGCGCGAGCGCTCCATCGCGGCCCAGAAGGCCGCCGAGTCGGGCAAGCCGGCGGATATCGTCTCGAAGATGGTCGAGGGCTCGGTCCAGAAGTACCTGAAGGAGGTGACGCTGCTCGGCCAGCCCTTCGTGAAGGACGACAAGCAGACGGTGGAGCAGCTGCTCAAGTCCCGTGCCGCCTCGGTGTCGCGCTTCGTGCTGTACGTGGTGGGCGAGGGCATCGAGAAGAAGCAGGTCGACTTTGCCGCCGAGGTGCGGGCGGCGGCCGGCCAGGCCTGAGCGGGGCCGGCGATGAGCGCCCCGGCTACCGAAGTGTCGACTGCGGCGGGCGCCCCGGCGCCGCGCCGCGGCTATCGCCGCATCCTGCTCAAGCTGTCGGGCGAGGCCCTGATGGGGGGCGATTCGTTCGGCATCAACCGGCCGACCATCGCCCGCATCGTCGACGAGATCGCCGAGGTGGTGCGGCTGGGTGTCCAGACCGCCGTGGTCATCGGTGGCGGGAACATCTTCCGCGGTGTCGCGCCCGGCGCGGCGGGCATGGATCGCGCCACCGCGGACTACATGGGGATGCTGGCCACGCTGATCAACGCGCTCGCGCTCCAGGACGCGCTGCGCAAGGCCGGCATCGAGACCCGGGTCCAGTCGGCACTGACGGTCGAGCAGGTGGCCGAGCCCTACATCCGGGGCAAGGCGATGCGCTACCTCGAGGAAGGCCGGGTGGTGGTGTTCGCGGCCGGAACCGGCAATCCCTTCTTCACCACCGACACGGCGGCCGCGCTGCGCGGGATGGAGATGGGCGTCGAGGTCGTCCTCAAGGCGACGAAGGTGGACGGCATCTACACCGCCGACCCGCAGCGAGACCCCACCGCGACGCGCTACGCTTCGCTCACGTTCGACGAGGCGGTACTGCGTCGGTTGATGGTGATGGACGCCACCGCGCTCACGTTGTGCCGCGACCAGAGCCTGCCGATCCGCGTGTTCAGCATCTTCAAGCCCGGTGCGCTGCGCCGGGTGGTGTGCGGAGAGGACGAGGGCACGCTGGTCCACGCCTGATATTCCAGTCCAGGAGACGGACATGATTCCGGAAGTGAAGAAGAGCGCCGAGCAGAAGATGCACAAGAGCCTCGAGGCCCTGAAGGCGGATCTCGGCAAGGTTCGAACCGGACGGGCCCACACCGGCATCCTCGACCACATCACGGTCGACTACTACGGCAGCCCGACCCCGCTCGCGCAGGTCGCCAACCTCACCCTGATCGACGCGCGCACCATCGGCATCTCCCCGTGGGAGAAGAAGATGGGTGCCGTGATCGAGAAGGCGATCCGCGATTCCGACCTGGGGCTGAATCCGGCCACGGTCGGCGACCTGGTCCGCGTCCCCATGCCTGCGCTCACCGAGGAGCGGCGTCGCGATCTCATCAAGGTCGTGCGCGGGGAGGCGGAGAATGCGCGGGTGGCGATCCGCAACGTGCGGCGCGACGCGAACACCGAACTGAAGGCGCTGCTCAAGGACAAGAAGGTCTCCGAGGACGACGAGCGTCGCGCCCAGGACGACGTGCAGAAGCTGACCGACCGCTTCATCGCGGAGATCGACAAGGCGCTGCAGGTCAAGGAATCGGAACTGCTGGCCGTCTGAGCGCCGCCATGCCGCGACCGTCCGACTCCGGGGTCATCCCGCTGCATTCAGCCGGCGTGCCGCGGCACGTCGCCGTCATCATGGACGGTAACGGAAGGTGGGCCCGGCAGCGGCACCTGCCCCGCGTCGCCGGGCACCATCGCGGCACGGCGGCCGTGCGCGCCACGGTCGAATCCTGCGCGCGTGCCGGGGTCGACTACCTCACCCTGTTCGCGTTCAGCAGCGAGAACTGGCGCCGGCCTGCCTCCGAAGTGTCGGCACTGATGCAGCTCTTCGCGAGCTCCATCGAGAGGGAGATCGACCGGCTGCACGAGACCGGGATCCGTTTCCGGGTCGTCGGCGACACCGCGAGGTTCGAGCCGCGGTTGCGTCGGCTGATCGAGCAGGCCGAGGCGCTCACCGCCGGCAATCGCCGGATGACGCTGACCGTCGCGGCGAACTACGGGGGGCGCTGGGACATCACCCAGGCCGTCAACCGGTTGCTCGCCGAGCGCGGCGGAGAGGCGCCGGTGACCGAGGACGATATCGCGAGCCGCCTCGCGCTGGCCGACGCGCCCGAGCCGGACCTGTTCATCCGCACCGGCGGCGAGACCCGCATCAGCAACTTCCTGCTCTGGCAGCTGGCGTACACCGAGTTGTACTTCACGCAGACGCTATGGCCGGACTTCGACGCCGGCCAGCTCGACCGCGCGTTCCAGGCGTTCCGTTCGCGCGAGCGCCGTTTCGGGCAGACCAGCGAACAGGTGCTGGGCGAAGTCGATTCGCGCGAGTCCCCGCCGGCACTGGCCAGGGCTGCGGGTGCCCGCTGAACCCGATCGGCCCGGCGTGCGCTCCACGCCCGTGACCGGGCGCGCGTGATGCTCGGCCAGCGCGTCATCACCGCGATCGTCCTGCTGGCGGTGTGTCTCGCCGGGCTGTTCCTCGCGCCCGCGCCCCTGTGGGCGACCGGCGTGGCCGCCCTGTTCGCCGTGGGTGCCGCGGAGTGGGCACGGCTGATCGGGCGCGTGCCGGGGCGCGGCGCGCTGCTCGCCGCCGCGGTCGCCGCCACCTGCTTCGTCGTCCTGGTGGACGCGGCGCTCCCCTGGCTTGCCCTCGGCTGGGGACTGGCCACGCTGTGGTGGCTGGCCGTGGCGCCGCTGCAACTGGCCACCGGAGCGCGGGTGCGCGCGTCCGGGATGGCGGGCGGCTGGCTGGTGCTGGCACCGTCGGGCGCGGCGCTCGTGTGGCTCGCCGCGGACCCGTGGCAACTGCTGTGCCTGCTTGCGATCCCGTGGATCGCGGACACGGGCGCCTACTTCGCGGGGCGCGCCTTCGGGCGTCGTCGCCTCGCCCCCTCGATCAGCCCCGGCAAGACGGTCGAGGGCGCCATCGGCGGGGCGATCGCCGTGGCCCTGTACGTGGCCCTGCTGCAGGGCTTCCTGATCGGAAAAGGGCATCCGCTGGCGGGCACCGGTGGCTGGTTGCTGGCCATCACGCTGCTTGCGCTGTCCATCGTCGGTGACCTGTACGAGTCGCTCGCCAAGCGACAGGCCGGGGTGAAGGACAGCGGCACGCTGCTGCCCGGCCACGGCGGCGTGCTCGACCGCATCGATGCCCTGACCTCCACCCTCCCGGTGGCTGCCCTGGCCGTGTACATTCAGGCGCATTCCGCGACCTGAGTTCCCCGCCCGCATGACCGCTCGTCTCCCGCGCGCCCCGGCCCCCGCGCTTGCCCTGCCTGCATCCGGCGCCGACGGTCGGGTCGGTATCGCGATCCTCGGGGCCACCGGCACGATCGGGATCAACACCCTCGACCTGGTGCGCCGGCATCCCGACCGGTTCCGCGCGGTTGCGCTGAGCGCCGGACGCCAGGTCGATCGGCTGTTCGACCAGTGCGTGGAGTTCCGCCCCGAACTGGTGAGCGTGACCGATCCGGCCGAGGCCCTCGCGCTGCAGGCCCGGCTGCGCTCCGCGCAACTGCCCACCGAGGTCGCCTGCGGCGCGGCCGGCTGCGAGGCCGTGGCCACGCATCCCCACGCCATGCTGGTGATGGCGGCCATCGTCGGTGCTGCGGGGCTCGCACCCACGCTGGCCGCGGCACGCGCCGGCCGCCGCGTGCTGCTGGCGAACAAGGAGGCGCTGGTGATGACCGGCGCGCTGTTCATCGGCGAACTGCACCGCCACGGCGCGAGCCTGGTGCCGATCGACAGCGAACACAACGCGATCTTCCAGTGCCTGCCACCGGGCGGGGACGGGGGGCTGGAGGAGTGCGGGGTTCGTCGACTGCTGCTCACCGCTTCGGGCGGGCCGTTTCGCACCCGTTCGCCCGAGTCGGTGGCGGACGTGACGCCCGAGGAGGCGTGCCGCCATCCGAACTGGGTGATGGGGCGCAAGATCTCGGTGGATTCCGCGACGATGATGAACAAGGCGCTCGAGGTGATCGAAGCGCACTGGCTGTTCGGGGCCGCCCCCGACCGGATCGAGGTGCTGATCCACCCCCAGAGCGTCGTG
>CAIKXV010000045.1 GCA_903831455.1 uncultured Pseudomonadota bacterium | reverse complement strand
CCCGGGCCTCGGCCGCCGCGAAGTCGATGCCGCCCGGCGGCGCCGCGAGGTCGGCGAGGAAGGCATGCGCAGGCAACCGGTCGATCACCTCGGCGCCGACCACCCTCGAGGGCACGGTGGAGAAGACCATGTCGAGGTCCGTGGCCCGCCCGGGCAGGTCCTCGAGTGGATGGGCCTCCGCGCCTGCGGCATAGGCCGCGGCGCGTTGCACCGGGTTGCGCGCGAACACGTGCGTGCGGGCGCCCAGCGCGACCATGTAGCGCGCGAGCAGGAATCCGATCGACCCCTGCCCCACCACCGCCACGCGCGCGCGATGGATGGTGATCGAGGTGTTCTCGATGGTCACCTTCAGCAGCCCCTCGACGATCGCGGGGGCCCGCAGCAGCATCAGGTCCTGGTCCCACTCGTATTCGTGCAGCGTGATGCCCAGCGCCTCGCAGTGCCCCTTCAGGCGCGAGTCGGCCCAGCCGAGGATGATGTGCGCACGCGGCGCCATCGCCGCGAGCATCTCGCGGTCGGGCACGATGGGCTCCGGGGCCGAGGGGGCGAACAGCGCACCGGAGGCGGAGATGCCCGGGATCGGGAACAGCGCGATCCTCGCCCCGCGCAGGGCCTGCGCAGCCCCGTCCGCATGCTCCACCCCCGTGATGCCACCCTCCGGCCACGGGAAGCCCCAGGCCCGCACCCGGGCGCCGGTGCCGGCGGCCAGACGGGCGATCTCCTGTTCGCGCCGGTCGCCGCCGACCACCGCGATCGTGAGCCCGGCCCACTGCGAAGGGGGGATCGGTCGGGCGTCGGGGGCGGTTGCCATGGGCGGGAATCCTAGCAGTCGGGGCGGTCGACGCACGGCTCGCGGGCACCATCGCGCGGGCCCGGCATCGGCAGGCGGCGAGTGTGATCACAGGCTGGCCGCGGGTCAAGCCGTGCGCCGGGCGCCCGACCGGGTGCGCGCCCTCGCACCGGGCGCCGGCTTGACAGCGACTGACGCCCCTGCGCAGACTCGCGCGCATGAGCGCAGCCCGAAGCCGTCCCCGCGCCGCCCGGAGCACGGCGGCCTTCCCCACGCTCCAGCCTTCGGCATCGGTGCCGCCCGCTCGCCCGCGTGGCGCGCGGGCGCGGCCCCGCGGCGAGTTGCAGGCGGAGGTCTCGCAACGGCTGCGCACCGCGCTGATGGCCGGGCAGTTCGTGCCCGGTCAGATGCTCTCCTTGCGCCAGCTCGCCCACCAGCTGGGCACCTCGCCGATGCCGGTGCGCGGCGCGCTCGGGCAGCTGATCGCCTCCGGCGTGCTCGAGACCCTGCCGAGCGGCTCGGTCGCGGTGGGACGCATGACACCCCGTCGTTTCGTCGAGATCACCCGCGCGCGCAAGGCCCTGGAGGGCATGGCCGCCGAGATGGCCTGCCGCAACGCGGCCCCGCGCCTGTTGCCCGAACTGCAGCGCATCAACGAACGCCTGCACCGGGCCATCGCCGACCGCGACATCCTCGCCTGCCTGCGCCTGAACCAGGCCTTCCACTTCACGCTGTACGCAGCCTCGGAGTCGGAGGTGCTGCCCCCGCTCATCGAATCGCTGTGGCTGCGGGCGGGGCCGTTCATGTATTTCTCGCTCGCCGCCCCGGCCACCCCGTGGGATGCCAGCGGCCACGACCGCGTGATCGCCGCGCTGCGGCGTGGGGATGCACGAGCCACCCGCCAGGCCATCGAGCAGGACATCGGTGGCTCGGCCACCTACCTCACCAGCCAGTCCACCGCCTTCCCCGATCCGGACGAGGCTCCCGCCACCCGCTCGCAGCAAGCAGGGTCGTCGGCCCGCCGCACGCCCTCCGCCCCGACCGGGCCGCGCACCGCCCGCAAGACCGCCGGGCCTGCCCGCGCCCGGTCCAAGCGCGGGCAACGCCCCGCGGGCAAGGCCCCGGGCGCACGCCGCCGCGCCGGCGGCTGATCGCCCCGGTCGAGGTCGCATGAGCCTGCCCGCGCCGGCCTGGTCCCGGCTGGAGCCCCATGCTCCGCCGCTGACCGGCCGCCCCCTTGCACGGCGCGAGGACGAGCGCTTCCTCACCGGCCGCGGCTGCTATGTCGCCGACCTCGACCATCCCGGCCAGGTCCATGCGGTGGTGGTGCGCAGCCCGATCGCCGCGGCTCGACTGCGCGCGGTGCGCGCGCAGGACGCGCTGCGCATGCCCGGCGTGATCGCGGTGTATGCCGCCGCCGACTTTGCCCCCTGGCTGCAGCCGATCCCGCTGCGCGGCGGCGCGCTGCCGGGGCTGGAGCGCTGCCTGCAGCCCCCGATCGCCGGCGACCGGGTGCGTTACGTCGGCGAGCCGGTGGCCGTGGTGCTCGCCACCTCGCGCGCCCTCGCCGAGGACGCAGCCGACCGCGTCGAACTCGACCTCGATCCGCTCCCGGTCGTCGCCGACATCACCGCCGCCCTCGCCGTCCACGCATCGGTGCACGACTCCGCGCCCGACAACATCGCCGCACGCTGGAGCGCGGGTCGGGGGGACGCCGCGGCCGCATTCGCGCGGGCCGCCTACACCCGTCGCGAACGCTTCCGATGCCACCGGCACTCCTCGGTGCCCCTCGAGACGCGCGGGCTGTCGGCGCGCTGGGACGCCTCGGCGCATCGACTGACCGTCTGGGGTGCCGCCAAGTCCCCGCACTTCGCCCGCGACACGCTCGCCCGGATGCTCGGCCTCGCCCGCGAGCAGGTCGATCTCGTCGAACTGGATGTCGGTGGCAGCTTCGGCGCGCGCGGCGAGTTCTATCCGGAGGACCTGCTGATCCCGGCGGCTGCCCGCCTGTGCGGCCGGCCGGTGAAGTGGATCGAGGATCGCCGCGAGAACCTGCTCGCCATGAACCACGCCCGCGAGATGGAGTGCGAACTGGAAATCGCCGCCCGCGAGGACGGACGCATCCTCGCGCTGCGCGGACGCGTGGTGGCGGACATGGGTGCGTGGGTTCGCACCACGGGCGTGATCGCGCCGGCAAAGGCGGGCAGTTTCCTCCCGGGCCCCTACGACATTCCCGATTACACCTGCGAACTGCTGGCCGTGCTGAGCCACCGCACGCCGACCGGCACCTACCGGGGCCCGGGTCGCTACGAGGCCAACTTCTTCCGCGAGCGCCTGATCGACCTGATGGCGTCCGACCTCGGCCTGGACCCGGCCGACGTGCGACGTCGCAACCTGATCCGTCCCGAGGACATGCCCTGGCCCATCGGTCGCCTGGTGCCCTACGAACAGGAGGCGAGCTACGACGGCGGCGACTATCCCGCGGT
>CAIKXV010000044.1 GCA_903831455.1 uncultured Pseudomonadota bacterium | reverse complement strand
CTGCCGGCGCGCAGCCTGCAGGAGTTCGTGGCGCTCGCGCGACGGCACCCCGGCAAGCTGTCCTATGCCACCTCCGGCACCGGTGGCGTACAGCATCTGGCCATGTTGCTGCTCGAGTCGCGCGCGGGCATCCGCCTGCTGCACGTGCCCTACAAGGGTTCGTCCCAGGCGGTCGCCGATCTGGTGTCGGGGGAAGTGCCGGTGCAGTTCAACAGCGTTCTCGGCACGCTGCCGCTGGTGCAGGCGGGCAAGATGCGAGCGCTCGGCGTCACGTCCCCCGCGATGATCCCCGCGCTGCCCGGGGTCGCGCCGATCGCGGCCACGTATCCGGGTTTCGAGCTGACGAGCTGGCTCGCGCTCTACGGGCCTGCGGGATTGCCTGCCGCGCGGGTCGAGCAGCTGCATCGCGACGCGGCCACCGTGCTCGGCTCGACCGAGTCGCGGCGGCGGCTGGGCGAACTCGGTCTGGACGTGACCACCACCGGCCCCGCGGAGCTGGTGGCCTACGCGCGGCGCGAGCACGCGCTGTTCGGGCGGCTGATTGCCGAGGCCGGCATTGAACGCGAATGAGCGCGCGGGCAGGATGGCTTGAGCGCAGCCGTCTACGGGAGGAGGGTCTGATGCAGCGGTCGTCCATCGCGGGTACGGGCATGCGGTCCGGTGGGTCGCGCTTCGCGTTCCATTCACGGGGTGCCTGCCGCGTGAACGGGGCGGCGGATACGCGGCGGCTGCGCCCCCTGGCAGCCCGTCTGCCGGCGCGCGAGGCCGGGGCGTGGTCGGGCGCCGCGGCCGGCGCGGTCGGCGTGATGCTGCTGCTCGCCGCCGGGACGGTTCTCGGGCAGGGCTATCCGACCCGACCGCTGCGCTACATCGTGCCGTTCCCGCCGGGCGGGGGCGCCGATCTCGTGGCCCGATCGGTCGCGCAGAAACTCTCGGAGGTGCCGGGCTACACGGTCGTGATCGACAACCGGCCCGGCGCGGGCACCATCGTCGGCGCCGAGGCCGCCGCACGTTCGGCGCCCGACGGCTACACGCTGTTCATGGGGTCGAACACCACGAACGCGATCAACCCCAACCTGCACGCGAAGCTGCCCTACGACGCGATCCGCGACTTCACGCCGGTCTCCCGCCTCACGTCCTTTCCGAACATCCTCGTGGTGCACCCCTCGCTGCCGGCACGATCGGTGAAGGAACTGGTCGCGCTCGCCCGCGCTCGCCCGAGCGAACTCAATTTCGGGTCCTCGGGCAGCGGCACGCCCGCCCAGCTCGCCGGGGTGATGTTCTCGGACGCGGCGAAGGTGCGCATGACCCACGTCCCCTACAAGGGCAGTTCCCCCGCGCTCGGGGCGCTCATGTCCGGCGAGACGCAACTCATGTTCGCGAGCATGGGGTCGACCCTTCCGTTCGTGCGCAACGGACGCCTGAGGCCGCTCGCGGTCACCTCCGCGGTGCGCTCGGCTGCGGTGCCGGACATCCCCACGGTCGCCGAGTCGGGGTTCCCGGGGTTCGAGGCAATCACCTGGCACGGCATGATGATGCCGGCCGGCGTGCCGGCGCCCATCGTGCAGACGCTCAACGCGCAGGTGGTGCGCATCCTCGGGCAGCCGGACTTCCGCGCGTGGCTGCTCACCCAGGGCGCCGACGCCACGCCCAGCACGCCCGAGGCCTTCGCCGAGTTCATGAAGGCGGAACTGGCCCTCTACGCGCGACTGGTGAAGCAGTCCGGCATGAAGGCGGACTGAGGCGAGCGGCCGTCACGGCCGGGAACCGGCCGGACGATCCGCGCAAGCCGTCCGGCATGACGGCGCATCGAATGCGGCCGTGGGGGGGCGCCCGCGGCCGCGAGTGCTTCGGCCCGCCTCAGCGCCCCGGCGCGTGCTTGCCGAGTTGCCAGCCGTGGTCGGTGATGTGTTGCTCGGCGACCGCAGCCGGCTCGTCCTCCAGCGGCGTGGCGAGCGAGTCATTCCAGCGGTTCATGAACCCGAAGAACGACACGAGCGCGGTGATCTCGACGATCTGCCCGTCGTCCCAGTGCTGGCGCAGCCGATCGAACAGTTCGTCGGTCACGTCGTTGGGCTGCGAGGCCGAGGCGATCGCGTATTCGAGGGCGACCTTCTCGGCCTCGGGGAAGAGATCGCTCGTGCGGAACTCCCACACCTGCGCGAGCTTGTCGGCAGGGACGCCTTGCTGGAGAGACCCCCCAGCATTGTGGGCCATTCAATAATGGCAGCCGTGCGTGCGGGCGACGACGTAGCCGAGCAGGCGCTTGAAGGGGATGCTCACCGTGCCGGCGGGATCGAACACCGCCTGCGACAGCGCGCGCACCGCGAGCACCAGCTTCGGCCGGCGCTGCATGATCAGCTGGCTGTTGGGGATGTAGCCGTGGGCGGCGCCGTGCTTCTCGAACGTCTCCTTCAGTTCGGGTGCGGCGCCCACGGGCAGGGGCTGCAGTCGGGGCATGTCGGGTCTCCTGGTTTTCGGGCTGACCGCATGCGCGATGTCCAGCCTCGGGGCCATACTACAAACGTCTGCATTGCGCGTCCACGCTACCGACGCGCCGGGCGCGCGGGGAGTTCGCGTCGCACCCGCGTCGCACCCGCGTCGGAAGCGAGGCGGGGCGCATGCGGATGCAGACGCCCGGGGGCGTGCCCGCGCGATGGCGTGCGCGAAGGCGAGCGTGCGAAGTCCTGCGATCGGCAGGCGTCACACGCTCGCGAGCAGCCGCCCCCACCGCGGATCGGGCCGCTGCACCAGCGGCCGGGGCGCGGCGTCCAGCGCAGCCCAGGTCGTCGAGGCGATGTTGGTGAGGACGGGAACGCCGAACTCGGCCTCCAGGATGGGCACGGCGTGGATGGCGAACCACAGGCCGCCCGGCAGCAGCAGCGCCTCGGCGCCCGGGGTCGCGGCCAGCACCTCGCGCCCGAGGTCGAGCGCGAGCTGGTGGTCTGCCGCAGGTCCGGCCGCCTTGTTCTGGTCGAGCGATCGGCCGCGGGACCGACGGGCGATCACCTCGATGCCGGCTTCGAGAAGGTAGGCGGCCAGCGCGTCGTTCACCGCGCCAGGCCAGCGACTCGCCAGCGCGATGCGGCGCGCGCCCAGGTGTTTCAACGCGGCGATGTGCGCCTCGAGATCGGTGTCGCAGGGCAGGCCGGTGCGCGACTGCGCGTCGGCCAGCAGCGCTCGCATCCGCGACCGGCCCAGCACCGAGGCCACCGGCACGCCGCTCAGCGCGATCCGGTCGACCGGGCGCGCCGCGAGCAGCGACCACCGCGCATGCAGCACCGGCAGTTCGCGCTCGACCGCGGCGAGGCTGTATTCGGCAAGGTCGAGGCCGGTGGTCACCAGCATCATGCCCTCGGGGGCGATCCGGTAGAACTGGTAGGCGTCCAGGTCGGTCGTGAGGTGCGGGATCACGTAGCCGAGCGTGAGCCACGGGGCGATGGGTGGGGCGGCGATCATGTGCGGGCGGGCAGGGCAGCGGGGAGACGGGAGCGGGGCTTCACCGAGACGTGGGCAGCGCGCGGCCCTTGTTGAGCGCCATCCAGCCGCGGACGATCCGGTAGGTCGCCCAGATGCCGAGGGCGAACAGCCCGATCCACAGGATGGCGCCGCCGGTCACCATGCCGAAGGCGAAAGGCCCGGCCGACAGGATGGCGGAGCTGATCAGCAAGGAGGTGAAGGTGAGCGCGAATCCCAGGACGACGACCAGGCTCACCCAGAGCACCGCGAACCAGAAGGTGCGGATCTGCCAGCGAAGATGCGATTCGAGCCAGGTGCCGCGTGCCTCGTTGCGTGTCACGTAATTGATGATGACGGCGAGGATCGATGGCCAGCCGAAGATGAATGCGCCGATGATCGTCAACGCGCTGAAGGCGCCCGCCGCGAGCCCTACCGCATGCAACCCGTAGGTGACATGGGTCAGCGTGACCAGCGACGGCGGCGGCGACTGCATCTCGACGCGGTCGACGACGGGGGCGAGGGGGCCGGAGGATTCGTTCATCGCGCAGGGGTGATCGGCAGGGCCAGCCCATCATACGCTGCGCCGCAGGGGGCTGCCGTGGGCAGTGACCACGGCCGCTCGTGGGGTGGTTACGGCCCGCAGCCGGTCCCCGACCCGCCCGCGATCGGCCCCGCTTGGCCCCAGTTCGTTCCCGGTTCGTCCCCGATGGGTCCCCGATCGGGGACCGATGTCGCGCCTGCGTCAGTCGGCCTGGATGCCGGCCGCGCGGATCACCGTGGCCATGCGCGCCGTCTCAGCCTTGAGCATCGCGGCGAAGGCCTCGGGCGAGTTGCCCACCGGCTCCGCGCCCTCGCGCGCGAGCAGTTCGCGGATGTCGCGCGACTGCACGATGCGGGCGGCCTCGCGGTGTAGCCGATCGATGATCGCGCGCGGCGTGCGGACCGGTGCCAGAAACCCGTTCCACTGGCGGTGCTCGTAGCCTGCGACACCGCCCTCGGCGACGGTGGGGACGTCCGGCAGCACGGCCGAGCGCTCACCGGTGGTCACGGCGAGCGCACGCAGCTTGCCCGAGCGCACGTACGGCAGGACCGAGGGCAGGGTGACGAAGGCCAGCTGAACCTCGCCACCGAGCAGGGCCTGCACCGAGGGGCCACCGCCCTTGTAGGGCACGTGGGTCAGGGCAACGCCCGTCAGGTGCCGGAAGAGTTCGGCGGACAGGTGCGTGCCGGTGCCGGTACCGCTGGAGCCATAGTTGAGCGATACCCCGGGCCGCCGGGCGAGCGCGATCAACGTCTGCACCGAAGTCGCCTGAACCGAAGGGTGCACCACCAGCAGGTTCGGGTACACCGACAACTGCGTGATCGGCGCGAGGTCGCGCACGGTGTCGAAGGGCGGCTTGCGGTGCAGGCTGGGGTTGATCGTGATCGATGCCGCCACCACCAGCAGCGTATGCCCGTCGGGCTCGGCGTCGATCACCAGGCGTGTGCCGAGGATGCTCCCCGCCCCCGGTCGGTTGTCCACCACGACCTGCTGGCCGAGTGCCTCCCCGAGGCGCGTGGCCAGCACGCGGGCGATCAGGTCGGTCGAGGCGCCCGGCGACTGCGGGACCACCAGCCGCACCGGGCGCGTGGGCCAGGGCTGGGCCTGCGACGGCGGCGCTGCGAGCGCGGCGGCCAGCAGCACGGCGAGCACGGCTGCCCGGCGTTGACGGGTTCGCGTTCGGTCCATGTCTCCTCCGGTACGGAGCCCTGCGTGGGGCTCCGAGTGCCTGGTGAAGGCAGACACTATCGCAATCGACGGGAACAGGAGAAGCCGGTGGTGCCGCGCGAAGCGTTGCGATCCGGCCATGGGGCCGGACCTCACCCGGGCGCGCCGGGTGGCCGGGTGGGGGATCGGCCGCGACCCGGTGCTCGCGGCGGCGAGCGGACGCCCCTCAGAGTCCCGCCCTCATCACGTTGCCGTTCGACTCGACCAACCAGCGTCCGCCCTCCATCGGCAACCCGCGCAGGCGATCGAGCATCCAGTCGGCCACCAGGGTCGCGGGGTGCGGTCCGAGCACGGTCGAGGGCACGGCGCCCACCGAGTGACGCGACTCCTGGTAGACCACCAGTTGCCGGGGGCCGCGCAACTGGGTCATCAGCCGATCGGCCCACTCGATCGGGCACAGTTCGTCGCGCTCGCCCGCCACGCACAGATAGGGCGCGCGGATGCGCGCGGCCGAGGGTGCGAGCACCATGCTGCGTCGCATGCGGTCGAAGCGGGCCTCGTCGGTCATGCCGCTCATGTACATGAAGCGGTGCTTGAAGGTGGGCGAGGCCTTCTGGAAGATGGTCTCCCCGTGGGGTTCCAGGCAGATCGCGCTCACCGCCACCGCCCGATAGCGCGATTCGGCTCCTGCCGCCACCGTGGCGAAGAACGAGCCGAAACTGTTGCCCAGCAGGCCGATGCGGGTCGGATCGATCTCCTCGCGCGCGGCCAGCCACGCCCAGGCCGCGCGGCCTGCCTGCGCCCACGCGGTCATGGTGAACGGCACGCCCAGGAGCGCGCTCTCGTACTGCCCCGGGCCCTCGATCACCAGTACCGCGATGCCGCGCGACAGCCAGCGGTCGCCGTAGAGCGCGACGTTCGCCTCCTTGAAGCCGTCCATGCCCGGGATCGACACGATCGCCGGTATCTTCCCGCCCCGATAGCCGTAGGGCAGATGCAGCCACCCGGGGATGCGCTTGCCCCCGGGCAGGGGGATCCACGCGGCCTCGACCGTGTGGTCGGCCAGCTTCGCGTAGGCGAGGTAGGCATCCCGCTTGCGCTGGTTGTTGTGGTGGTTGTGGTCGTCGTTGGCGAGCAGGGTCCACTGCGAGGCGGCCCAGAACACCGAGGCGATGAAGTAGTTCTCGCGCGCGCTGACCCGATGGCCCTGCGCGTCGGCTGCGCGGGCGGCAGCCTCGCGCCGCCGCGCCACTGCCTCGAACGCGGGGGTGATGTCGGCGTACTTCTGGACGCGGGCGCGCACCGCGTTGAGGTCGCCGGTCGCCAGCGGACCGCAGGCGGTGGCATAGCTGTTGAGCCGCGGCTGGTCCCACTCGATGCCGACGGCACGGATGGTGTTGTCGATCAGCCAGCGCTGCTCCTCCATCCGCCGCACCACGGGTTCGTGGGCGGTGGGCGTCCGGGGGCGAGTGCCGCTGCTCCGCGGGCTGGCCGTGGTCTTCGTCTTCCGAGTCGCCATCGTGGTCTCCGGATGCGAGGGTGTTGCGGCGGCATTCTAGCCGCGCGCAGCGGTCCGTTGCGCGACCTTCGTGGGCGCGATGCGCTACGCTCACGGAATGTCCACCGAGTCCACCGACGGCGCGCGCGCCGATATCCTGCCCGGCCTCGCGAACTGGGCCCTGCAACTCGCCCAGGGCCACTGCACCGTGCCGGCGCTGCTCGAGCGGGCGAGCGAGCGGATCGCGCGGCTCAACAGCCGCTGGCGGGCGATCTCGCATCGGGTCGGGGACGACGCGCTCGCGGCCGAGGCGAGCGCACGGCAGGCCGAGGCCTCGCGTGGCCAGCCGCGCGGACCGCTGCACGGCGTGCTGTTCACCGTGAAGGGCAACATCCCGGTGGCGGGCCTGCCGTGGACCGAGGGCTCGGCCCTGTTCGCGGGGCGCCGCGCCACGCACGACGCCGGGGTGGTGGCCCGCGCGCGGGCGGCCGGCGCGCTGGTGGTCGGGTCCACCACCTTGTCGGAACTGGCGATGTACGGGGTCACCAACCCGTTCGAGCCGATGGGACTGAATCCCTGGGCGGCCGAGCGCACGGCAGGGGGTTCGTCCACGGGTGCGGGCGTGGCTGCGGCGCTGGGTTTCGCGCAGGTGCATCTCGGCACCGACAGCGGCGGGTCGGTTCGCAACCCGGCCTGCCACTGCGGCGTCGTGGGTTTCATGCCCGGCATCGGTGGCCTGTCGCTTGCGGGCAAGGCCAATTACACGCCCAGCCTGACCAGCGTCGGCCTGATGGCCTCCAGCGCCGATGACGTCCGGATGGCCTGGCAGGCGCTGCGCGAGGCCGACTACCGGCCTGTCGCCCCGCCCGAGGCGCCGGACGGGGCGCGCAGGCTGCTCGTGCCGCGCATGCTGGTCGACACGATGTGCGACGAGGCCACGCGGGCACTGTTCGCAGCCGCGTGCGAGCGGCTCTCGAGGACAGGCTTCGACCTGATCGATATGGACATCCCGGGCTGGCTCGAGGGCGAGCGGGCGGCCGGCATCCTCTCGCTTGCCGAGAGTGGGGCGGCGCTGGCCACGATGGACCTCTCGCGCGCGAGCGAGGGCCTGCGCGCGCGCGCCGCGGCGGCCGGTGCGCTGGCGACCGGGGCCGTGGAGCACGCCCGCGCGGCCGCCGCCCGGCTGGGCGAAGGCCTGGCGGCGGGTCTCGCTCGCGCAGGGGCGAGCGCCGTGATCACACCGACCTGGCCGTTCGCCGCCCCGCCGATCGAGGCGGTGGAGGTGGACATCGGCGGGCGGCGCGTGCCGGTGGACCCGCACCGCAACTGCTTCGTTCGGGCGGCCAATGCCGTGGATGCCTGTGCACTGACCCTGCCCATGGGCCTGTACCCCGACGCCGGCGTGCCGGCCGGGTTGCACCTGATGGCGCCCCGGGGCCACGAGGACAGGGTGCTCGCGCTGGCGGTGGCAGCCGAAACCTGCCTGCCGCCGCTGCCGTTGGCCCCGCCGTTGCGGTCGGCCGCGTGAGCACGCAGGCCGGGGTGGGTGGGGTGCACGCGACAGGCCCGCATCCAGGACGGGTTGGCCTGCTGCGCGGCACGCTTCTTGCATCACGCTCGGACACCGTTGTCGTTGAACCATCCTCCAGGGAGAAGTCCTTCATGCATCGCACTACTGTTCTCGCCGGCGGGCTGGTCGCCGCCGGCCTGCTGTCGGGTCTTGCCGCGGTCGCTGCCCATGCCCAAGCCCAGGCCCCGACCTTCCCGCAGCGCCCGCTGCGCATCGTGGTGCCCTACTCCGGCGGCTCGTCGGATGTCTCGGCTCGTCTGCTCGCACCGCGACTGAGCGATGCGCTCAAGCAACCGGTGCTGGTGGACAACCGCCCGGGGGCGGATGGCCGGATCGGCACCGAGTACGTCGCTCGCGCCAACCCGGACGGGCACACGATGCTCTCCATCCTCACCACGCACGCGATCGCCGGCAGCCTGATGAAGCTGCCCTACGACGCGATCCGCGATTTCACCCCGATCGCCGCGATGTCGGTGGCCGAACTGGGCATGGGCATCCACCCCAGCGTGCCGGCGAACAACCTGAAGGAGTTCATCGCCTGGGGTCGCGCGCTGCCGCAGCCGCTGACCTACGCGACGACCCAGATCGGCGGCAACCAGCACCTGGCCGGCGAACTGTTCACGCTGATCACCAGCGTCAAGATGACCCCGGTGCCGTACAAGGGCGGCGGCGACGCGATGGCGGCAGTGCTGGGCGGGCACGTGAACATGTACTTCGGTTCGATGGCCAGCATGAACCCGGTGTTCAAGTCGGGCAAGCTCAAGGCCATTGCCGTCACCGGCAGCCAGCGTGATCCGGAATTTCCGAACATGCAGACCTTCGCCGAGGGTGGCGTGCCGGGGCTGGATATCCGACTCTGGTACGGCATCATCGCGCCGGCCGGCGTGCCCAAGCCGGTGGTCGACCAGCTCTCCCGCCTGATCGTGGGCTTCGTGGGGCAGCCGGACTATCGCGCCGGGCTGGCCAAGCAGGGCATGAACCCGATGCCGATGGACTCCGCGCAGTTCGGCAAGTTCCTGCGCGCCGAGACCAGCCGCTACACCGACATCGTCAAGCGCGCCAACATTCGCATCGAGCAGTAGGCTGCGCCGGTCCATCCGCGAGGCGTGGGCGCCTCGCGGACGGCGAGGAGAGCGCGAGCAGGAAGCGGCGGCACCGGGGCGCGGCATGGGCGCGCAGGACCTGCGGGCGCGGGCAAACCGGGCGGGTAGCGGCGCCTGCGCCTCCGACCCCGGGTCCGCGACGCGGAGCCTTGCCCGCGGAGGCTCCCTGTCGCGAAGTCCGGTTCCCCGCAGCCGGCCGCGAAGGGTCGTGGGGCGAAGGCGGTGCGTGGCCCCGCCCTGGCGCGAGCTCAGTCCAGTTCGACGGTTCGACCCCGCCCGCGCGCTTCCGCGAGTGCCAGGGCATGGGCTGCGAAGGCCACGTCGCCGATCGCCATGCCCTGCACCAGCGCCATCACGCGATCGGTATCCGCGGTGCGGCCGGGTTTCTCTCCGGCGAGTACCTGGCAGGCGAGTGCCTGCACGCGCTGCGCAAAGGCCTCGCGGCTGAGGTGGCCCTGGCGGATCCAGGCGCCCCCGTCGCCCATCTCGGAGGCGAAGTCGATGTCGTCGACCACGAAGCGATCGCACTGCGCGAGCACCGCGAAATCGACCTCGTTGTAGCTGCCCATCGAGCACACCACGGCGCCGGGGGCCAGCATGCCCGGGAGGATCAGCGGCGAGGGCGACTCGGTGAGCGTGATCACCAGGCCCGCGCCGTCCGTGGCGCGCCGCGCATCGGGCTCGGCGCGCATCGGGCAGGCGAGCGTCGCGGCATGGGCTTCGACGAAGGCGGCCATGCTCTCGGCCCGGCGGGAGGTCACGCGCAGTTCGGTCATCGGCAGCGCATGCGCGAGCATCGGCACGATCTCCGCGGAGATGCCGCCGGTGCCGAACAGCGAGACGACGAGCGGACCCGGGCGCACCAGCGCCTGCGCGGTGACCGCGCCGAAGGCGGCGGTGCGCAGGCGGCTCAGCCAGTGGTCCGAGACCAGTCCGGCCATCTCGTAGCCGCCGTGCCGGTAGACCGCGGTGTAGTTGGCGGTGGTCATCGGCGTGGGCGCGGGGTGCGCGAGCAGCCGGATGCCCGAGGCGCCCAGGTGACTCACGGCGGCCGCCTTGAACTTGAACTTCGGGCCACCGAGTCCGCTCGCATCGAGCACCATCGCCGAGGGCGTTGAAAGTCGGCTGCCGCCCGCGGCCTGATCGACGAGCGTGCGTCGGGCGATGTCGAGCGCGGTGGCGGTGTCGAGCACCGCGCGCACGTCACGTTCGGCGAGGATGCGCAGCGTGCCCATGTCAGTGGCCTCCGCGAACGATGCAGGCGCACAGGCCGCCGCCGGGCGGTGCCTGGTGCACCGTGTTGGCCGAGATGAAGATGCGCGCGTGACCGAGGATGGAGCCGGCCACGCCGCTCATCGTGGCGCGTACATGCTTGTCCATGTCCAGGTGGCTGCTCTTCATCGTGGTACGCAGCCCGCGCACCCGTCCATCCGGCGCCGCCCCCGACTTGATCAGGGTGGCCACCACCTTCTGCGGGTCGGCGAGCATGCCGTCCTCGCCGATGCGGCACCCGGCGGAGGCGAACAGCGCGCGCAGACCGCCCGCATCGAGCACGTCCTTCAGGAACCCGGTATGGACGGTGAGTTCGCCCGCCGCGCCGGGGCGGTTGGCCAGCAGCATGATCTCCACGCAGTCGAGTTCCGAGCCGGAGAACACCATCGCCCGTTTCGCATGGAGCGTGTGGTCGGTGTCGAAGGCCTCGCGCACGAGGCGCGCCTCGGGCACCTCGCCCAGCGCGAGCCCGGCGCCCAGCGCGCCGACCGCCTTGGAATGCGCCGAGGTCACGCGGGTGTTGCGTACCGCGCCCGCCGTGGCGGGAATGTGGCTGGTGACCGGCGTCTTCACGATCACCAGCGCGACGTCCTCGGCACCGACCTGCGCCTCGCGCATGGCCGCGCGCACGGTGTCGGCCACGATGTGCGCGTGGGCCGGCGTGCCGATCTCCTCGGGCGTGAGCGAGCGGCTGCGCGCGCAGCCGAAGGCCAGCGCCCGGCCGGCCGGCGAGGGCGTTGCGCGCGGATCGTCGATATCGATGAACAGGTAGCCGAAGGGTGTCATCGCACCCTCGCAGCCGGTGGAGATCAGGAAGGTCGAGCGGCCGACCAGGGCCTCGCCGCCGTGGCGTTCCAGCGTGGCGGTGGCGGCGAGCAGTGCGTACTCGCGCGAGAAATCGTTGACCTCGGAGTTGCCCTCGGTCTTGACCAGCAGCGCGAGGCGGCGGATCCGCTCCGGCGGAAACACGGCCAGCTGGCGCGCGAGATCGCTGGTGTCGCCGGGGTTGGCGGTGTCGTAGGCAATCACGTGGACGGTCATTGCGGGGAACTCCGGGAGGCTGGGGCGCGCGGGAGGGCGGCCGGGGGAGGGGAAGGTGGACCGGAAGGATCGTGCCTCAGCCGCGCGGCAGCCCGATGTGCCGATGCACCGCGACCGGTTCGGTCCAGGCCCGACGCTGCACCTCGTCGAGGTGCGGGCGTACCTGCAGATAGCCCTGGTGAAGGGCGTGGACGTTGTGCCGAACGGCCGGCATCAGTCCGGCGATCTGTTCGCGCAGGGCCGCCTCGTCCACGCGGGTGCTGCGCCCCTGGTCGATGACGACCTCGCCATCGACCACCACGGTGCGGATCGCGCGGCCGCCGTCGGAATAGACAAGCTGGCGCACGGCACTGTTGAGCGGCACGTAGGCAGGGTCGGCGAGATCGACGAGCGTGAAGTCCGCGCGCTGCCCCGGTCGAAGCGCGCCCAGCTGTCCGTGCAGGCCGGCCGCGCGCGCCCCGCCCAGCGTGGCTGCGCGCAGCGCCTCGGCGGCGGTGACGCCGCTGCGATCAGGCGTGCTGATCGCAGCCAGCAGGCAGTAGAGCTTCATCACCTGCAGCATGCTCTGCGCGTCGCTGCAGCTGCAGTTGTCGCAGCCCAGCGCGATGTTCACCCCGCGCGCGCGGTAGTCGAGCATCGGCGCCACGCCGCTCTTGAGCTTGAGGTTGCTCAGCATGTTGAGCACCACGCCGGCGCCGCGCTCGGCAACGAGGGCGATCTCGTCATCCTCCAGCCAGATCGCGTGGGCGAGGCTCGCGCGCGGGCCCAGCACGCCGGTGTCGGCGAGCAGCCGCACCGCCGAGCCGCCGTGCGCGGGCAGCGCCTGGCGGGCGAACACCCGCTGGGTGCGGGTTTCGTAGACATGCGTGTAGACCGGGAGGTCGCGCGCGGCCGACAGCTCGGCCACCGCCTCCAGCAGTCCGGTGGAGCAGCGTTGCGGTGCCGAGGGCGACAGCGCCCAGCGCAGCATTCCGTCGCGGTCGCCGTGCCGGTCGATGGCGGCCGCGACGAAGCGCATCTGTTCGGCCGGGTCGTCCCGCCCGGCCCCGATGATGGCATGCAGGGCGGGAGGAGCCAGTTCGGCGATCCAGGGGATGGTCTCGAGCTGGGAGCGATCCCGCACGGTCACCGACAGCACGACGCGGATGCCGGCCTCGGCGTATGCGGCGACGATCGTGTCGAGCACCGCGTCGTCCATCGGCGCGAAACTGCTCATGTCCTGCACGGTGGTGATGCCGTTGTGCAGGCACTCGAGCGCGCCGGCGAGCGTGCGCGCGCGGACTTCCTCGAGCGACCGCTTCGAGGCCAGCGGTCCGGCCATCACGCCCCAGTGCTCGAGCGCCAGGTCCTCGAACAGGCCCTTGGCGAGGACATCATGCGAGTGGTAGTGCGAGTTGACGAAGCCGGGCACGGCCAGCAGCCCCCGTGCGTCGATCACCCGCGCGTCGGTCGGCGGGACCAGCGCCTCGCCCACCGCATGGATGCGTCCGTCGACGCAGAGGAGATCGGCCGTTCGCGGGTCGTCGAGGTTGCCGTCGAGGTCGAGCACGCGGGCGCCTCGAACGAGCAGTGCGGTACGAGCGGCGGTCATGGGCAGGGCGTCCGGGTCGTTCTGGAAGGCCTTCGATGATATCGTGCACGGGCGATCGGGCGTCGCGCCGCGCTGTGATCACGCTGCAGGCGCGCGGGTTCAGGCACCGGGCGCCGCTGGGTCGCGTGCACCCGGTGCGCAGGTCCGTGCGGCAGGGCACTGGCGCGGTACCCGGGGTAGCCGAGTCCCTCGTGCGCCGCGCCGCGGCTGCAGGGGAGGCCCGCGAGCCGGGCGGCGGCGTGCGCGCCGTGCCGGGCCGATGCAGTGGCCCGACGAGGCGAAGGAGACCATCATGGCAGGACGAGGGCGCGCGGCCGATGCCGCGCGGGTGCACGGGCAGCCCGCCGGTTCGCGGCGCACGACGGACACGGCGATCGCGGGACAGCCGTCCCGGGAGGTGCGGATCATCCCGTTCGAGATGGCCAGCGCCGGCGATGCGAGCGGCGTGCGCGACGCCTTGCGCGCGCTGCCTCTCGCGCGGGTGCTGCAGCTGGCGGTCGTCGCGAAGGTGGAGGGGACCGCGACGCTCAACGACGCCTCGCGCGAACTCGCCAGCGCGTGCATCGGGGTGGAGTTGCGGCGCGCCGGCGGCGAGGCGCTTGCCGCGCGCACCCTGGAGATCCTCTCCGTGGGCTGCGAGGGCGTGATCACCCCGGGCGGATGGCTGTTCGCCTCGCTGCGACCGGATGCGCGCGCGAAGGCGGCGTCGCTTCGAGGCGAGGCAGGGGCCGAGGGGTTGGCAATCGGGCAGGCGCGCAGCGCACCGGTGGCCATGCGCGATCGTGCCGGGCCGCACCATGTGCAGGCGGCCGAGCGCGCGGTGCGCGCGGCGATGCGCGAGGCCGGGCTGGACTCGAAGTCGGTGTCGTTCGTGCTCATCAAGAGCCCTGTCCTGATGCCGGGCACGACGGTGACCCTGGACGCGGCGCAGCGCCGCCACGTGGGCTCGACCGGGGCATCGCGCGGCGCGGCCGCCCTGGGTGCCGCGATCGCGCTGGGCGAGATCCCGCGCGGGCCGATCGATGCGTCCCGGCTGTGCGCCGAAGGCTCGCTGCACGGCTCGCGTACGCTGTCCTTCTCGGGGACGGAGACCGAGTGCTGCGAGGCGGTGGTGATCGGGCATCGGCCGGGGGGCGACCCCCGCTGGCGCGCGTCGACCACGGTGCTGCGCGACCTTCTCGACAGTGCGGCGCTCTCGACGCTGGCCGGGGACCCCGGAAGCCTGCACGCGGTGTTCTTCAAGGCGGGCATCGCGGCCGGCGGCCGGCTGCGTGGCGCACGCACCACGGTGCTGTCGAGCGAACTGCCGGCCGACAAGCAGCTGCGCGCGGCGGCCAGTGGCGTGGTCGGCGCGGTACTGGGCACGACCCGTGCGTTCATCTCCGGCGGCGCCGAGCACCAGGCGGCGCCGGGCGCCTGCCTCGCGGCGGTGATCCGGGCGGTCTGATCGTCGGCGGCCGGCGCATCCGACGGTGCGGTCGGGCGCGCGTGCGGACAGCGCGCGGCAGTACCGTCGCGCCGCCGCAATCGCCGGTCCGCGTACGATCCCTGTCGGTCCTCGCACCGTCTCGTGGGCCGCTGCGCCGGGCCCGCGAGGCGGCCACCGCCACTGCGCGCGACACGGGCCCATGCGGGGGGTCTTGCCGGGCGCGGAGCCACGCCGGCGCGTGGCGGCCCGACTGCCGCGCGCACGCCCAGCACGCCTGCCCGTTGCATCGCGGCCGTTGAATCGGGATAGTGTCCCCCGGGGAGTTTCCGGCGAGATCGCGCACGACGGTCAGCCGGCTACCGAGGAGGATCGCGATGCGCAGCCCTGTACCCGGTCGCTCGATGCGCCTGTCCACTCTCGCGCTGGCTGGCCTGGGGCTGGCCGCGTTCGACGCAACCGTCCATGCCCAGGCGTGGCCCCAGCGCCAGATCCGGCTGATCGTGCCCTTCGCGCCCGGGGGCAACACCGACATCATCGCGCGGGCGATCGCCCCGCGCATGGCACAGGACCTCGGCCAACCGGTGGTGATCGACAACCGGGGTGGGGCCGGCAGCACGCTGGGTACCGCGCTGGCCGCCAAGGCAGCCCCCGACGGCTACACGCTCGTGATGGTGTCCAGCGCGCACGTGATCAACCCCGCGGTGCGCAAGTCGATGCCCTACGATTCGGTGCGCGATTTCGCGCCGGTCACGCTGGTGGCGGACGTGCCCAACGCCCTGGCGGTGCACCCTTCGGTGCCGGCGCGCGACGTGCGCGCGCTGGTGGCGCTCGCGCGTAAGCGCCCGGGTGAACTCCTGTTCGCCACGCCCGGCTCGGGTACGTCCTCGCACCTCGCGGTGGAGTTGCTCGCCGCCGCCGAGAAGGTGACGTTCACCCAGGTGCCCTACAAGGGCGTGGGACCGGCCACGGCCGACGTGGTCGGCGGTCACGTGCACATGATCTTCTCCAGCATGCCGGCGCTGATCGAGCACGCTCGCGCAGGGCGCCTGCGGATGCTGGCGCAGGCGGGACTGCAGCGCTCGCCCGCAGCCCCCGACGTGCCGACGATGATCGAGGCGGGCTTCCGCGACTTCCATGTCTCCAGCGGCTTCGGCCTGTTCGCGCCTGCCGGTACTCCGCGACCGATCGTCGATCGGGTGAACGCAGCCGTGCGCCGGGCGCTCTCCGACCCCGAGGTGCGCCAGCAACTCGCCAGCCAGGGAGCGGAGCCGGTCGGCAATTCGCCCGAGGAGTACGACCGCTACAACCGTGCGGAGATCGAGCGCTGGTCGAAGGTGGCCCGCCAGGCGGGCGTGCCGATGGAATAGCGCGGGATCGTCTTCCGGTCCCGATGGCTGCCTGAAGGGGTGCGCCGCCGGGGCACTCCGGTGGCACGGCCCGTACGCGGCGTGTCCGCCGCACGCAAGAGCCGCGCATTGGCTACCCTGCGGATCTTCCCCTCGGGTCGCGAGCGTGCCTCATGGACCGGATCCCCGTCACCATCCTCACCGGCTTTCTCGGCAGCGGAAAGACCACGCTGCTCAACCACATCCTTCGCGAGCGGCATGGCCACCGCATCGCGGTCATCGAGAACGAGTTCGGCGAGGTCGGCGTCGACAACGAACTGCTGGTGCAGGACGCCGAGGAGCAGATCGTCGAGATGAACAACGGGTGCATCTGCTGCACCGTTCGCGGCGATCTGGTGCGAATCCTGGGCGAGCTGGCTCAGCGGCACCGAGAGCGGCCCTTCGAGCGCGTGATCATCGAGACCACGGGGCTTGCCGACCCCGCGCCGGTCGCGCAGACCTTCTTCGTGGAGTCGCCCGCCCTGGAGTGCTACCGCCTGGACTCGATCGTCACCGTGGTCGATGCGAAGCACGCCCCCGTGCAGCTGGATCGGCACCACGAGGCGCAGGAGCAGGTGGGCTTCGCCGACCGCATCCTGGTGTCGAAGACCGATCTCGTGCCCGAGGCGGCGGCCGACGCGCTGATCGAGCGCCTGCGCGGCATCAACCCGCGGGCGCCGGTGAGCAGGGTCCGGTACGGACGGGCCGAGCTGCGGGATCTGCTCGACGTGCGCGGATTCGATCTGGACGCGATCCTCGCGATCGAGCCCGCGTTCCTCGACGAGGAGGCCCATGAGCACGACGATGCGATCGGATCATGGTCATGGAGCGATCCTCGCGCCCTGGACCTCGAGCAACTGGAGGTATTCCTCGATGGGCTGGTCCAGCTGCACGGCGCCGACCTGCTGCGCTACAAGGGGGTCATCCACGCCGCCGGGCAACCCTGCCGGCTGGTCTTCCAGGGGGTGCACATGACCATGACGGCGGGACCTGGTCGGCCCTGGGGCGATGACGAGCCGCGCCGCAGCGTGATGGTGTTCATCGGTCGCGAATTGCCGCGCGAACTGCTCCGCATCGGGCTCGAAGCGTGCGTGGCGCCCTGACGCCGAAGCGCCGCGCCGCTCGCGTCCGGCGCCGGGCCGCAGCGTCTTCGCGACAGTGGAAAGGCGGCTCCCCGGGATGACGACCCGCCGTCAGCGGCGCGCGTCCGGGGGTTGGCGGCGAACGCAGGCGGGTGAGGAACGGGAGGGGCAACCGCATCGCGCGATGCTGCCCGCGATGCACGCGCGACTTTCGCGGGCGGCATCCGGGTCCCGGTAGCGAGGGCAGGCGGCAGGGCGAAGGGGCGACTGCGCCGCAGGCGCCCACCGCGGCGACCGCGCACCGCCTGCGGCGCGCATCCACGAGGCGCGGATGCCGCCGATCGCGGTTACTGCGGCTCGATCTTCGCGTCGCGGATCGCCCGACCCCACTTCTCGGTCTCGAGGCGGTTGCGCTTCGCCAGCGCCTCGGGCGTGCTGGGTTCGACCGCGAAGCCGATGTTCGCGAAGCGCTCCTGGATTTCCTTGCTCGCCGCCGCCGCGTTGATGACCTGGTTGAGTCGGTTGATGATGTCGGCGGGCGTCCCGGCCGGCGCGAACACCGCGAAGTAGGCGATCAGTTCGTAGTCCTTCAGGCCCAGCGCTTCGTTGACCGTGGGGATGTCGGGCAGCACCGGCACGCGGCGGGTGGAGGTGACCGCGAGCCCGCGCAGCTTGCCGGCGCGGTACTGCGGCGCGGTGACCGCGAGGTCGGCGGTGAACATCATCACGTGCCCGCCCAGCAGGTCGGCCATCGCCGCGGGTCCGGTCTTGTAGGGCACCGCATTCATGCGGAGGCCCGCCATGCTGGAGAGCATCTCGGAGGCCACCTGCTGCGAGGTGCTCGCGTATGCGAAGGTGACCTGGCCGGGCTTGCCGCGCACGAAGTCGACGAACTCGCGCAGGGTCTTCACGGGAAGGTCGTTGTTGACCGCCACCATCAGCGGAACCGAACCGAGGAAGCTCACCGGCGCGAAGGCGGTGTCCTGGTCGTAGGGCAGCTTCCTCATCAGGAACTTCAGCGCGGCGTTGGTGCTGTTGGTGCCCACCAGCAGGGTGTAGCCATCGGGCGCGGCCTTGGCCACCGCGTCGGCGCCCAGCATGCCGTTGGCGCCGGGGCGGTTGTCGATGACGACCGGCTGCCCGAGCGCCGGGGCGATCCGCTCGCCGAACGCCCGTCCGATCTGGTCCGTCGCGCTGCCCGCGGCGAAGGGCACGATCATGCGGATCGGCTTGCTGGGATAGGCCTGCGCGAACGCGGCCGGGGAGGACAGCAGCGCCAGCGCGCAGGCGACCGCGGAGCGGCGGGGGAGTCGGGTCATCGGTGTTCTCCTGCGGGGAGGGGGGCGAACGACAGGCGTGCGATTACTGGGGTTTGAGCCCGATCTCGGGCAGCAGCTGGCGGTAGACCTTGTATTCCGCCGCCCACTGCGCGCCGAACGAGGCGGGCGTGGTGTCGACGGCCGGCTCGCCGCCGTAGCGCGCGAACTGGGTGCGAGTGTCGGGGGCGCGCAGCACGGCGACGATCTCCTGGTGCAGGCGGCTGACCAGCGCGGGCGGCAGGTTGCGCGGCCCCACTACGCCGATCATGGTGTCGACCTCGGCGTTGCGAAGGCCGATCTCCGACACGGTCGGCACGTCGGGCAGGGCGGGGGCGCGCTTCGGGCTGGTCACGACCAGCGCGCGCAGTCGCCCGTCGCCCAGCATGGGCAGCGAGGCGGGCGCGATGAACATCAGGTAGTGCACCCGGCTCGCGCGCATCTCGGTGATCACGTCGGCCGCCGACTTGAAGGGCACGTGCACGGCCTTGATGCCCGCGGCCCGGTTGAACAGTTCGGGCGTGAGGTGCGCCGCGCTACCCGAGCCGATCGAGGCGAAGTTGAGCTGGCCGGGACGCGCGCGGGCGTACTCGATGAACTCCTGCGCCGTCTTCGCGGGTACGTCGGGCGCCACCACCAGCACGCTGGGAATCGAGGAGAGCAGGGCGATCGGGGTGAAGTCCTTCACCGGGTCATACGGCGGCTTGGCCTGCAGCAGCGGCGCGACCAGGGTCGAGGTGGAGGCCACGCCGATCGTGTAGCCGTCGGGGGCCGCAGTCGCGACGATGCCCGAGCCGATCAGGCTGCCCGCCCCGGCCCGGTTGTCCACCACGACCTGCTGTCGAATGGCCTCGCTCATCGCGCGCGCCACCACGCGGCCCATGTTGTCCATGCCGGTGGCGGGCGAACTGGGCACGACCAGGCGGATCGGGCGGACGGGGAAGTTCGCCTGCGCCCACGCGCCCGCGGTCGATGCGAGCAGAGCGGCTGTACAGGCAAGGCGTGTGGCTGCGATCAGGTGGCGCGATACGGGCATCGCGTGGCTCCTCGGGTCGGGCCCGGTATCAGGCCGGGCGTCTGCATTCTGGGGGACAGGGTTGGCGGCTGCCGACAACCGCGTGGCGTGCGCGTGGTGCCCGCGAACATCGCGGCCGGCGAGCCTGAACGATAAGTCAATTGGGCGGGCGCCGGCAAACCGCCTTCCCGAGTCCCGCTTCGCTCCGGGACCTGTCCGATGCGATCACGGGTGCACGCCGCGCGCTGCGGCGTGGGGTGCCGGGCCCGCGGACCCACCGGTTGACGCTCCCGCCAGCCCCGCCCGATACTGCGGCGCCTTCGTCCCCCGCGTTGAGGAACCTGCACATGAGCCAGCCCGCCCAGACGGTCGTCACCGAACACTTCCTGCTCGAAAAGGACGTCGATGTCCCGATGCGAGACGGCGCGCGGCTCAAGGCCGACGTGTTCCGCCCCAAGGACGACTCGAAGGTGCCGGCGCTGCTCAACTTCGGCCCCTACCAGAAGGACAAGCCGTGGACGCCGCCGGCGGACCTCGAGGAGAAGAACAACCCCTGGATGAACTGGGAAACGGTCAACCCGGAGTGGTGGGTGCCGCGAGGCTACGCCGCGGTGCGGGTGGACGCGCGCGGCACCGGCCAGTCCCCGGGCCAGTACGACCCGTGGTCGCGCGCCGAGTCGGTGGATTTCCACGACGCGATCGAATGGGCCGCCGCGCAGCCCTGGTGCAACGGCAACGTGGGCCTGTCGGGCATCTCCTACTACGCGATCAACCAGTGGTTCGCCGCGAACCAGCAGCCCCCTTCGCTCAAGGCGATGATCCCCTGGGAGGGGTTCGCGGACATCTACCGTGACGCGATCTACCACGGCGGCATCCTGTCGCTGTTCATGACCAACTGGTTCACCGCGCACTTGCTGCACCACACCCAGGGCCGTGCCTCGCGCATCCACCCCGACACCTGGCAGAAGAACACGCTGCACTTCTGGCTCACCAACAACCTGGACAGCGGCGCGTTCTACGGCGCGCAGGCGCGCTGGGAGGACATCAAGGTGCCGTTCCTGTCGGTGGGCAACTGGACCGGCATGGGCCTGCACCTGCGCGGCAACACCGAGGCCTACATGCGGTCGAAGTCGCCGCATCGCCGGCTGCGCATGCAGGCGGGCACCCACGTGCACCCGTACTACTCGGAGGACGGCCGGCGCGACCAACTGCGCTTCTTCGACTACTGGCTCAAGGGCGAGCAGAACGGCGTGATGGACGAGCCGCCGGTGAAGCTCGCCATCCGTACCGGCAACAACGCCTACCACTGGCGGATGGAGCACGAGTGGCCGCTCGCGCGCACCCAGTGGACGAAGCTCTACTTCGACCTGTCGAAGCCCTCGGTCGCCGACGTGCCGCTGAGCGGCACGCTGGTCGAGCGCAATCCCGCGGCCAGCACGCAGGTCACCTATGCGGCGACCGGCATGGGCTCGATGGGCTCCACCTCGGCGGCCTCGGCGCAGGTGATGGGCGGAGGCATCAAGCCCGGCATGGGAGTTGCGCTGGTCACCCCGCCGATGCCCGAGGACATGGAGATCACCGGCCCGCTGTCGGCGACGCTGTGGGTGTCGAGCAGCAGCGAGGACATGGACCTGTTCCTGACGATCCGCCACTTCGACGCCGACGGCAACGAGGTCATGGAGACCGGGCAGCAGGGCACCCCGGTGCCGGTGGCCAAGGGCTGGCTGCGCGCCTCGCACCGCGAACTGGACCCGGAACTGTCGCTGCCCTATCGCCCCTACCACCGGCACAAGCGCCGGCTCTACCTCACCCCCGGGGAGATCGTGCAGGTGCAGGTGGAGATCTGGCCGACCTCGATGGTGTTCGCCAAGGGCAGCCGGCTGCGGCTCGACGTGCAGCCGCGCGACGGCGTGGGCAGCCAGTCGTACATGCACTACCACGCCGACTACAACACCGGCACGAACACGGTGCATGCGGGCGGCGAGCACGAGTCGTTCCTGCTGCTGCCGGTGATCCCGCGCGCGAAGTAGACGCACGCCCCGGCTGGGTGGGGATCGGCGGGATGCCTTCCCGGGCATCTCGCCCCCGGCATTGTGATCCCCACATCGCGATCCCCACATCGCGCCGCGAGCGCAGCCACCCGGGCGTCGCGTCCCTGGCATCGCGCTCCAGGCCTTGCAGCCCTGGCAACGCGGCCCGATGCATCGCGCCCGAAGGTGTCGTCCGGTGCGAGCGCGCAGGCGGCCGATATCCGGTGGCCAGCCCACCGTGAACCGGTGGCGCCCATGCCCGCGTGGCCGGGGCGGCCGCCTCAGTGGGGCGTGCGGCCGAACGGCACGTCGTCGATGCCGCGGCGCTCCTCCAGCCCGGCCATGCCGCGCAGGATCTCGTAGAACGCCACCGAGTCCTTCTCGGCATAGCCCTTCTCGGCGGCCGCCTGCAGCAGCTGCGAGTACAGGCCGATCATCAGCGTGGGGGCCCCCAGCTTCTGTCCCATCTCGATCATCAGCCGGCTGTCCTTGAGCGAGATCTTCACCTGGCCCTGGCGCGAGTAGTCGGCCGACAGCATCTTCGGCCCCTTGTCGACCATGGTCTTCGAGCCGCAGGCGCTGTCCTTGAGCACCTCGAGCAGCGTCGGGCAGTCCAGCCCGGCCTTCTCGCCCATCAGCAGCCCCTCGGCCAGCGCGAAGCGGTTGCCGGCCAGCACCAGGTTCACGATGATCTTGGTGCGCGCGCCCGCGCCGACCGGCCCGACGTGCCAGGCGCCGCGGCTGAAGCCTGCGAACAGCGGCAGGCAGGCGTCGAAGTGCGCGCGCTCGCCGCCGGCCAGCACCACGAGGTCGCCGGCATGGGCCATGGTGCTGGTGCCGCTCACCGCCGAGTCGAGGAAACCGATGCCGCGCGCGGCCAGCTCGGCGGCGAGTGCCTCGGAGTCCTCGGGGCGCGCGGTGGTGGTGTCGCAGACGATCAGGCCTTCGCCCGCGCCTTCGGCAATGCCGTTCGCGCCGAGCAGCACCTCGCGCCCGATCGCGCTGCTGGGCACCGAGACGATCACCCGATCGACCCCGCCCGCGACCGCCGCCGGGCTGTCGACCGGGTGCCCGCCCTGCGCGCGGAGCTGGTCCATGCGTGTGGCGGAGGGGTCGAACCCCTGCACGACGAAGCCCCGCTGGTGCAGGTTGTGGATGAAGGCCTGGCCCATCAGGCCCATGCCCACCAGTCCGATGCGTGTCGGCATCGCGTGTCTCCTCATGGGGTCGCTTCGGGGTGGCGGCGTGGGCCGCCACGCGGGTTCAGTCCTTGCCCACCGTCGGCACCGGGTGGATTGTGCGGCTGGAAACGAACTCGGTCATCGGATGGGTGGGCGGTGGCAGGCCATCGGCCATCCAGCTGCAGCGCGAGCGACGGTCGCGGGGGCGTGCAGCCCACTTGCGCGGCTCGCGGAATCATCCGCGCTCGGGTCCTCGCCCATGGCGGGACGCGCGTGCGCGCGGCGCCTCGACGCGGTAGCCACCGCGCCTACAGCGTGGCCTTGATGCCCGCGTCGCGGATGAGCCTGCCCCACTTGTCGTGCTCGGCGCGCACCCGGGCGGTGAAGTCGGCGGGGGACATCACCATCGGGTCCACGTTCTGGCTGGCGTAGAACTCGCGCACGTCGGGCAGCGCGAGCACCTTCGCCACCAGCGCGTTCACCCGCTCGGCGGTGTCGCGCGACATCCCACCCGGGCCGAACAGGCCGTGGAAGGCGGTGTATTCGTAGTCGGGCACGCCGGCCTGCGCGATGGTGGGCAGGTCGGGCAGCACGCTGGAGCGCTCGCGTCCGGTGGTGGCGAGCGCGCGCAGTTTGCCGGTCTTCACGTGCGGGGCCATCACGATCGCCGAGAAGATCATCATCTCGATGCGCCCGCCGATCAGGTCGGAGAGCATCGCGCTCGAGTTCGCGTAGGGCACGTGCACCGCGTCGAAGCCCGCGCGCACCTTGAACAGTTCGGTGGCCAGGTGAAAGCCGGTACCGTGTCCGGGCGAGCCGAAGCTGATCATGCCGGGCTTGCTGCGCGCGAGGGCCACCAGTTCCTTCACCGACCGGGCGGGCAGCGAGGGGTGCACCACCAGCAGCGCGGAGAACTGGCCCAGCGGGACGATGGGCAGGAGGTCGCGCAGCACGTCGATCGGCATCTTCGCGTGCATGTGCGGGTTGGTGGTGACCGAGGAGCCCGGGCCGCTGAAGAGCGTGTGGCCGTCGGGGGCGGACTTGGCCACGATCTCCATCGCGATGTTGCCCGAGGCGCCGGGGCGGTTGTCGACCACCACCGGCTGGCCGGCCACCTCGGACAGGCGCTGCGCGAGCGGGCGCGCGAGCGAGTCGCTGTTGCTGCCCGCGGAGAAGCCCACGATCATGCGCACCGGCTTGGTCGGCCATGCGCCGGCGGGAGCCTGCGCCCGCGCGTCGCCGAGGGCCAGCGGGCCGGTGGCGGCCAGCAGGGCCAGGGTGGCGAGGGCAACGTCCGAGGCGGGGCGGCGGTGCGCCCGGGGCAGGGTAGTCATGCGGGTCTCCTCCGGAATGCGCGGCGATGCGCGCGGCGATTCAGGCCCGACGAGGGCCGATCGCGGTGTCGTGTCCAGACTGCGGGCAGGGTACCGGAGGGTGGGGTGGGGGGACAAGGCGAGCGTTGCCCCGCATCGGCCGGCGGGCGGCGCCGACGGGCCCGGCGATCCCGTCCGCGTTCAGCGTTGGGGGCGTGGTCAGCGTCTACCTGACCAGCAAGGGCGAGCACGTGAAGCCGATCGAGTCCCTGCTGCTGCGGATTGTCGATCCCTCGGGCAATCGGGTGAAGGGCCGGCTGCCGGGCGCGCAGGACTTTAAGCGCGAACTCAACCGCCAGGTGTCAGCACGCCAGCGGAAGGAGCGGGCGCGGCTGCTGGGCGATGGAGGCGTCCATCGCCGCATGCGCCGCGAGGCGGCTGAATCGTGCGGCAGCGATGCGCGGGCCGGCCTGATTGAGCGTCGCCTGTCGCCGCGTGCGAAGTACAAGGGCAAGCGCTACACGGCCTCGCTGCGCAAGAGCGGGCAGGTGGCCTACGGCGGCCATGTTTACGGATCGCCATCGGCCGCGGGCAAGGCCGTCGTCGGCCGCGCGGTGAACGGTTGGCACTTCTGGCGGTTTCGCCGCGATGGCGAGTGGGTGCGGCTGCGGGAACTGCGAAAGTAACGCGTGATGCCGGTCGCAGCGCTGCGGCGCGGGGCTGGCGAAAAACCCCAAATTGGGCATAATCCACCCCAATATGGGTACG
Organism: uncultured Pseudomonadota bacterium; assembly: GCA_903831455.1. Taxonomy (GTDB): domain Bacteria; phylum Pseudomonadota; class Gammaproteobacteria; order Burkholderiales; family CAIKXV01; genus CAIKXV01. The sequence continues at coordinate 29,847 of CAIKXV010000044.1, read as the reverse complement.
AAAGACACAGGCCGGGCCAAGATGCTGCGCGCCCCCACGCCCGCCGAGCCCGCCGCGCTGCGCACGGGCCTGGCAGACGCCCTCTTCAGCGCCACGCAGCAACGCGTGCTGGGCCTGCTCTTCGGCCAGCCCGGGCGCAGCTTCTACGCTGCGGAGCTGATGGCGCTCACAGGCGGGGGGTCCGGCGCCGTGCAGCGTGAGCTGGCGCGTCTGGCGCACAGCGGGCTGGTGACGCAGCAGGTCAGCGGCCGCCAGAAGTACTACCAGGCCAACCCCGCTGCGCCCATCTTTGCCGAGTTGTGCGGGATCGCGAGCAAGACGATGGGTCTGGCGGAGCCCTTGCGGCAGGCCCTGGCATCGCTGGCGCCCCGCATCCACGCTGCGTTCGTCTACGGCTCGGTGGCCAAGCGGCAGGACACCGCGAGCAGCGATGTTGATCTGATGATCGTGAGCGACGACCTGACCTATCCGGATCTGTTCACGGCGCTGGAAGAGGTGACCCACCAACTGGGGCGGGAGGTGAAGCCCACCATCTACTCGCGAAAGCAGTGGGCGCTGCGCGCTGCAAAAGGCGACAGCTTCATCACACGCGTGCAGGCTCAGCCGCGCATCTGGCTGATAGGCGGTGACGATGCCCTCTCCGAACCTTGATCGGCTGTGCGGCGCCGGCGTGCTGCACGCGGAGCCGCCGGCCGCTGACGAGTTTGCCGGCCTGCTTCGCTCGGGCCTGGCGCGCCTGCACGATGCAGGCAACCTCGCGCTGGCGCTGGAGAGTCGTTTCGATCTCGCCTACAACGCGGCCCACGCCCTGTGCCTGGCGGCCCTGCGCTGGCACGGCTACCGTCCCGCGAACAAACGCTTCATCGTCTTTCAGGCACTGCCCGACACCTTGGGCCTGGGCCCCGAGGTCTGGCGTGTGCTTGCCAAGGGCCACGACCTGCGCAACCTGGGCGAGTATGAGGGCCGCCTGGACATCGATGACCGCTTTGTCACTGACCTCGTTGCCGCCTGCGCTCGGGTGGCAGCACAGATCAAGGCCTTGCCGCCGCCCCACTCATGAACACCAGCACCCTCGTCCAGCCGCTCTGGAACAACTGCACATTCCTGCGCGACGTCGGGATGAGCGATGGCGACTACGATGAGCAGCTCGGTGAGTGCGAGGGCTTGCGTTCCGCGAGCGCGTTGTAGACGGATCCAGTCGCACACGCTGCGGCGACTGCACCGCAGATCGCGCCCGTGAACCCATGCGCCAGGTAGTACTGGAGCGACCAGCGTTGCATGCCCGAGACCACGAACGCGACGATCGTGCCGGTGAACTCGTTGCTCAGGAACTGGACCGAGAGCAGCGCGGCAGCAAACAGCGCGGCACAGGTCACCGCAATGAGCGCACCCAGTAGTCCGCCGATGGGCAGACGCAAACCCAATCCGGGATTGCCTCGTGCATGGCGGCGAATGATGGCGCCGTAGAGCATGCCGGAAAGCGCCCCTTCGACGGCGCCGATCAGCGCCAGGCCGGTGACCATGGTCAGCAGGGAGCCCGCCACGATTCCCCGGAGAACCGCGAGCGGCTCCAGCGGGGCAGCGACAGCAGAGCCGTCGAGGTAGGCGCCAATCCGGTCATAGGAGGCCAGCCACACTCCGCCCCCCAACAGGAAGCCGCTCAACCCGAAGAGGCGATTGACGGTGATCATGGGCGTGGCGGCTGCCTCGTGTTCGAACGAATCGCGACAGTGGCCTCCAGCAACTGGATGGCCGAGGGGTGCCGCAGGGACGTTCGGGTTGTCCGCCCGGTGTACTGCCTGCATCGGACCAGACCCCTCCGGCTGGATTCTCGCATGGCTGGGCGACCCCTTCGACGCATTCGAGCCATTCGCCCATTGCTCCGCCGTGCGAGACCGCTGCGACCGGCCCGCGCGTATCGCCCAGGCCGTGACTCTGGAGAACGGTCCCGGCAGGCGGGCGGGGAGCCCCGGAGGACGCGTCGAGTCATCGACATCCGGGGGAGCGCATGTCTGCGCGAGGCTGAGCGCACTTCGCCCGCAGCACAACGAGGATGGCGAGGATGGCGAGGATGGCGAGGACGGCCCGATCCCGGCCGCCATGCACGGCCTGCGCGGCCGCGCCCGACCATGGGCCTGCTCCACGCGCAGGGCGTGAAGGCCCACGTGATCATCTGTGACAAGAAGCCGGCCCGCGAGACCGGGCAGGCGCGCCGGCTCCGCCTCTGCGACCTGTGCACGGACACGCACTTCACGCGGAAGACCCACCCGCTGGGGCGCGAAGACCTTGCCGAGTGGGTCAGCCTCTACCGCTCGGCCAACCGCCACTCGCGCGCGGCCACCTGGCATGTCGATCACAGCCGTCGTGCAGGGCTCACGCCAGGCGCACGGCGAACCCCGTAGACTGTGGTGGATTGCAAGACGTGCGCCGTGGGAGAACGTGCATGGAACCCGATGACGTGAGCGCCGATGCCGAGCGCGTGATGCAGGTGCTGGTGGACGGCGGCGTGGCGCTCATCTATCTCGACGTCGCCTATGCGGTGCTCGGGCGCAGCGAGGCCTCGGTGCGCCGCATCTACGCGGCGAAGGGGCGCAGCTTCTCCCGACCCACCGGCATCGTCGGCTGCCTGCCGATGCACGACGAGGTGCACGTGATGGACGCGCGCGGCCGCGAGATCGTGCGCGCGGTCACCGTCCGCCACGGCCTGCCGCTGTCGGTGATCGCACCCTTCCGCCGCGACCACCCGTTCCTCGGGAACCTCGATCCGTTCGTGCTGGACAACGCGAACAAGGACGGCACGCTCAACCTGCTGATCAATGCCGGGCGCCTGCGCGATGCGATCGCGCGGCTGTCCTGGGCGCGCGGCGTGCCGCTGGTGGGCTCCTCGGCCAACGTGTCGCTGACCGGGTCGAAGTACCGGGTGGAGGACATCGAGCCGCCGATCCTCGATGCCGCCGACATCGTCATCGACTACGGGGAGTCCCGCTACGCCAACCCGCAGGGGCGCTCGAGCACGATGATCGACTTCCGCGACTTCAGCGTGGTCCGCGAGGGCGTGTGCTTCGAGCCCATCCGCGACGTGCTGCGCGGGGAGTTCGGGGTGGAATTGAGGAAGAGGGACTAGCCCGTTCAGTTCCACCCGACCGAAGCGGGGTTTGATGAGTGCCGCTCATCTCACGTGCGGCGCGAGTCGGGGTGTCGGTGTCTCGCGGATGCGTCTCTCATGGCCGTCAGTGCTGTCCAGCCGGACGGCGGATGCCGATTGACGCCGATCGATCCGACAGCGACAACGGACGCGATCCGCTGCCACGCTTTGCGTGCTCGATACCCAACCCCGCCTTGACAGCCCGACCGCCTGCGGCAAGGATGAGCATCGGGCTCGCAGCGCGCTTCGGGGCTGCTTGATGATGCAGGTCCGGGCGACCGCGGGGCAGGGCGACAGCCTCCTCCGGGTGCGACGCCGTGAGCGGTTGTCCACTCTCCGTGCAGGCTGCTGGCGGCGGATGCCGGCCCGCTGTTCATGATGTTCGACCGGAGCGCGCGCGTGAAACGACATCCCCATCCCCGCGGTGTCCTGGCCCTGCTGTCGATTCCGCTCGCGGCCGCCATGGTCGTCCACGCCCAGCCGGCGTCGGATTACCCGCGCCGTCCGATCCGCATCCTGGTCGGGTTCTCGGCGGGCAGCACGGCCGACCTGCTGCCTCGCATCGCCGGCCAGCGCATGAGCGAGGCCTGGGGGCAGCCGGTCATCGTCGACAACCGCCCCAGCGCGGGGGGCATCGTCGCCGCCGAGATCGTGGCCAAGGCGACGCCGGACGGCCACACGCTGCTGTCGGTGTCCGCCGGGCATGCGGTGTCGGCCGCGCTGTACAAGACGCTGCCCTACGACACGCTGAAGGATTTCGCGGGCATCACCCGTTTCGCGAACGTGCCCAGCATCCTCGTCGTGGCGCCGGCCTCGGGGCTCAAGTCGGTGAAGGACGTGATCGCGCTCGCCAGGGCCAAGCCCGGCACGGTCACCTATTCCACGCCGGGCGTGGGGAGTGCCAACCACCTCGCGGGCGAGCTGCTCAAGAGCCTTGCGGGCATCGAGGCCACGCACGTGCCGTTCAAGGGCATCCCGGAAGCCATGACGGGCGCGATGACCGGGGCGATCACCTTCAACCTCTCGCCCATCCTCAACGTGATGCCGCTGGTGAGCACCGGCAAGCTGCTCGCGCTCGCCACCACCACCGGCAGCCGCGCGAGCGCGCTGCCTGATGTGCCCACGCTGGCCGAGGTGGGCGTGAAGGGCTACGTGTTCGACCCCTGGTTCGGCATCCTCACCACCGCGCGCACCCCACGCCCGGTGGTCGACCGGCTGCACGACGAGATCGTGCGGTCGCTCGCGCTGCCCGAGGTCAGGACGCGCCTCGCCGCGCTCGGGGCCGAGCCGGCACCGCTCGCACCCGCGCAGTTCGATGCCCACATCCGCTCCGAGGTGGAGAAGTTCCGGCGGATCGTGCAGGCGGCGAACATCCAGGTGGAGTGACCCGCACCCCCGGCCCGCATGCCGCTGGGGGTGACCCGCGCCGCGCGGTGCAGCCGGTCGTCCGCGGGCAGCGACTCCGGCGTGTGCCGTGTGCGGGCTCGTTGCCGCCCGCGAGCCGCTGCCGTGCGCGCCGGCCAGTCCCCCACGCCCGCACGAGGCCCGCGACCCGATCGCCGGTGCCGAGTCAGCGGCAGGGCCACGGCGCGTGGCCGTCGGGCAATGTCCGTTGTCGATCTGACGCCTCGTGGACGGCTCGGAACCGCAGGCGCGCCATCTGGCGGACCTTGCTGGGAACTGAACAGATGTCCAATACGTCTGACGCTCTAGGTGTTCTAGTAACGTGACAACCTGAGTCTGCCTGCTCGCGTGCAGACCCTGCCCGGAGGTGACTGATGGATCCCCTGATCGTGTCCTTTCTCGCCGTCGGGCTGCTGTTCGGCCTGCTCACCTATTCGAATCGCCACTGTTTCAGCGAAGGCACCACCACCCGCAGCCAGGGCGCGCGGGATGCCGGTGACAGCCGCGCGATGTGGGTGGCGATGTGCGTGTTCCTCTGGCCGATCTTCATCGTGACCGGGATCTTCTCGGCCTGGCAGCGGGCCCAGCGCCGGGCGCGCGCTGCTCGCTGACGTCCTCTGCGCCGGGACGGGTGCGACGGGCCGGGGTTGCCCATGTCGCGGGTGCTATGCCGTCGAAGACCGATGGTGTGCGGGTCTGGTGTCCGCGGAGGCTTTCTCCAGATGCGCGCGCCACTGCCGCCGCGTGTCAGTCTGCCCGTATCCCCGACTGCCTGACGACCTTCGCCCACATCTGGATATCGGCGACGATCTGGCGCCCGAACTCGGCCGGGTTCATGAAGTCCGGATCGGCACCGAGTTCCAGAAAACGGGCGGTGACGTCAGGCTTGCGCACGATCGCGGCGATCTCGTCGTACAGGCGCTGGACGATGGGCCGGGGCGTGCCGGCAGGCGCGAGGGCGCCGTACCACTCCATTACCTGCAGCCCGGCGATTCCAGCCTCCGACACGGTCGGAACCTCGGGAAGCGTCGGCGAGCGCTTCGGGCTGGTCACGACCAGCGGCTTGATCCGCTTCGACTGAACGAACGAGCTGGCCGAGGGCAGCGCTGCGAACATGATGGTGACCTCGTTGGACGCGATGGCGGCCAGCGCAGGTCCGCCCCCCTTGTACGGCACGTGCGTCACATCGATGCCAGCGAGATTCTTGAGCATCTCGGCCGACAGGTGCGACACCGATCCGATCCCGACCGAGGCATAGGTCAGCTTTCCCGGTGCGGCCCTGGCCGCGCGGATCAGGTCCTGCAGAGAGTTGATCGGCGTGGAGGGGTGGGTGACGATCATGTTGCTCACCCAGGCGAACAGCGTGATCGGCGCAAGATCCTTGACCGTGTCATACGGCATCTTGCGGTAAAGACTCAGGTTCGACGTGTGGGTGCCGCTGGGCGTCATCAGCAGGGTGTGACCGTCGGGTGCGGCAGTGGCCACGACCTGCGTCCCGATCATGGCGCTGGCTCCGGGGCGATTGTCGATCAGCACGGGTTGGCCCAGCGATTGCGCGAGGTGCACGGCCAGCAGTCGCGACAGGATGTCGGTCGTGCCCCCGGGCGCGTAGCCGACGACGACCCGGATCGGTCGTGCGGGGTAGTCGCGTACGGCGCTCGCGGACGCCTGCGCATGGGCGGGCGGGCAGGGTGCGAGCGCCAGTGCGGCAGCGGCCAGGGCGAGCGCCGACGAAAGCGCGACGCGGCGCACGGGCGATGCGACACCATGGCAGCGAACAGTGGCGACGGTGGGGGGGGCTCGCATGTTCTCTCCTGCCGTGTCTGATTGCGTTGCGGGCGAGCGATACGCGGATGTCCTCAGGACTCGCGTACCGGTTTCAGGAAGTCACCCCCGCGCATCGAGGGATGAGACCGGTCGTACTGCTTGGGGTAGAAGACGGAGTCACCCAGTTCCAGCGCGCTGTGCCAGGGCCAGCGCGGATTGAACATCATCCCCCGCGCGAGGGCGACGAGATCGGCCTTTCCGGACGACAGGATCTCGTCGGCCTGGCGCGCCTCGGTGATTAGTCCGACGGCAATGGTGGCGATGCCCGACTCGCGGCGTATCTGCTCGGCGAACGGCACCTGATAGCCAGGATGCACCTTGAGCAGCTGGTCGGAACTGACGCCGCCACTGGAAGCGGTGACGAAATCGCAGCCGTGTTCTCTCAATCGTGTGGAGAGTTCGACGCTGTCTTCGATCGACCACCCCCCTGGGACCCAGTCCACTGCCGAGAGCCGCATCCCGAGTGGCTTGCGCTCGGGCCATACGGAACGGATCGCGTCGAACACATCGAGCGCGAGACGCATCCGGTTCTCGCGGGATCCACCGTAGCGATCGTCGCGGTGGTTGCTGAGCGGAGACAGGAAACTATGGATCAGGTAGCCGTGCGCGCCGTGGATCTCCAGCGTATCGAAACCTGCCGCATCGGCGCGCTGCGCGGCCTGGGCGAAGGCGGCGACCGTTCGCGAGATTCCGGTGTCGTCTAGCGCGACCGGCGTGGCGCGTCCGGCGTGCGGCTCGGCCGAGGGCGCCCAGATCGACCACCCGCCCTGTTCACGGGATATCGGCTTCTGTCCCTCCCACGCCACGGTCACCGAGCCCTTGCGACCCGCGTGATACAGCTGCATGCCCAGCTTCGCGCCCCCATGCCTGCGGCAGAAGTCGACGACGCGGCGGATGGGTTCAATGTGTTCGTCGGACCAGATGCCCAGATCGTGAGGACTGATGCGTCCTTCCGGCTGTACCGCAGTGGCTTCGGTGAACATCAGGCCCGACCCGGACATGGCCAGATGCCCCAGGTGCATCAGATGCCAGTCAGTCGCGCGTCCCTGCGCATCCGCCGAGTACTGGCCCATCGGAGACACCACGATCCTGTTCGGAAGCTCCAGCCCGCGTAGCTGGAACGGCGAGAACAGGGTGCTGTTGGACATCGTTGGATTCCTCTGCACGGTGCACACCGGTTCCATCAGGTCGAACCGGTGTCTCATGAACGTACGGCTTTCGGGCCATCCTACGCCCGGTGCGCGGCGGCGACAACGTACGCGGCATGGGGTCGGCACCGGACGGGAGACGTGGTCTCTGCCGGCACGCAGGGGGCGCGCGAGGCTTCCCGCGCACGTCCGTCACCACACGGGCACAGCGGGTCCCGCGGACAGGGCGTCGCCGGGGCGCCCCGAGGCGCGGTGTTGGGAGCGACGCGCCCCGGCGGCGGCACCCTGTGCGACCGCGCTGGCCCGCATGCGCCTCATGGATTCAGTCTGCCTTGATCCCTGCCGCCTTCACCACCTTGGCCCAGGTGGCGATCTCGGAGCGGATGAACGCGCCGAAGGCGGCCGGGTCCATCAGCGCGGGCTCGAAGTCGTTCTGCTGCATGCGCTCGCGCATTGCCGGCTGCTTCACGATCTGGTCGATCTCGGCGTAGAGGCGCTGCACGATCTCGCGCGGCGTGCGCGCCGGCGCGACCACGCCGTACCAGACCTGCGCGGACATCGCCGGCCCGCCGCCCTCGGCCACGGTGGGCAGGTCGGGCGCGCCCGACACCCGCTTCGGGCTGGTGACGGCCAGCGCGCGCAGCTTGCCCGCCTTCACGTGCGGGATGGCGCCGGGCGTCGAGGCGAAGGTGAACTGGATCTGTCCGGCGATCACGTCCGTGGTGGCCGGGCCCGCGCCCTTGTACGGCACGTGCACGGCATCGATACCCGAGGCCATGCGGAACATCTCCGAGGCGAGATGGGCCGCGGCGCCGGGTACCGCCCCGTAGTTGAGCTTGCCGGGGCGGGCCTTCGCGTAGGCGATGAACTCCTTCACCGAGGTGACCGGCAGCGACGGATGCACCGCCAGCACGAACGGCGCGGTGGCCACCAGCGCGATCGGTGCGAAGTCGCGCACCGGGTCGTAGGGCAGCTTCGCGTACAGGCTGACGTTGTTCGCCAGCGGCCCGGAGGTGCCGGCAAACAGCGTGTGCCCGTCGGGCGCGGCCTTGGCGGCGATCTCCGCGCCGATGTTGCCGCTCGCCCCGGGACGGTTGTCGACCACCACCGGTTGGCCCAGCCGCTCCTGCAGGGGCGTGGCCACCAGCCGCGCGAGGATGTCGGTGGGGCCGCCCGCCGGCAGCGGCACGATCAGGCGGATCGGGCGGGTGGGATAGGGCGCGCCGGTGGGCTGCGCGAGCACGCCCGAGGCGGCGGCCGCGAGCGGCGCGAGGACCAGCCACGCGGCCGGGTGGTGCCGGCCGGCGGCGACGAGGGCGGAATAGCGAGGGTGGGGGCTCACGGGCGGTCTCCTGCCGGGGTTGCTCGGTCTGGGCTGCCGAGGGACTCGGTCGCCTCGAATTCGAACACGACGATCTCGTGGTCGTCGAGGTGGGGCACCCCGACCTCGACCCGGTTGCCATCGATCCGGGGCTCCAGCGGCTGGTCGTCGGATGCCTGGCGCACCGCGCGCAGCCGCAGCCCCGGCTCGACGCGCAGCGACACGCGAATGCCGGACACCGGCCGGATCGCAGTGCCCGGATGCCGCCAGCCGGTGTTCAGATGCTTGCCGACCGGGAAGTTGATCAGGTGGACCAGATCGCGGCAGGCGTCTTCGGAGCGCTGCCGCATGTGCGTGAGGTCCACGTGATCCGGCGCGTGCACCTCGAGCGCGAGCGGCGCCTTCGCGGCCCACGCCACCGCATTCGCGAGCACCCGACCGAGATCCGGGAAGCCGTAATGGTGGAACAGCGCGTCGATCGTGTTCGCGAAGTAGACCACCCGCCCCCGCCCGTGGTGGCCGCGAACGGCGATCGGGATGTCGGTGCCGGGTCCGATCGCGCTGTATTCCGGAATGCTGATGGTCGCCCCCGAGTGCGCGATCACCGGCGGGATCAGCGTGAGCGGTACCTCGCGCGCGCCGGCAGGGTCGAGCTCCAGTTCCACGAGCGCGCCGTCATTGGGCAGCAGGTCGGTATCGCCCAGGCCCGCGAGCAGCGGGTCGTCGCGCTGCTCCAGCTTCGCATAGGAGGACTTGAGATCGCGACGCACGCCGGTGCGCCGCGCGCCCAGCAGCGCGTCCAGCGCCGGCCGCTCGACGCGCTCGCCCGTCTCGTCGTAGCGCCCCGTCTCGAACGAGCACACCAGGCTGCCTCCGTCGCGCACCCACGCGGCGATGGCCTCGACCGTGGCGTCGGCGAGGCAGGCCGCGTTGGGCAGCACCAGCACGCGGTAGCGCGCGAGCGTCTCGGCGGTGAGGAACTTGTCCGACAGCACGTCGAAGGCGACGTGTGCCTCCTGCAGCGCGCAGTAGGCGCCGCGCACCGCGTCGAAGTAGCGCGGTCCGGGGCGGCTGCGCCCGTAGTTGTCCTGGCTGTAGCGCGAGAACACCACCGCCACCTCGGCCACTGACCGCGCGCGATCGAAGTAGGGCTCCCAGCGCGCCAGCCGCGCGAACACCTCGCGCATGGCCGGCAGCGCTCGTCGGTCGAACAGCGGCGAGTAGCCGCCGTTGATGTGCAGCCAGCTCGACACGCCGCTGGCGAACTGCTGCGCGATCCACGCGCGGTTCTCCGCCTCGGGCGTCGCCGACAGTCGCCACCACGGGTAGAAGTAGCTCACCGTCATCCAGCGCGGGCGGTCGGGAGCGAGCGAGGCGAGGTACTTCGCCTGCAGCCCGGGCCACCAGGGCGCCGTGTTGCGACGCTGGCACTCGAAGGTGAGCACGTCCTGCCCGTCGAGCCAGCCGTCGATGTCCCAGCCGCCGATCTGGATGGTCTCGAGCGATTCCATCAGTTGCACGGCCGAGATGAAGATCGCCTGCGGGTTGGCCGCGTGGATCGCCCGGTGCATCAGGCGCACCCAGTCGGCGATCTGCCGGTAGCGCCACTCGTTGAAGCGCCGCCACACCGGGTCGTCCCAGTTCTCCTCGGGCGGAATCGCCTCGCCCGAGGCCTCGCGAAACGAGCACTGGCAGGCCTCGCAGTAGCACACCGTGGTGTCCCAGGCGCCGAACTTGCCCGCGTTGTTCCAGATGCCGTCGACCGGATGCCGGGTGAGGATCTCGGTGACCACCTCGACCATGCGCTCGCGGTAGTACGAGCCGCTGGGACAGGTGACGTAATGCTCGCTCACCTCGCAGAGCCGTCCGTCCCGGTCGCGGCTGAACCACTCGGGATGTCGCTCGGCCATCGCCTTCGGGGCGCAACTCGGGTCGATGCGCGCGAGCACCCGAAGCCCCTCCCGGTGCGCGACCGGCACCACTTCGGCGAGCAGGTCACGCTCGCCCAGGCCGCTGCTGATGCGATGGCCGTCGATGCGTGTCTGGTAGAACGCGACGATGCCCCCGCCGCTGATGCAGAACGCGGTGGCGTTGAAGCGCTTCGCATCGGCCACCAGCGCCTCGGCCTCGATGCGCGGCTCGTCGCCTTCGCGAAGGTTGATGAGCAGGACCCGGTTGGGGCGCTGCCACCAGGTACGGGTGTCGATGGTCATCACTCCTCCGCCACTCTGTTGCCGTGCGGCCTCGCCGAGCAAGGCCTCAGTCGGCCTTGATGCCCGCGGCCTTCACCACCCGGGTCCAGGTGGCGATGTCCTCGCGGATCACCTGGGCGAAGCGCGCCGGCGTGCTGGCCACGATATCGGTGCCCTGGCGCAGCAGGTTCTCGCGCACCTCCGGCGTCTGCGTCGAGCGCACCACCTCGGCATGCAGGCGCTCGATGACCGGCGCGGGGGTGCCCGCGGGCGCGAGCAGGCCGTACCACGCGACCGATTCGTAACCCTTGAGGCCGGACTCGTTCACGGTGGGCACCTCGGGCAGCGAGGACGAGCGCTCGCGGGTGGTCACCGCCACCGCGCGCAGCTTGCCCGACTTCACGTGCGGCATCGCGATGAGCACCGTGGTGAAGGTGAGCTGCGCCTCGCCGGTGATCATGCCGATGATCGAGGCCGGCGCGCCCTTGTAGGGCACATGGGTCATCTTCACCCCGGCCATCAGGTTGAAGAGCTCCGCCGACAGGTGGGCGGGGGTGCCGCTGCCGACCGACGCGTAGTTGATGTCGCCGGGGCGGCGGCGTGCGAGCGCGATGAGATCGGAGACGGTCTTCACCGGCAGCGACGGGTGGACCACGAGGATGTTGGGCACCGTGGCGATGAGCGAGATCGGGGCGAACGCGCGCTCGGTGTCGTAGGAAAGATCGCGGTAGAGGGTGGCGTTCATCGCGTGGCTGGCGAAGGCGCCGAGCAGCGTGTGACCGTCCGCGCTCGCGCGTGCGACGACCTCGGTGCCCACCGTGCCGCCTGCGCCCACGCGGTTCTCGATCACCAGCGGCTGGCCCAGCGACTCGGCCATCTTCGGCGCGATGATCCGCGCGACCGTGTCGATGCCCCCGCCCGCGGGGAAGGGCACGATGACCCGGATCGGGCGCGAGGGCCAGGACTGGGCGGTGGCCAGGGGGGCGGCGACCGCGACCGCGACGCCGAGGGCGCAGCGGACAAGCACGGGACGGTTCATCGAGGCTCTCCGGAGGGCGGGGTACCGGCGCCGCACGTACGTTGCCGGTATCGCGGCGCGGGGGCGCCGCACGTGGCTCATTGTAAACACGCCACACAGGCCCGACAGGCTGAACAGGCCCCGGTGATCGAGCCTTGCCCGCGAGCCGGGCGCGCAGGCTTGAACCGCGACGGGGTCGGGCGCATCATGCGCGAGCCGTTGACGACCACAGACAGTCGGACCCACCGACGAGGGAGGAGAAATGGCAGCAGGTCGGCGTTCCTGCGCCCGCTCGCGTGGCGCGCTCGTGCTGGCAGCGGTGGCGCTGCTGGCCTCGTCGGCGGTGTGGAGCCAGGCCGAGTACCCCTCGCGACCGATCCGGCTGCTGATCCCGTTTCCTTCGGGCGGCGCGGCCGACATGATCGCCCGCACCATCGGCGAGCGGCTGACCGCGCAGGTCGGCCAGCCGATGGTCTACGACAACCGCCCCGGAGCGGGCGGCGTGGTGAGCGCGGACCTGCTCGCCAAGGCGGCACCCGACGGCTATACGGTGATGGTGGGCACGCCGGGGGCGATGGTGATCGCGCCGCTCCTGAGCACCCGCCTGTCCTACGTGCCGCAGCGCGACTTCATTCCGGTGACCCGCGTGAGCGAGGTGCTCAACGTGATGGTGGTCAACCCCGGCATCGGCGCGAAGAGCGTCGAGGAGTTCGTCGCCTGGGCGCGCAAGCGATCGGGCGACGTGCGCTACGGCAGTTCCGGCCCCGGCCAGAACGACCACCTCGCCGGCGAGTTCTTCGCACGGCTCACCGGCGCGCAGATGATCCACGTGCCCTACAAGGGCGGGGGGCCGGCGATGGTGGACCTCATGTCCGGCCAGATCCAGCTGATGTTCGCGACCTACGTGGTGGCCCGGCCGCACGCGGAGGCGGGGCGGCTGCGTATCCTGGGCGTGATCACGCCGGAGCGGCAGGCGCTGCTGCCCGGGCTGCCGACGGTGGCCGAGACCGTGCCGGGCTTCGGCCTGCACAACTGGAACGGCATCTTCGTGCCGGCGAAGACGTCGCAGGCGGTGGTCGACCGGTTGTTCGTCGAGATCAACCGGGCGCTGGGCGACCCTGAACTCAAGAGACGGCAGAACGCCTCGGGCATCGAGCCGGTGGGCAGCCCGTCGCAGCAGCATTTCGTCGCGTTCGTGCAGTCCGAGCACGAACGCTGGGGGCGGATCATTCGCGAGGCGGACATTCGCGTGGAATAGGCGCGCGAGGTCGGCTCGCGGTTCGTGGGGCAGTGGCAACAGGCGAGAGCCGGGAGAAGGCAATGAGCAACGCAGGCGTGTTCAAGGGACAGTGCGCGATCGTCACCGGTGGCGCGACCGGTATCGGGGAGAGCACCGCGAAGATGCTCGCGGCCGACGGGGCCGAGGTCACGATCTTCGACATCGACGAGGCGGGCTGCGCTCGCGTCGTGAAGGAGATCCAGGCCGCGGGCGGACGCGCGTCGGCTCGCCGGGTCGACCTCACCGACTGGAATGCCACGCGCGACGCGGTGACCGCGGTGCACGACGCCGCGGGCCGCCTGGACGTGATCGTGCACAGCGCCGGGGGCTTCCCGCGCTACGTGAACCTGCTCGACTGCCCGGTCGAGGACTGGGACCTCGTGGTCAACTCCAACCTGCGCTCGATGTTCTACCTGCTGAAGGTGGCCGGGCCGCTGATGATGGCCCGCCGCTACGGGCGCTTCGTCACGCTGTCGAGCATGGCCGCGCGCAGCGGCGTGAACCCCAATCCGCCGCACTACACCGCGGCCAAGGCGGGGGTGCTGGGGCTCACCCGCCAGGCTGCGCTGGACCTGGGCAAGCACGGCATTACCGTCAACGCGGTGGCGCCGGCCAACGTGCAGAGCGCTCGCGCCAAGGCCATCCGCAGCCCGGAGCGCATCGCGCACATCGAACGCACCTCGCCGGTCGGGCGTCTCGCCGAGCCCGACGAGATCGCCTCCGCCGTCGTGTTCCTGTGCTCGCCCGCGGCGGGCTACGTGACGGGCGTCACGCTGGATGTGAACGGCGGGGCGACGATGGCGCCGTAGCCGTCTACCTTCGCATGCGAGGCGCCCGACGCAGGCGGCGCCTCTGTCTGCGGGCTGCGGCGGATTGCGCAGTAGTCTGGGCTGCGCAACCTGTGCAGAGTGCCGACATGCAAGAAGAGCAGCAGGGTTTGATAGCCGTGGGGAGTTCGCTGCTGTTCGAATCCGGGTCTCGAGCGAACGCCGGGCGGACACCTGTCCGGATGATTCGGACCTGCGGTCAGTCCACCGTGATTTTCGCGCGCTGGATTACCGGCCCCCAGGTTGCGAGATCCCTTGCGACAACCTCGGCGAGTCGTGCTGGTCCGCCGGGCGTGAGTTCCAGGCCGAGGCCAGAGAACTTCTCGCGCGTCGCCGGCAGCGACAGGACGCGCGCCGTCTCATCCGACAGGCGCTTGACGATTGCGCCGGGCGTGCCAGCCGGCAGCATCAGTCCGTACCAGTTGTTCGCCGCATAGTCCGGAACGCCCGCCTCGAGGAAGGTTGGTACATCCGGCAGGAAGGACGAGCGGGCATCCGATGCGATGCCAATCACGCGCACCCGCTTCTCGCGGATCAGCGAGGCTGCCGATGCGTAGGAGTCGAACATCATGTGGATATGGCCGGCCAGAAGGTCGGCCTTCGCCGGACCGCTGCCCTTGTAAGGCACGTGAGTGAACTGCGCACCAGCCCGCGTATGCAGCAGTTCGATTTCAAGGTGGGCGAGTGACCCCGTCCCCTGCGAGCCGAACAGGATATCCCGCGGCGCCTTTCGGGCCAGGGTCAGCGCTTCGCGAACCGAACGGACCGGCAGGGAGGGGTGAACGATCAGGATGTGCGGAGCATTCGCCAGGAGCGCCACGGGGGCGAAACTCCGAACCAGGTCGTAGCCCGGGGACGGATAGACCTGAGCAGAAACAGCGTGGTTGGTCACCGAGGCCAGCAGAAGGGTGTAGCCATCTGGCGCCGACTTGGCCACCAGGGCGGGCGCGATGTTGGTCCCGGCTCCAGGCCGGTTCTCCACCACCACGGGTTGCCCGAGCGCGTCGGCCAGGCCGGCGGATGTGATGCGCGCGACGAGGTCGGCTGCACCGCCGGGTGGCAGGGGTACGATCACCCGCAGCGGTCGCGCAGGCCAGGTCGGACTTCCCGCGGTGCGCGAGTCGATCGTCTGCGCGCGGGTCGGTGCCCATGCCAGCAGGGATGCGATTGCAAGGCAACCGTTCAGAAACAGCCATGCGCGCCAGCGGCAGACGCGCGAAGCGGACGGGGTAGGCGTTGGCATTTCGGATGTCTCCTTGGTGATCGGCTCCAGCGGCAGTCGATGGCCTGACCTGGCTGCCGTTGGCCGTCTGAACGCAAGGATCGGGCCAGCGTCGCGTTCGCTCAGCCTGGAGTCAGTCCGAGACGGCGAATGACCTTCGCCCAGCGATCGATCTCTGCAATGACGTAAGCACTGGCGTGCTCCGTGCTGCTGCCAACAGGATCGGAACCCTCGGCGGCGAGCCGGTCGCGGACGTCGGCTAGCGCGAGTGCGCGCGAGAATTCCGCGTGCAGACGGGAGACGATCCGCCGGGGCGTTGCTGCAGGGAGCAAGGCGACATGCTGACCAGTGGCCACGAAATCCGGATATCCGGACTCGGCGACGGTCGGGATGTCTGGGGCACCCGCGGCCCGGCGCGCGCTGGTCACCGCGATGGCGACGAGCTTTCCAGACCGAACGAACGGGAGCCCTGCAGTCATGTTCACCATCGTGAGGCTCACCTGGCCCGAGATCACGTCGTTGAGTGCGGCTCCCGCGCCCTTGTATGGAATGTGGTTGATGCGTGCTCCCGTCCGCTCGAGGAGGAGTTCCATTGCGAGATGGGGGCCGGTCCCCGAGCCTCCCGAAGCGTAGTCGAGTCCCCTGCCTGGCTTGCGGGCAAGCGCTACCAGTTCCGGCACCGTGCGCGCAGGTAGCGAGGGGTGGGCAGCGATCAGCAGCGGGGCTTCGGCCAGGACGCTGAGGGCAATCATGTCCTTGCGAGGGTCGAACGCCAGGCGAGGGTAGAGCGTTGCGTTGATCACGTAATTGCTGAGCCCCATCACGAGCAAGGTATGCCCATCCGGAGCGGCGCGCGCCGCGAGAGTACTGCCCAGCGTGCCGCCCGCGCCAGGGCGGTTGTCGATCATCACGGATTGACGCAACTGCTCGGCAATCGGAACGGCGAGCGTCCGGGCGAGGAAGTCGCTGGGCCCTATCGGCCCGGATGGGACGATGATGCGTATCGGCCGACTTGGCCACGGCGATGCGTCACCGGACTGACCGAGTGCATTGGTGGCCGCGATCGAACATGCAAGGCCCCACAGTACCGACCTCAGCGCAGACCCCGGCCGCGGGCTGGTCGAGCTAGTGGGGCGATGGTGGCGCTCGGCGATCACAGCGACTTCCGGTAGAGCCGTCGTGCGTTACCGCCGAGGATGAGTTGGCGCTCCTCGGTCGAGAGACCGCGAATCTCCGCGAGTCGATCTACCGGGTTGTCCTCGCCCATGTCGAACGGATCGTCTGTCCCGAGCACCACACGGTCGGCTCCCACGCGATCGATCAGGTAGCGTAGAGCAGCCTTGTCGTGGACCAGCGCGTCGTACCAGAACCGTCGCAACAGCCGCTCGGGGGACGTGCGAGTCTTCGCTCGGGTGTCCTTGCGCACCCGATGTCCGTGGACGAATCGGCCGATCTGGTACGGAACGTAGCCTCCGCCGTGCGCGAGCACGATCTTGAGCGTTCGGAGGTCGTCGAGTGCGCCGCTGAACATCAGGTTTCCCACCATGATCGTGGTGTGTAGTGGGTTCCCGATCAGGTTGCGGAGGTAGTAGTGCTCTGTACCGCACTCCGGCGTGAAGGAGTAGGGATGGGCGAAGATGAAGACCTTCAGTTCCTGCGCCCGCCGCAGGACTGGACGGAAACGGGGTTCCGAGAGTTGCTCTTCGCCGACCGATGTGCCGAGTTCGATTGCGCGAAACCCGTGGTCGCGCACGATCCGCTCGAGTTCGGCGATCGCCGCATCCGGGTGCTGCATCGGCAGCGTTCCCATGCCCTTTAGCCGATCGGGATGGCGCGCGACCATGTCAGCGATGCCGTCGTTGACAATGCGCGAGGCCTCCAGCGCGACGTCCGCGTCGAGCCAGTAGAAGAGCACCATCGGTGCCGGCGAAAGAAAGGAGACGTCCAGTCCCTTGCGATCCATGCTGGCGATCTTGAGATCCGCATCGGAAAACTCCGTGTGCAGGGGAAAGACGTTGCCGCCCTCGCGGACGATCTTCGGCGCGCCGTTGCGGGTTTCCAGCCGCATCTGGAAGCGGTCGGGATCGCGCGCGATGGCCTCCAGCATCCCGGACGGGATCACGTGGCTGTGCAGATCAATCCGGCGTGGCTTCCGGTTTCCGGGTGTGCGTCGCGTTGCCATTGTGAGTCTCCAGGCAGGGTCGGGTCAGTCGGCCTTGATCCGCGCCTCGCGGACCAGCCGGCCGATCCGGTCAACGTCCGCCCGCACGCGTTCGGCGAACTCGGCCGGCGTCTGGAGCAGCGGGTCCAGACCGAGCGAGGCATAACGGTCGCGGGTAGCCGGGGAGCCGACCACGCGGCCGATCTCTGCGGCGAGGCGATCGACGATTGGTGCGGGTGTCCGCGCGGGAAGAAAGGCTCCCCACCAACTGTCGAACACGTAGCCCTTGACGCCTGCCTCGTCCAGTGTCGGCAGGTCCGAGGCCTGGGGCGTACGTGCGGTCGAGGTAACCGCGTATCCGCGCAGTCGCCCCGCTCGCAGGTTCGGGATGCCGACTGGAGTGCTGGCGAAAGCCAGATGGATGTGGCCGGCAATCAGGTCATTGATCGCCTGCCCGCTTCCCTTGTAGGCCACATGGAGGATGTCCACGCGGGCCAGTAACTTGAACATCTCGCAGCCAAGGTGGGCTGGTGTGCCGACTCCGCCCGAGCCGCAGGTAAGTGCGCCTGGACGCTTGCGCGCGAGGGTGAGCAGGCCCTGCACGTCCTGGGCCGGGATGCTCGGGTGACCGACCAGCAACGTCGGCGCCGTCGCCACCGGCGTCACGGCGATCAGGTCCTTCACGGGGTCGTACCCGATATCGGGATACAGGTGCACGTTGGTAGCGATCGGGCCGATGCCAGCGAGCAGCAGCGTGTAGCCATCGGGTGCCGCTCGCGCGACCAGCGCAGAGCCGAGACTGCCGCCGACGCCAGCGCGGTTCTCGATCACGACCGGCTGGCCCAATGCGTCGGTAAGCCCCTGGCTGATGACGCGAGCCACCAGATCCGAGGAGCCGCCGGGCGGGAACGGGGCGATCAGGCGCAGCGGTTTTGTGGGCCAAGGCTGGGCGATACCCGGGCTGGCCTTGATGGCGAGCAGCGCGAGTATGCCGACGAGGACGGTGCAAACGCCCATCCTGTGCAGGATCGGTACGCTGAAGCGGTTCGGCATGGTCAGCCTCCCTCGCGCCTGGGGGCCCGCGCCCCGGGCTGATCGTCAGTCCACCTTCATGCCGGTCTCCTTGACCAGCATCGTCCACTTCGCGATCTCGGCGCGCATCTGCTCGCCGAACTGCTCGGGCGTGTTGGGGGCCGCCGGCTCGTAGCCGGCCGCAACCAGCCGCGCCTGGAAGGACGGCTGCCTCAGCGCAGCGAGCGCTTCGCCGTTCAGCCGCCCGATGACCGCCCGCGGCGTCGCGGCCGGGGCGACCAGCCCGTTCCAGCCGATCACCTCGAACCCCGGGAGTCCGCTCTCGGCCAGCGTCGGCAGATCGGGAGCAAGGCGAGACCGTTCGCGGCTGCTGACCGCCAGGCCCCGCAGCTTGCCCGCCAGCACCTGCGGCATGGCCACGGAGGAGATGGCAAAGATCATCTGGACCTGCCCGCCAACGGTGTCGATGATCGCGGGACCTGCGGCCTTGTACGGGATGTGCGCGACATCGATCTTCGCCATCCACTTGAAAAGTTCACCGGCCAGGTGCGGCGGGGTTCCATTGCCCGACGAGGCGTAGTTGAGCTGCCCCGGTCGTGACCGGGCGAGCGCGATGAGATCGGGCAGGCTGCGCGCCGGCAGGGCGGGGTGGACCATCAGCACGAATGGAGACGAGGCTGCGAACACGACCGGCGCGAAATCGCGCAGCACGTTCGTAGTCGCGGGTTGCAGCACCGAGTTGATCGTATAGGAGGCGCTGCACAGCAGCAGCGTGTACCCGTCGGGGGCTGCCTTCGCGACCGCCTCGGCGGCGATGACACCGCCTCCGCCTGTTCGCGGCTCGACGACCACCTGCTGGCCCCATGCTTCCGTGTAGTGCTGGCCGAGCAGCCGGGCGACGATATCCGGGCCGGGACCCACGATCACCCGGATCGGGCGCGCAGGAAAGTCCTGGGCGACGGCGACCGTCGCGAGTGCACACGCGAGGAGCGCGCCCGGGGTGGCCATGACGACGGCACGGCGCAGCCGGCCGCTCGCGATGAAGGGATCTTTCCACGATCGAGAGACTTGCATCGACGCCTCCTGGATTGAAGCCGAGAAGCTGCGCATGCCCACGCGGGATAGACTGCCACGGTCATCCGGAGCTCGGGTGGCTCCGGCTACCGCGGCCGTCCGGATTCAGTCGAAGCGCCGGTACCCCCGAAGGCCGGTACCCCTGCAGACGAACAGCTCGCCGGCCAGCGTGCTGACGTAGAGTTCGTCCAGCTCCGGGCCACCGAACTGGCAGCGCGCGGGCAGGTCACCCGGCAGCGCATGCGCCTCGACGATCGTGCCGTACGGCGTGAACACCATCACGTGCGGCCCCGGTCCGCTGCGCCGGGCCCCGGCGACGACGACCAGGTTTCCTTCGGCGTCCAGGCACATGCCCTCGATGCCACGGTGCTCGCCCCGATGATCGGCCCCGAAGGTGTGCAGCACGATCGGACGTCCGGCGTGGCCGTGATCATCGAGCGGATAGGCTCGCAGTTCGCGCGGCCCGGGTCGGCCAATCTCGCCCTCGCCGACATAGAGCGTGCGCTCGTCCGGAGAGAGCAGTACCGCCCGGGGGGCTACGTTGTCCTCGGTGACCCGCTCCAGATGCCAGTGCGCGCGTTCGTCCCGCTCGAGGCGTAGCACGGAGGCGTGATGTAGCGGCGGGAAGATCTGCGGGCCGAAGGATAGGACCCGGCTGTAGGGGTCGGAGAACCAGACACGTCCGCGCCGATCCACGCACAGGTCGCACGGGAAGTTGTGGACTCGGCCGTCGATGCGCGTGGCGGTGGGGTTCGCCGTGCCACGCGGCTGGAACTGGATGATGCGGCGGCCACCCTCCTGGCAGCCGAACAGCACCCCGGATTCGGGCGAGAACGCAATGCCGTTGACCCGGTTGGTATGGCGCCGCCACTCGCTGACGGAACCCGACTTCGGGTCCAGGCGGAAGATCAGCCCGGCCTCCAGCCCGCTCACCAGCATGCCGGACCCGTCCCAGGCGAGGCCGCCAAGCGCCCCTCCGAACCCGCCCTTGATCGGTCCGCTGACCGGCTCGAACGTCCATGCCATGTCGTCTCTCCTCGTCGGCCGTGCGGGTCTACCAGACCGCCACGCCAGGAACGTTCACCCGGGTGCGCCAGACCTCGGTGAAGGTGGTGATGTAGAGCGTGCGCCAGTCATCGCCGCCCCAGCAGAAGTTGGTGGCGTGATGACCGGGAACGAAGATGCGTCCCAGGAGGCGCCCCGACGGATCGATCGCATGCACGCCTCCCGGGCCGGTGCACCAGACGTTGCCCTCGGTATCGCACTTCATGCCGTCGGCCACACCGCCCTCGGTTCCCGTCATGTCGTGGAAGCGCCGTCCATTGGACAGGCTGCCGTCCGCGTTGACGTCGAAGACACGGATGTAAGCCTGCCGCGTGTCGTTCACGTACAGTTTCTTCTCGTCGGGCGAGAAGGCCAATCCGTTGGGATAGCTCACCTCGTCGGTCGCCAGCACGGCAGGACCGCCGTCCGGTCCCACGCGATAGACGCCCTGGAACTCGAGGTAGCGCTGCACGTCCTCGGCCACCATCCCGGGAATGACCAGTCCGCCGGTGGAATCGGTCCAGTAGACCTGTCCGTCCGACCTGACCACGATGTCGTTTGGCGTGTTGAGCTTCTTGCCGTCGTAGTGCGAGGCGAGGGTCGTGAACGATCCATCCTTCTCGAATCGCCACACCGTGCGCGAGCACCATCCGGCGACGTTCAGTCGACCTTCCCGGTCGAAGGTCATGCCATTCGCATGCGCCGAAGGGCGCAGGACCACTTCCTGACCCACACCGGGCTTCCAGGTCCAGATCGTGTTGCCGATGATGTCCACCCAGTAGAGGCGACCCTGACGCCGATCCCATACCGGACCTTCGCCGAAAAACAGACCGTGGGCGATCCGGTCGAAGGGAGCCTGCGGGTCGACCAGGTGCTCGAAGCCTGCGTCGGCGGTATCGATGTCCAGTGCCATGGCGATGTGCTCCGTGTTGATCGTGGTAGCGCCGGGGGGTCAGTGCCCACCGCCGCCGGGCAGTCCAGTCCAGGCTTTCGGTGCCATCGCGCGATGGTCGGTGACCACATCCAGGACGACCGGCCGGCGCGCCGCGAGCGCCTTCGCGAAGGCGCCGGGCAACTGATCGGGGCGCTCGACCCGGATGCCCAGGCAACCCATCTGCTCGGCGATGGTGGCGAAGTTGACGTCGCGGAACCCCCACAGGTCCCGCGATCCCTGCGTCGGCTTCTGCGCGTAGGCGTCGTCGATGAGCGGGATTTCCTGGTTGAGCGAACTGTTGTTGTTGACGAGGAAGATCACGTTGATGCCGTATCGGGCTGCAGTCTCCAGCTCGGCGAGATGGTAGTAGAAGCCTCCGTCTCCGGCGAAGGCGATCACCGGTGTGTCCGGAAGCGCGCACTTGACGCCGATGGCGCCCGGGAGCGCCCAGCCCAGGGAGCCTGCACAGCGGATCATGCGCTGGCCCGGGCGCGTGAACTCCACCAGTGCGCCGGTCCAGATCCCGGAGTGGCCGGTATCAGACACCAGTACCGCGCCTTCCGGGAGCACGGCACTCAGTTCCCGGCACACGCGCTCGGGGCGCATCGGTACTGCGTCCGAATCGGCGAGCGCCTCGAGGCTGCTGCGCCAATGGGTCACGTGATCGCGCACCGTCTGCAGCCAGCGCTCGCGAACCTCGCCGCCTGCCCGCCGCGCGGGCAGGGCGTCGAGCATCTGCCGCAGGACCGTGCGCGCATCGCCGACGAGAGCGATCTCGGTCGCGTAGTTGCGACCGATCTCCGCCGGATCGATGTCCAGGTGAATGATCCGCGTGCCGGGTCGCGGCACCTTCCAGTTGGTGGTGACCTGACCACCCGTGTGGCTACCGATGAACATCACCAGGTCCGCTTCGGCGACGGCCTGGTTCGCGCAGGCTCGCGAATAGGTGCCACAGACGCCCACGGCCAGCGGGTGCGTCTCGACCAGAGTCCCCTTGGCGTTGAGCGAGGTCGCGACCGGAATCTGCAGGCGTTCGGCCAATTGCGCGACCTCGGCCTGTGCCCCGGACCAGCAGACGCCGCCACCGGCGACGATGATCGGCCGCTCGGCCAACTCCAGGGCCTTCAGGGCCTCGGCGACCGAGGCATCCTCGGCGCGCGGGCGAAACGGCGGTACGGCACTCCACCGTGGATCGATCGCTTCGGGAAAGTCGGTCTCGGCGAGCGTCAGTTCGGCATGATGCCCCCGGATCTCCAGGTGCACCGGCCCGGGCGATCCCGTGACCGCCTCGCGCAGCGCGGTTTGCATGAGGTCCGACAGGCGAGAGATGTCGTCGACCCGCGCGTTGAACTTGGTCGTGACATCGAACTGGCTGAAGTGTTCGAGGTCCTGGTACGCATGGCGGTAACGCGTGGCCGTGATCGGCCCGCCAGTGACCGCAAACACCGGCGAGCCTGCGAGATACGCATCGCGCAAACCGGCCGCGAGGTTGGATCCGCCGATGTGCTGCGCGAGACATACGCCAGGGCGTCCACTTGCGCGCGCGTAGCCGTCAGCCATGTAGGCGGTCGATTTCTCTCCATGTGCCACCACGCGGGTGATGCCCATTGATTCCATCTCCGCGCAGGCCTTGAGCAGGATGGCGGGCACGAGAAAGACGTGGGTGACGCCGTACTGGTGAAACGTTTGCGCGATGAAGCGTGCGCCGCTCTGGCGAGTCATGGGTGTGCGGTCTCCGCGGTGGTCCGAACCTGAAGGGTGACTAGATATGATCTGTGGCGAAGGAGGTGGCTGGAGCGGGCCGGGTCGCGCCTCTTGGGCGATCAGCGCAGCGCGAGCGACAGCAGGGTCGTGCCGGTTGAAACGTCGAGCGAGGTCGGTTCGCCTCCCGCATCCAGATAGAGAAAATCCCACTCTCCGAGTGGTCTCGCCTCGCCCGCTACCGAGACGCTTCCATCGAGGACCAGAAACGCCGTACTCGGGCGAGACGGAGGAAGGTCGAGGCACTGTTTCCCCGCGAATGCCAGCACCTCGACTTTCAGGCGACCCAGACCACGATCGACCAGCGTGCGCTTCTGGCACCCGAGCGTATGGTCGGGTGCCCATGGCAGGGTGTTGGCCTGGATCAGCCGGTATTGCGGTTCCCCGGAGAGTTCTCCCACCTCGCTGTGGAAATAACTGCCCTGAAAGGCACTCAGCAGTTTGCAGCCCTCGGGGTAATGCAACGGACCATGCGGTTCGTTCGATGGCCCGAGGATGACGTCGAGCGGCCCGAGCGAAAGACCATCGACGATCGCGCGCCCACGCAGAACGGTGGTCGCATGCGATCCGGCATGCACGTGGCGTGGCTCGGTCGAACCCAGCGGATAGTTGATGAGCCGCAGGGTGAACTGGTTGGCCGGGTCGTGGTGATACATGCCAGCCTGGCTGGGCCAGTTGTCCACGTTGATCCGGTCTTCCCAGGGGATGGTCGCAACCCTGGCGATGTGGATGCCCCGACCCCGGTTCTCGACTGACCGGATATCGGACTGCGCCGACGGCATGATCCTTCTCCTCGCGGCCTGCCGAGCACAGACTCTACGCCGCGTCCGCTATGATCGGAAAGAATATTTCGTGATGATTCGATATCGAAAGGTTATCGCGTCATGAATCTGCGCCAATTGCGCTATCTGTGCGGGATCGCCGATGCGGGCTTCAACATCTCGCGCGCGGCCGCTGCGCTGCACACATCGCAGCCCGGCATCAGTCGCCAGGTCCGGCTGCTCGAGGAGGAACTCGGCGTCGAGTTGCTGCGCCGCCGCGGCAACCGGATCGACGGCCTGACCGCAGCAGGGGAAGACGTGTTGCGCGTCAGCCGCCGGATGCTCGACGGCGCCCGCGACGTGCGCCGGATCGCGGAGGCATTCCAGCACGCGAAGAAGCGGCTGGTTGTCGCCACCACTCACATTCACGCCCGCTACGTGTTGCGCGCGGCGATCGGGAGGTTCATCCGCCGCCACCCCGCCGTCCAGCTCGTCCTCCGCCAGGGAAGTCCCGGGCAAATCGCCCGCTGGGTGATGGAGCGCGAAGCGGATATCGGCGTCTCCAGCGAGCCGCCCGAGCCGGTATCGGATCTCGTGATGCTCGACTGCGCTACGTTGGGCCGCAGTGTCATCGTACCCGCCGGCCACGCGCTGCTGCGTGGCCGGCGCCCAACCCTTCGACAGCTGAGCGCGTTTCCGATCCTGACGCTCGACCAGAGCTATGTTGGAGGTTCTGCCGTGCTGAGGACGTTCGAGCAGGCGGCCATCGAGCCCGACATCGTGCTGACAGCGACTGACGCCGACGTGATCAAGTCCTACGTGGAACTCGGGCTGGGCGTAGCCATCCTTCCGTCGATTGCCTTCGAGCGCGGGCGCGATCGCGCGCTGCGTGCGATCGATGCGAGCCACCTGTTCCCGCCTTCGATGACGCGTATCGAACTGCGACGCGGCTCCTGGCTGTCGCCCGCCCTTCACGATTTCGTGGCGATGGTCGCGCCGCAGTGGGATCGCGAATCGGTCGAGCTTCGCGTACGCGGTGAACCTGCGCCTCACTGAACGCCCCGCGAGGTCCGCGAGCCGAGTCCCTCTTCCCTTGCCAGCAGTGCGCGACTACGATGCGGCGTACGCATCGCCTTCGACAAAACCAGTACGACGGGCGGCGCACGATAGCCTGGGGAGGAGAAGATGGTGGGCAACGCGATCAAGCCCGTCCGTCGCGTCGTGACCGGTCACGACGCGCAGGGACGCTCCTGCGTGCTGTACGACAGCGCGGCGCCGAACGTGAACCCCGGGGCCATCCGGCCCGGCACCTGCATGACGGACGCGTGGGTCTACACCGAGTGTCCGGTGCCGCTCGCGGGCGAGCGCGACGATGGGCACCTGCCGTTCAGTTTCGAGCCGCCCGAGGCGGGTGGGCACCTGCGGATCGTGCAGTCCCCGGCCCGGCCGCCGGGGTACGACCCGGCGAAGGACGACACCGCAGTTCCTCTCCACGAGCCTCGTCAGCGGCACGGTGGCACCTGGGACAAGGGGGGGGCGAACGCGTTTTCGTCGCCAGTGCACAAGTCCGAAACAGTGGACTACGGCGTGATGCTCGAGGGCGAGCGGGTACTGCTGCTCGATCAGGGCACCTTCACCATGGCCCCCGGCGACGTGGTGATCCAGCTCGGCAACTGGCATGGCTGGTGCAATCCCAACCAGGGCAGCCTGATGGCGTTCGTGATGATGGGCGGGAAGTACGAGGAATAGCAAAGGACCCAGATCGATGACGACCTCTTCCACTTCGAATTCCGCCCGGCCCATACGCCGCATCGTGTGCCTCGACGATACACGGGGCAAGTCGCTTGCGATCTCCGACGGGCCGGTGCCCACGATGCACATCGATCCTGCGCGGCCTGGCTTCGAATCCACGCGACTCTGGGTGACCGATCGCTCTCCTGCGCGCATGAAGAACGCTGGTCGTCCGATCCACGAGACGGTCGATATGCCGCACACGATCGAGCCGCCTGCTGGAGGATCGGTCTGTCGCATGGTGCTGTTTCCGCCCGACGACACCTGGTCTGGCCGGGTGTCGGCTGCCGATGTGCAGCGCTACTTCGAGGCCATGGGGTCGCCTTCGGCGCAGGCGGGAGGGTCCGGGGCCCCCCACCCCTACATGCAGCGTACCCGCACGCTCGAGTTCTGCCTGGTGATCGAAGGCGAGATCACGCTGGTACTCGACACCGCAGAGGTGCAGCTTGGCCAAGGGGACACGGTGGTTCAGCGGGGTACTCGGCATGCGTGGAGTAATCGCTCGGGAAAGCCTTGCCTGATGGCGTTCTCTTCGCACGACGGGTGCTGGTGAGGCGCGCCCGCATGCGTCTGCTGCACGCGGCATGGCTCGGCGCTTGTCTCGGGGCCGCCGGCGACGCACTTGCCCAGGCCTTGCCCGCGGTCCAGGGACAGGCGGCAGCGCGAGCGGCTCCCGATCGTGGGTCGCGCAGCCCGGACGTCCGCTACCCGGTTCGCCCGGTACGCGTGATCGTAGCCAGCACGCCGGCGTCAGGACCGGACATCGTGGCCCGACTGGTGAGTCAGCAGATCTCGGAACGCTGGGGCGAGTCGCTGGTGGTTGACAACCGCACGGGCGCCGGCGGGAACGTGGGCGCCGAGATGGCCGCCCGGGCGCCCGCGGATGGCTACACGGTGCTGATGGCGACAGCCAGCCAGCCGATCGCGGCGGCGCTGTACCCACGCTTGGGCTATGACCTCCTGCGAGACTTCGCGCCGGTCTCCCTGGTGGCCAGCACACCCTACGTAGTCGTGGTCAACGCCGCGCTTCCGGTGACTACGGTTCGCGAGCTCGTGGCGCTGGCTCGGGCGAAGCCTGGCCAACTGCACTTCGGCTCCGGAGGAAGCGGGACTCCGACGCACCTGTCCGGCGAGATGTTCCGAGCGATGGCGGGCATCGACATCGTGCATGTCCCGTACAAGGGCGTGACGCCGGCGCTGTCCGATCTGGTTGGCGGGCAGGTGCAACTGGTATTCTCCGTGATCCCTGCTGCGCTTCCTTTCGTCCGATCCGGCAAGCTGCGGGCGATTGCGGTGAGCAGCGCTGCGCGTTCGGCCATTGCTCCGGACCTTCCGACGATGGCTGAAAGCGTGCCCGGGTTCGAAGTCACCGGCTGGTACGGCCTGCTGTTTCCCGCGGGGACGCCTGCCCCGATCGTCGCGCGTATGCAGGATGCCGTGGCCGCCAGTTCGCGCAGCGAAGACATGCGGGCCCGTCTGCAGGCCCTTGGGGCCGAGCCCATAGGCAGTACGTCGGCCGCGTTCTCCCAGTTGCTGAAGGCCGAGGTTCGCCGCTGGGCCGAAGCGGTACGCGCGTCGGGCGCCCGCGTGGACTGATCGGCCGAGAGGGTGTCAGTCGGCGCGTGCGCCCGCATCCCGCGCTGCGCGAGCCCACTTGACAAGTTCCGATCGCAGGAACTCGCCGAACGCCGCCGGGCTACTGCCGGCGGGTTCGAATCCCAGACCCGCCATGCGCTCGCGTACATCGGGCAGGGTGAGCAGCCGGACGATTTCGCGGTTGAGCTGTTCGATGATCGGCGCGGGCGTGCGTGCAGGAGCCAGCACGCCGTTCCATGCGGGGGCTTCCATACCCGTCACGCCGGCCTCCGCGAGCGTAGGCACCTCAGGCAGTGCATGAGACCGGGTTGCGGTGGTCACCGCCAGCGGACGGATACGGCCAGCGGTGATTTGCGGCACCGCGGAAGGGCCTACGACGAAATTCACCTGTACCTGATCGGCCACAAGCGCCGTCACTCCGCCGGCTACGGTCTTGTAGGGTACATGGACGATCTTCACCCCCGCACGCTGGAGGAACATCTCCGCGATCAGGTGACCCGGCGATCCGTTTCCGCCCGAGCCGTAGTTGAGAACGCCGGGTCGAGCCTTCGCCAGCCGTATCAGGTCGTCGACCGACTTCGCCGGAAGCGACGGGTGCACGCTAAGCACGAAGGGAATCGTGCCGAGCAGGCTGACCGGAGCGAAGTCTCGCCCCATGTCGTAGGGGGTCTTGAAGAAGTTGGGACTGATCGCGTGCGTACCCGTAGCCAGCAGGAGGGTGTGCCCGTCGGGATTGGCTTTGGCCACGACCTCCGCCGACAGCATGCCGCCGGCACCGCCGCGTTCTTCCACGATGACCGGTTGCCCCCACGACTCAGTGAATTTTTGCCCGAGGATGCGGGCCATGGAATCGGGGCCGCCACCGGTCACGAAGCGAATGGGTCGCGTCGGATACGGTTGGGCGATGACCGGGGCGCTGATCAGCAGGCCTGCAGCGAGCAGGGCAGAGGCACTCGGGCGACAGCGGCGGACACTGCGACGCATCAGGCTGACCTCCACGGCGGCGGACATGCCCCGCCAATTTAGGCGGAAGTTGCGCGAACGACAAGAGCGGGCGGCTCCGCGTCGAGCGCGGCAATGGAGCGGCGCGAAGCATAGTGCCGGGAGCATGTGCGGGTCCGCACGCATGGGAACTCTCTCGAACTCTCCAGTTGCTGCTTCCGGATCTCGTGCGCGCTTATGACCCCGGGTAGTGCGTTCGCGCGCAGTGGCCAGAGTCCGTACCCGGGCCTCAGCCGCGCGACAGTCGCCCCCGCGCGTTCTCGCGCGAGCCGCTCGCCGGCTCCAGGCGGCCGACGCGCCCGAGCCCGAACGGGGGCATGCCCGAGTAGAGACTCTCGTATTCGCCGCTGCGCACGAGGTAGGTCTCGTGCCAGATGCCCACGTCGTCGCGGGCGTTGCGGGCCGCCCGATTGAAGTCGGCCCAGGCGCTCATGTGCAGGCCGCCGGCGCGGCGGGCGTAGGCTTCAAGGTGGTCGAAGCTGCGCCAGTACTGGGTGATCGAATGCAGCCGGATCCCGGTGTGGCCCAGGAAGCCGGTCTCGGGGCCGACCGCCTCCAGTTCGCGGATCATGCGCGGCATCGCGATGAACACCGGCCACCAGCGGTGTACTTTCCACGGCTTGTTGATGCGCATGCCGATCAGGAACACGACGAAATCGCCGTCGATGCGGGCGGTCATCCGGTCTGCGATCACACGAGCCATCGGTTCGGTCCCCGGTTCGTCGACGCCGCGGTGAAGCCTGGCGTCACCGTGGCGCAGGCTCTGGCCCCATTCGAAGGGGATGAATGGCTGCCGGCCGCGCCACACTGGAGAGTATTCGCTCGGGGCGATTCGTCGTTGCCGACGCGTCGATCCGTCGCAGTCGTGGTGCCGGGAGGGGGAATCGAACCCCCACGATGTCGCCACCGGCGGATTTTGAGTCCGCTGCGTCTACCAGTTCCGCCATCCCGGCCCGATGCGGCCCCGGATTATCCTCGACCGGCCGTAGCGGGGCAAACGGCGCCCGCGTCGTCGCGGCGCCCGAACGGCGTCGCCATGCCCGAGTCGAACCCGCGCGCTCCCGTTTTCTGCCCGGTGCGCGGCGCGCCCGATGCGGCGCCTGCGCCTCGGGCGGGTCAGACCCCGCCCCGCGTTCGGTGGCGCCGGGCTCGGCGATACTCCGGCGCGCTCGCCCGGGGTCCGGAACGGTTCCGGCCCCGCGTGTCCCACTCCCGCATGTCCCACTGCCGATTCCCGCCGCCGCACACCCGATGCAACTGTCCGATTTCGACTATCCGCTGCCCCCGGAACTGATCGCCCAGTCGCCG
>CAIKXV010000043.1 GCA_903831455.1 uncultured Pseudomonadota bacterium | reverse complement strand
GAGCACCAGCGCCACCGCGACCGCGCACTGGACGAGGTAGAGCACGCTCGCCACGCCGTGCCAGGTGGCGAAGCGCTGGCGGAACACCGACTCGGCGATCTCCCGCGAGAGCGCCTGCTCGCGCAGGGCCGACAGCACCGGCTGCACCCCGAACTCGCCCAGCGCCACCAGCGCCGCGAGCAGCAGCACCGTCCAAGTCGCCGCCTGCCGGAAGGCGGAGCCGCCGAAGCGGGCGATCCGGAACAGCAGGATCCACGCGGCGCAGGCAAGCCCGATCCACGCGGCGTAATGGAACAGCGCTCCGGCCACCCGCCCGGCAAGGGATCGATCCTCGATGATCGCGAACAGCACCGGGGCGACCAGCAACCCCACCGACCAGAGCGACCCGGCCCACGCGGCGACGGCCAGCGCGTGCAACCCTTCGGCGAACGTCCTCACGGCGACGACCGCGATCAGATGTACTTGACGTCGAGCACTTCGTACTCGCGTGCGCCACCGGGCGCCTGGACCTCGGCCACGTCGCCGGCGTACTTGCCGATCAGCGCGCGCGCGATCGGCGAGGAGATCGTGATGCGCCCGGCCTTGATGTCGCCCTCGTCGTCGCCGACGATCTGGTAGGTGACCACGTCCCCGGAGGCGAGGTCCTCGAGTTCAACGGTCGCGCCGAACACCACGCGCCCTTCGGCGTCGAGGGTGCGCGGATCGATGATCTGCAGGTTGGCGAGCTTCCCCTCGAGTTCGGAGATGCGGCCCTCGATGAAGCCCTGGCGCTCCTTGGCGGCGTCGTATTCGGCGTTCTCGGAGAGGTCGCCGTGGGACCGCGCCTCGGCGATCGCCGCGATCACCTCGGGCCTCGCGACCGTCTTGAGCTGGTGCAGTTCCGCGCGCAGCTTCTCCGCCCCCGTTACCGTCACCGGTACCATCGCCATGGCTTGCCTCGTCCGTCCAGATCCCGGAACGTTAACCCACTTCGATCGCGTCGGGAATCGCCGCGCGCGCGCTCAGGCGCCCGCGAGACTGCGGTGCAGTCCCTGGAGGTCGTAGACCTTCATGCCGCGGATGTCGCGCAGCCCGAACACCGCGGCGCGGGCCCCGGCCAGCGTCGTGAAGCTGGGCACGCGCCCCTGCAGCGCGGCTGCGCGGATCGACTGCGAGTCCTGCATCGCGGTGCGGCGATCCTCGACGGTGTTGATGATCATCGCGATCTCGCCGTTCTTGATCAGGTCCACGCAGTGCGGCCGCCCTTCGGTGACCTTGCTCACCGCGGCCACCGGCAGCCCAGCGGCTTCCAGTGCCGCGGCCGTGCCACGGGTGGCGATCAGGGTGAAGCCCAGTTCGTGCAGCGCCCGCGCCACCTCGAGCGTGCGCGGCTTGTCCGCGTCGCGCACGCTGATCAGCACCCGCCCCGAACCCGGCAGGCGCTCGCCGGCGGCGAGTTGCGCCTTGACGAAGGCCTCGGCGAAGCTCTCGCCCACGCCCATGACCTCGCCGGTGGACTTCATCTCGGGGCCGAGGATGGAATCGGCGCCCTGGAACTTGATGAACGGGAACACCGCCTCCTTCACCGAGAAGTACGGCGGCACCACCTCCCCGCCTACGCCCTGGTCGGCCAGGCTGCGTCCGGCCATGCAGCGCGCGGCGATCTTGGCCAGCGGCAACCCGGTGGCCTTCGAGACGAAGGGCACCGTGCGAGACGCTCGCGGGTTGACCTCCAGCACGTAGATCACGTCGCCCTCGGGGCCGGACTGGATCGCGAACTGCACGTTCATCAGGCCCACGACCTTGAGCGCGCGGGCCATCGCCACGGTCTGCGCGCGAAGCTCGTCCTGCAGTGCCTTAGACAGGCTGTAGGGCGGCAACGAGCAGGCCGAGTCGCCGGAATGCACGCCGGCCTGTTCGATGTGTTCCATCACGCCGCCGATCAGCACCACCTTGCCGTCGCTCACTGCGTCGACGTCGACTTCGATCGCGTCGTTCAGGAAGCGGTCGAGCAGCACCGGCGAATCGTTGGACACCTTCACCGCCTCGCGCATGTAGCGCTCGAGGTCGGCCTGCCGGTGGACGATCTCCATTGCCCGCCCGCCCAGCACGTAGCTGGGCCGCACCACCAGCGGATAGCCGATCTCCTCGGCCAGCGCCAGCGCGCGCTGCGCGCTGCGCGCGGTACGGTTGGGGGGCTGGCGCAGCTTGAGGCGATGGATCAGCTTCTGGAACCGCTCGCGGTCCTCGGCCACGTCGATGGAGTCGGGGCTGGTGCCGATGATCGGCACGCCGGCCTGCTCGAGGTCTCGCGCGAGCTTGAGCGGCGTCTGGCCACCGAACTGCACGATCACCCCGAACGGCTGCTCGAGGGCGACGATCTCGAGCACGTCCTCCAGGGTCAGCGGCTCGAAGTACAGCCGGTCGGAGGTGTCGTAGTCGGTCGACACCGTCTCCGGGTTGCAGTTGACCATGATGGTCTCGAACCCGTCCTCGCGCAGCGCCAGCGCGGCGTGCACGCAGCAGTAGTCGAACTCGATGCCCTGGCCGATGCGGTTCGGCCCCCCGCCGAGCACCATCACCTTGCGCCGGGCGGAGGGCTGCGCCTCGCACTCCTCGTCGTAGGTGGAATACATGTACGCGGTGGTCGTGGCGAATTCGGCCGCGCAGGTATCCACCCGCTTGTAGACCGGGCGCACGCCGAGCGCGTGGCGACGCGCACGCACCTCGTGCTCGGTGGTGCGCAGCAGGTGCGCGAGCCGGCGATCGGAGAAACCCTTGCGCTTGAGCCGGCGCAGCGCGGCCGCGTCCAGTGCATCGAGCGACAGCTTCTCCACTTCGAGTTCGAGGTCGACCAGCTCCTTGATCTGCACCAGGAACCAGCGGTCGATGCGGGTGAAGTGGTGCACCTCCTCGACGCTCATGCCCACGCCGAAGGCGTCGGCGACGAACCAGAGCCGCTCCGGTCCCGGGTAGGCGAGCTCGTCGGCGATGGTCTCGCGATCGACGGTCTTCAGGTTGAAGCCGTCCACGCCCGTCTCCAGCCCGCGCAGCGCCTTCTGCAGCGACTCCTGGAAGGTGCGGCCCATGGCCATCACCTCGCCCACCGACTTCATCTGCGTGGTGAGGCGGGAGTTGGCCTGCGGGAACTTCTCGAAGGCGAAGCGTGGCACCTTGGTGACCACGTAGTCGATCGTCGGCTCGAACGAGGCCGGCGTCGCGCCGCCGGTGATCTCGTTGCGCAACTCGTCGAGCGTGTAGCCCACCGCCAGCTTGGCGGCCACCTTGGCGATCGGGAAGCCGGTGGCCTTGGAGGCGAGTGCCGAGGATCGCGACACCCGGGGGTTCATCTCGATGATGACCATGCGCCCGTCGGCGGGGTTGATCGCGAACTGCACGTTCGAGCCGCCGGTGTCCACGCCGATCTCGCGCAGGCAGGCGATCGATGCGTTGCGCATGATCTGGTATTCGCGGTCGGTCAGCGTCTGGGCGGGAGCCACCGTGATCGAGTCGCCGGTGTGCACGCCCATCGGGTCGAGGTTCTCGATCGAGCAGACGATGATGCAGTTGTCGCGCCGGTCGCGCACCACCTCCATCTCGAATTCCTTCCAGCCGATCACCGACTCCTCGATCAGCACCTCCTTGGTCGGGGACGCCTCCAGCCCGCGCTCGACGATCGCGACGAATTCCTCGCGGTTGTAGGCGATGCCACCCCCGGTGCCGCCGAGCGTGAACGAGGGTCGGATGATGGTGGGGAACCCGACCATCGCCTGCACCTGCAGCGCCTCTTCCATGCTGTGCGCGAGCGACGAGCGCGGGCTGGCCAGCCCGATCTTCGCCATCGCGCGCTTGAACTTCTCGCGGTCCTCGGCCTTGTCGATGGCCTCGCGGGAGGCGCCGATCAGCTCGACGCCGTATTTCTCCAGCACGCCGTGGCGCGCCAGGTCGAGCGCGCAGTTGAGCGCGGTCTGTCCACCCATGGTGGGCAGCAGCGCGTCGGGGCGCTCGATCTCGATCACCCGCTCGACCATCTGCCAGGTGATGGGCTCGATGTAGGTCGCATCGGCCGTCCCCGGGTCGGTCATGATGGTCGCCGGGTTGGAGTTGACCAGCACCACCCGGTAGCCTTCGTCGCGCAGTGCCTTGCAGGCCTGCGCGCCGGAGTAATCGAACTCGCAGGCCTGGCCGATGACGATCGGGCCGGCACCGATGATCAGGATGCTGCGGAGGTCGGTACGCTTAGGCACGGCGTGCCTCCATCATCTGCACGAATCGGTCGAACAGCCCCGCCACGTCGTGCGGACCCGGGCTCGCCTCCGGGTGCCCCTGGAAGCAGAAGGCCGGGACATCGGTGCGTTCGAAACCCTGGAGGCTGCCGTCGAACAGCGAGACGTGCGTGACCCTCGCCGTGGGCGGCAGCGACGCCGGATCGACCGCAAAGCCGTGGTTCTGGCTGGTGATCATCACGCGGCCGGTGTGCAGGTCCTGGACCGGGTGGTTCGCGCCGTGGTGTCCGAACTTCATCTTCAGGGTTCGCGCGCCGCTCGCCAGCCCGAGCAGCTGGTGGCCCAGGCAGATCCCGAACAGGGGCACCTTGCGCTCGAGCAGCGTGCGGATGGCGGCGATCGCGTAGTCGCAGGGTTCGGGATCGCCCGGCCCGTTGGACAGGAACACGCCGTCGGGGGCGAGCGCGAGCACGTCTTCGGCCGGCGTGCGCGCGGGCACGACCGTGATCGCGCATCCACGGCTGGCGAGCATGCGCAGGATGTTGCGCTTCACGCCGAAATCGTAGGCCACCACCCGGAACCGGCTGGGTGGCGGCGACGCAAAGCCCTGCCCGAGCTGCCACTCGCCTTCGCGCCACTCGTAGGGCCGGGTACAGCTCACCACCTGGGCGAGGTCGAGGCCGGCCAGCCCGCCGAAGCCGCGCGCAGCCGCCAGGGCAGCGTCGACGTCGAGCACCGCACCCGGTTCGGAGCCCGCGACGAGACAGCCCGACTGGGCTCCCTTCTCGCGGAGGATGCGGGTCAGCCGGCGGGTATCGATCTCGGCGATGCCGGGCACGCCGGCGGCGGCGAGGTATTCGTCGAGCGGCCGGTTCGAGCGGAAATTGCTCGTGACCATGGCGAGGTCCCGCACCACGAGGCCTGCCGCGTGGACCCACTCGGACTCGACGTCCTCGTCGTTGGTGCCGACGTTGCCGATGTGGGGGTAGGTCAACGTGACCAGCTGGCTCGCATACGACGGATCGGTCAGGATTTCCTGGTACCCGGTCATCGCCGTGTTGAACACCACCTCGCCGGTCGCCTGGACGGCCGCCCCGATCGATACCCCGTGGAAGACGGATCCGTCGGCGAGCGCAAGCAGGGCAGGCGGGCGGGCGGGCACGGGCAATCTCCTGTCGGGGCACGGTCCCGGCGCGGGCGCAACCCGTCCGTTGCCTGCGCGGTGCCGCGAGGCGAGGACGGAGGCTCGCGCGGAAGGACGCGCGGGGGGCGGGACAAGCCCGGCTCCGGCGAGCGCGTCCGAGGCAGGCCGGGACGCGCCCTCCGGTCCGGCACTCGTGCCACCTGAGGGTGCGTGATTATACGCGAACCGACCGCCTCCCGGATGACGGCCGGCGCCGCCGAGCCGGTCAGTCCCGCAGTCCGAGCACGTCCTGCATGTCGAAAAGCCCGGCCGGTCGGCCCTGCAACCAGCGCGCGGCCCGCAACGCGCCGGTGGCGTAGTTGGACCGGCTGGACGAGCGGTGGGTGATCTCGAGTCGCTCGCCCTGTCCGGCGAAGAACACCGTGTGATCGCCGACGATGTCGCCGCCGCGGGCCGCGTGAAAGCCGATTTCGCGCGCGCCCCGCTCGCCGGTCACGCCTTCCCGGCCATGCACCGCATCGCGCGAGAGATCGCGCCCCAGCGCGGCGGCGGCCATCTCGCCCAGGCGCAGCGCGGTACCCGACGGCGCGTCGACCTTGTGGCGGTGGTGGATCTCGAACACCTCGACGTCGTAGGCATCCCCGAGGATGCGCGCCGCCTGCTCCACCAGCCTGAAGGCGACGTTGACGCCCACGCTCATGTTGGGCGCGAACACGATCGGCAGTTCCTTCGCGGCAGCGACCAGACCGGCACGCCCGTCCGCGTCGAAGCCGGTGGTCCCGACCACCATCGGTACCCGCGCGGCGACGCAGTCGCGTGCATGCGCCAGCGTGGCGGCCGGCACGGTGAAGTCGATCAGGGCGTGCGCGCCGGCCAGCGTCGCCGGTACCTCGGCGCACACCCGTACGCCGGTGTGCACGCCCATGGCCTCGCCGGCATCGCGGCCCAGCAGCGGACTGTCCGGGCGATCGAGTGCGCCATGAAGCCGCAGCCCGGGCGATCGCACCACTGCCTCGATCAGCGCCCGACCCATGCGACCGGTCGCGCCGGCGACCACGATTCCCAGCAGTTCGTCCATCCGGACCTCCAGGTGACTCAGAGCCCGATGCGTTCGAGCATCCGACCGAAGAAGCCCCGCTGCGACGCGGGTTGCGCCGCAGCATCGGCGGCTGCGGGCGCGGCGGCTCCCGGAGTCGCGGCGGGCGCGGAGCCGGGCGGCTTCGCGGGTACCGCCGGCGCGGGGGGAACCTGGGCGCCCGGCGCGCCCGTGGCCGCGGTGCCCGCCCCCGCATCCTTTGCCGGGACGACGCCCGCATCCCCCCGGGTCGCCGCACCCGGGGACGCTGCGTCGGTCTCGACCCGGGCGAGCAGATCCGCCTCGAAGAACACCGCCAGCCGGCGCTGGCGCGTCGGCTCCCCCTGCCGCTTGTGCAGGTAGACGTAGTCCCAGCGATCGGTGCGGAACACGTCGACCACCATCGGCGTGCCGAGCAGGAAGCGGACCTGCGAGCGCGTCATGCCGGGCTTGAGCTTCGCCACCGCATCGGGCTCGATCACGTTGCCCTGCTGCAGCGGCGGCTCGTAGGTACGCGGGGTCCAGCGATCCAGGCTGCAGCCGCCCAGCGCCAGCAGCGCGACGACCGGCAGCGCGAAGCGGAAGGCACGAACGCCAGCGAGGGCGCGGGAGCGTTCAGGGCGACGGGTCATGGCGTGGCCGATGCGGGACCGGCGGCTGCGGACGGTCTTGTATGATACCGGAACGCCCCCGCGATCCCGGCCACTGGCCGGCCCGCCGCCCACCCGCGAGCTCGCCGATGAGCAGGTCCGAAGAGCTGAAGACGATCGGCCTGAAGGTCACCACGCCCAGGCTTCGCATCCTCAACCTGTTCGAGACCAGCCCGCGTCGCCACCTGAGCGCCGAGGAGGTCTACCGCCAGCTCACGGCCGACGGCGTGGACATCGGGCTGGCGACGGTCTACCGGGTGCTCACCCAGTTCGAGCAGGCCGGCCTGCTCGAACGGCACCACTTCGAGGGCGACCGCGCGGTCTTCGAGCTGCGGCGCGCCGGCCACCACGACCATCTCGTGTGCCTGCAGTGCGGACGCGTCGAGGAGTTCTACGACGAGGCGATCGAACGCCGGCAGGACCAGGTGGCGGCCGATCGGGGCTTCGCGGTGGTCGACCACCAGCTGTACCTGTACGCCGAGTGCCGGACCCCGAACTGCCCGCACCGCCACCGCGACGCTCCGGCCTGAACCGCCGGCTCGGGTTGCCGAGCGCGCCCCCACCGCCGCCAGGGCACGCCCGGCGAGCCCTCCACGCCTGGAGCCGACGGCCGCGACGGGCCATGCGCCGGAAGGCGAGGACGGTGGGCCGGCCGTGGACATGGCGCGCACTCGACACGACGGCGCGCCGCCGGACGCCGGATCGCGCGAACGTGAAGGTGAAGGCCGGCCACGCGGGAGCGCACGCCGCGCGCGACGGCGTCCGGCTCTCACTCGGACATCGGCCGGACCCGGTGCGGATGCGCGGTCGGACGGGCCATGCACCCCGGCACCGCGCCGCGGCGTCAATCGCCGCGGCCCCCCTGCAGCAGTTCGGCCGCGTGCCGCCGGGTGGTCTCGCTGATGCGCACCCCGCCGAGCATGCGGGCGATCTCCTCGACACGCTCGGCCTCCGGCAGGCGCTCGACCGAACTGCGCGTGCGCCCGTCGGCCACCTGCTTGGCGACGCGATACTGCCAGCGCGCGCCAGCGGCGACCTGCGGGAGATGCGTGACACACAGCGACTGCCGCCCCTCGCCCAGTTCGCGCAGCAGGCGCCCGACGATCTCCGCCACCCGCCCGCCGATGCCCGCATCCACCTCGTCGAACACCAGCACGGGTACCGGCGCGACCGCGCTGGCTGCAGTCCTCAGTGCGAGACCGATGCGCGCGAGTTCTCCCCCGGAGGCCACCGACCCCAGCGCCGCGGGCGTGGTGCCCGGATTGGCCGCAACCCGGAATTCGACCCGTTCGTCGCCATACCGCGACCCCGCGACCGGACTGTCCGCCGCCGGCGCGGCCGGCAGCAGGGCGGCCTCGAACCGCCCGCCCTCCATCGCCAGTCCCTGGAGGGAGGCGGTGACCGCCTCGCCGAGCCGGCTCGCGGCGCGCGCGCGGGCGCGCCCCAGCGCGGTGGCCGCCCGGCGATAGGCCTGTTCGGCAGCCGCCTCGGTGGCGGCCAGGGCCTGCGGATCGGCGAGTGCGCCGAGGGCCGCGAGTTCGTCGCGCAGGCGCTGGCCCACCTCGACCAGTCCGGGCGGCGGTACCCGGTAGCGGCGGGCGACCTCGTGCACGGCCGCAAGGCGGGCGTCGAGCGCCTGCAGTCGCCGGGGGTCGAGCTCGAGGCGGTCGAGGTAGTGGCGCAGTTCCCGCGCCGCCTCCTTCAGCTGCGCCTCGGCCCCCTCGGCCAGTTCGAGTACCTCGCGGGCGGTGCGATCGACGCCCGCGGCCTCGCGCAGCCGGGACAGCGCGGAGGACAGTCCGGAGAGCAGGGCCGAGTCGCCCTCCTCGATGATCGCGAGCGAGGCAGCGGCCGCCTCGGTGAGCGACTCGGCATGCGCAAGCCGCGAGTGCTCGTCGTTGATCGCCTCCCACTCGACGGGATCGAAGGCGAGCGCATCGAGGCGGTCGACGTCGGCGGCCAGCGAATCGCGCCGCTCGGCGAGCGAAGCCGCGTCGCGCTCGGCCTGCTGCCGCGCCAGCGCGGCGTCCCGCCAGGCCTGCCAGGCCTGCCCGACCTGCGCCACCAGCGACTCGTGGCCGCCGTAGCCGTCGAGGATCGCGCGCTGCTCGGCGGGCCGCGCCAGCCGCTGGTGCACATGCTGGCCGTGGATGTCGACCAGCTGCTCGCCCAGCTCGCGCAACTGGGCGAGCGTCACCGAGCGGCCGTTGATGAACGCCCGCGAGCGCCCGCCGGCCTCGATGACCCGGCGCACGATGCAGGCCGCATCGTCACCGACGAGATCCTCGCGCTCGAGCCACTCGCGGACCGCCGGCTCGCTGGAGAGGTCGAACTCGGCCTCGAGCTCGGCACGCGCCGACCCCTCGCGGACCGTCGCCGGGTCGGCCCGATCGCCCAGCAGCAGGCCCAGTGCGTCGATGAGGATCGACTTTCCCGCGCCGGTCTCGCCGGTGAGCACCGAGAAGCCGGTGTCGAACGCGAGTTCGAGGCGATCGACGATCACGAAGTCGCGGACCGCCAGCGTGCGCAGCACCGGTGCGGACCGCGCGGCGGCTACAACGACTCGCTCCACTTGAGCTTCTCCCGAAGCATGTGGAAATAGTCGTAATCCCCGGGATGCAGCAGGATCACGTCGTGGTCGGAGCGGCGGATGCGCAGCACCCGCCCTGCCCCCAGCGGCGCGTCGGAGTGGCTGTCGTAGCGCACCACCGCCTCGCTGCCCCCGTGCATGCGGATCTCGAGGACCGACCCGGCTCCGATCACGATCGGGCGGTTCGACAGCGTGTGCGGGCTGATCGGCACGAGCCCGAACACCGCGACCGAGGGATGGATGATCGGGCCACCGGAGGAGAGCGCGTAGGCGGTCGACCCCGTGGGCGAGGCGATGATCAGGCCGTCGGCGCGCAGGCGGTTCACGTACTGGCGGCCGACGCGGATGTCGAACTCGACCATGCCGGCACGCTCGCCCTTGCTGACCACGACGTCGTTGAACGCCAGCACCGGCGGCGGCGGGGCGAGGCCGACGCCCTCCTCGGGTACGATGCTCGCCTCGATCAGCAGGCGCGGCTCGGCGCTGTAGCCGCCCGCGAGGATGCGGTCGATGCCCGCGACCATGCCATCGAGCGGGATGTCGGTGAGGAAACCGAGTCGCCCCTGGTTGACGCCGACCAGCGGCACCCCGAAGGGCGCCAGCGTGCGGGCGATGTTGAGCATGGTGCCGTCGCCGCCGATGACCACCGCCAGGCCGGCGCGCGGGCCGATCTCCTCGAGCGTGCAGGCGCGGGTCGGGTCGAGGCCGATGTTCGAGGCGGTGAGACGGTCGATCAGCACCTCGACGCCGCGGGCCTCGAGGTGCGCGGCCAGTTCGCGCACCGGCCCGGCGATCGCCGTGCTCTTGTACTTGCCGATCAGCGCGATGGTGCCGAAGCGCCGCTGGCCGTCGGCGGGCCGGGGGGTCGGCCATCGCTGGGACGGCGGGGGGAACGTCAGGCGGGATCATGGACGGATTAGAACACAGGGGCACAGACGGGCAGGATCGGTTGCCGGACGCCGCGGCCGCGGGACGCGGCGCGACGGCTTGCACCGTGCCGGCGCGCGGTGGTTAGAATCCCATCATGCTCAGCGACCGGGCGCAACTGCTGCTGAAGACGCTCATCGAGCGTTATATCGCCGACGGCGACCCCGTCGGCTCTCGCACCTTGTCGCGCCACTCCGGGCTGGAACTGTCGCCGGCCAGCATCCGCAACGTGATGGCCGATCTCGAGGAGATGGGCTTCATCGCGAGCCCGCACACCTCGGCCGGCCGCGTCCCCACGGCGCGCGGATACCGCTTCTTCGTCGACACGCTGCTCGAGGTGAAGCCGCTCGACCGCACCGCCATCGTCCACCTCGAAGGACAGCTCGAGCACGAAAGCCGCGAGCGGCTGGTCGCCTCGGCCTCGCAACTGCTCTCGCAGCTCACGGCCTTCGCCGGCGTGGTGGTCACGCCACGCCGCAGCGAACAGGCCTTCCGCCACCTCGAGTTCCTGCGCCTGTCGGAGCGGCGGGTGCTGCTCATCATCGTCTCGCGCGACGGCGACGTGCAGAACCGCATCCTCACGCCCGCGCGCGACTACTCCCCCGCGGAGCTGGTCGAGGCCTCGAACTTCGTCAACCAGCACTTCGCCGGCATGGAGTTCGATCGGATCCGGGTGCGGCTGCAGGACGAACTGACCCAGCTCAAGCGCGATGTCTCCGCGCTCATGTCGGCGGCCATCGAGGTCGGCAGCGCGGCCATGGCGCGCCCCGAGGACTTGGTCGTCTCCGGCGAACGCAACCTGCTGGGCATTCCCGATCTATCCTCCGACATGAACCGGCTGCGCGACCTGTTCGGCATGTTCGAGCGCAAGACCGCCCTGATGCACCTGCTCGAATCGAGCGCGCGCGCCCAGGGCGTGCAGATCTTCATCGGTGGCGAGTCCGGGCTGTCCCCGCTCGACGAGTGCAGCGTGGTCGCCGCCCCCTACGAAGTCGATGGCGAGGTCGTGGGCACGCTCGGGGTCATAGGCCCCACGCGCATGGCCTACGAGCGGGTGATCCCCATCGTCGACATCACCGCGAAACTGATCGGCGGCGCGCTGAGCCAGCGCTGACGCCGTCCGCCTGAGGAGTTGCTCCTTGACCGTCGCCTGGCGACACGGCACGCAATCGCGTGTCGGCGTGCTGCTCGTGAACCTGGGGACCCCCGAGGCGCCGACCGCGCGCGCCTTCCGCCCCTACGTGAAGCAGTT
Organism: uncultured Pseudomonadota bacterium; assembly: GCA_903831455.1. Lineage (GTDB taxonomy): Bacteria > Pseudomonadota > Gammaproteobacteria > Burkholderiales > CAIKXV01 > CAIKXV01. The sequence goes on along the minus strand of CAIKXV010000043.1, from coordinate 5,994 downwards.
CCTCTCCGACCCCAGGGTGATCGAGATCCCGAAGATCCTGTGGTGGCCGATCCTCAACCTGATCATCCTCAACACCCGTCCGCGGAAGTCGGCCGCCAAGTACGCGATGATCTGGACGCCCGAGGGCTCGCCCCTGCGGGTCTACACCGAACGCCAGTCCCGCCTGCTGGCCGGGTATCTCGCCGAGCAGCTGCCCGGACCGCTGACAGTGGACTTCGCGATGCGCTACGGACGGCCGTCGATCGACGAGCGCATCCGCGCGATGACCGAGCAGGGCTGCGACCGCATCCTCCTCGTCCCGCTCTACCCCCAGTACTCGGCGAGCGCCACCGCCACCGTGTTCGACGCGGCATTCGACACGCTGAAGTCGATGCGCAATCCGCCGGCACTGCGCACCATCAAGCACTTCCATGACGACCCGGGCTACATCCAGTCGCTCAAGGCGAGCGTGCAGCAGTTCTGGGCCGAACACGGACGACCCGACCTGCTGGTGATGAGCTTCCACGGCATCCCGCGCTTCGCGCTCGATCGCGGCGACCCCTATCACTGCGAGTGCCACAAGACCGGGCGCCTGCTGGCCGAAGCACTGGGCCTGCCGCCGGAGAAGTACAGGGTCACCTTCCAGTCCCGGTTCGGCCAGGCGGAGTGGCTGAAGCCCTACACGGTCGACACCCTGACCGAACTGGGACGCTCCGGGGCAGGCCGGGTGGACGTGATCTGCCCGGGGTTCGTCTCCGATTGCCTCGAAACCCTCGAGGAAATCGGCATCGAGGGCAAGAGCACCTTCCTCTACGCGGGCGGGCGCCAATACCACGCGATCCCCTGCCTGAACGACCGCGCCGACTGGATCCAGGCCTTGACCCGCCTGGTGGCCTCGCAACTGCAGGGCTGGGTTCCCCAGGCGTTCGATCCGGCTGCCGCGGCGACCGAGGCGGGTGCCAGCCGTGCGCGCGCGCTCGCGCTGGGCGCCAAGGACTGATCGCCTGCCCGGTCAGGACAGTGCCTGGCTGCGACGCAGTCCGGTGAACGACGAATTGGCCGCGGATTCGTGGGCGCCTGCCGGCGGGTCGAGGTCGAGTTCGGGCACGAGCTCGAGTTCGCGGGTGAGACGCCTGGGCGGCGTCGCCTCGGGGGCGCTCTCGGCGAGGCGTGCCGAGGCGTCGCGCAGGCGTCGGGTGAGCGCACCCACCAGCAGGTCCTGGAAGTGCTGCCGGCATTCGTCGGAGGCCAGCTCGTAGGCGTGCGGGTTGATCTCCATGTACACGCAGGGCGTCAGCGCGAGCACCGTGGCCGAACGCCCCTTCTGGCGGGCGTCGAGGAAGGCCATCTCGCCCAGCACCTCGCCCGCTCCGAGCCGGGCGATGGCATGGCCATTGACCGACACCTCGACCTCGCCCTCGAGCAGCACGCCGAAGGTCCGCTCCTCCTTGCCCTCCTGGATGAGCACCGTGCCCTGGTCGACATGCAGCCACTGGGCGATGCGCAACACCTCCCACAGCTCGACGCGCTCGAACTCGGTGAACACCGGCATGCGGCGCAGGCGGTCGAAGCGGGCGTTGTAGCGCTCGCCGTCGTCGTCCTCCTGCAACTGGTAGCGTGCGGCGACCAGGTCCTTGCCGAAATCGGCGCCGCTGCGATAACGCGAATAGAGGTCCTTCTCGAGCGCCTTGCGCACGATCGGGTCGAAGGTCGTGGGTACCGCCGGGTTGAGCTGGCTCACCAGCGGCGGCTCGGAGTTGACGATCTTGTAGATGAGTTCCGGATAGTGCTTGGCGCGGAAGGGTGCACGCCCGGTGAGCATCATGTAGAGCACCACGCCCAGCGAGTACAGGTCGGTCTGCTGGTTGAGCGTGTAGCCCTTGACCTGTTCGGGCGACATGTAGGCCGGCGAACCCACGCCCATCACGAACGTGGAGTTCTGGTCGGTGTCCCGCTGGAGGTTCAGCGCGAGGCCGAAATCCATGATCTTCGGCTGGTCGCCGGAGGTGAGCATGATGTTGGCCGGCTTGATGTCACGGTGCACCACGCCCTGGCGGTAGGCGTAGTCGAGCGCGAGGCAGCACTTGAAGATGATCGCGACCACCCGGTGGGGCGGCAGCAGGCGGTCGAACGAACAGTACTCGGCGAGCGTCATCCCCTCGACCGGCTCCATGGCCATCAGCGCCATGTTCTCGTCGACCAGGGTGTCGTAGACCTTGACGATGTTCGGATGGTCGAGGCGCTGGGCGACGGCCCCCTCGGTGACGAACAGCTTGCGCATCCGGCGCGCGGCCTTCGCGCGCGCTTCGCCCTCCGACCCGTCGCCGGCGAAGCGGATGACCTTCAGGGCGACCTCGCGGTCGTCACGCGGGTCGTGGGCCAGGTAGACGTGGGCGGTCGCACCCCGACCCAGCTGCCTCAGGATGCGGAACCGACCGATGCGCGCCGGTATCTTGCTGCCGCCTGCCCCGTCCGGCGCGCCCTCCGGCGCTCGCTCCGGAGCGACTCCCGGCGCGCCCTGCGCCGCGGGCGGGCTCCCCTCATGGTTCAACGCTGCACCCCCACCGTCCCGGACAGACTGCAATTTACCTGACGTCCGTGTGAATATCGGGCGCCCCCGAACGAACTTTATCCTTTCCGCTGCCGGCTGTCCCTTGAATTTCCGCCGCGCCGCCCCAAGAAAGCCGGGCTGCAGGGGAAAACCGCTTGGAACCGACCCGATCGGCCGGCGGGCCGCCTGCCTGTACCGATCGTCAGCACCCGCCAACGGACACCCGCAGGCCCGCCCGGCACAGGGTCGACCGTTGCCATTGTTCCAGGAGCCTCGAATGACCACCCCCGACGTCCCCCCCCCCGCCGAGACCGAGCCCGGCCAGGACGCGGCACCCGACCTCGAAGCCCGCCTGCGCGAGGCGGAACTGCGGGCCACGGAACACCACGACGCGTGGCTGCGTGCGCGGGCCGAGGCGGACAACATCCGCAAGCGGGCGCAGGCGGACGTGGCGGCCGCGCACAAGTTCGCGGTGGAGGGGTTTGCCACCGAACTGCTGCCGGTGCATGACGCGCTCGAAGCGGCGCTCGCCAGTCCCGAGTCCACCGTGGAGACGCTGCGCGATGGCGTCGAACTCACCCGCAAGCAGTTGCAGGCCGCCTTCGAGAAATTCGGGCTCGCCCCGATCGATCCCGCCGGCCAGCGCTTCGACCCGCACCTGCACCAGGCGATGACGGCGGTGGAGTCCGGCGAGGTACCCGCGCAGACCGTGCTGCAGGTGTTCCAGAAGGGATTCCGCCTCCACGACCGGGTGGTGCGCCCGGCGCTGGTCGCCGTGGCGCGTGCGCCGGCGGCGGGTGGCGAACCCGCCGCCGGCCGCGAGGGTTGAAAACCTCGCCGCCGCTCCCCACGTAACCGGCATGACCGTCGGCCAGTCCGGCCGACCGCTTCCCCGACTTCCTCCGAGGACTTCCGCATGTCCAAGATCATCGGCATCGACCTGGGCACCACCAATTCCTGCGTGGCGATCATCGAAAACGGCGCCCCCAAGGTCATCGAGAACTCCGAAGGCGCGCGCACCACGCCGTCGATCATCGGCTACGCCGACGAGGACGAGATCCTGGTGGGCGCCCCGGCCAAGCGCCAGGCCGTGACCAACCCGAAGAACACCCTGTACGCGGTGAAGCGGCTGATCGGCCGGCGCTTCGACGAGAAGGAGGTCCAGAAGGACATCGACCTCATGCCCTACCGCATCGCCAAGGCGGACAACGGCGACGCCTGGGTCGAGGTGCGCGGCCGCCGCATCGCCCCGCCCGAGGTCTCGGCGCAGGTGCTGATGAAGATGAAGAAGACCGCCGAGGACTACCTCGGCGAGCCGGTCACCGAGGCGGTGATCACCGTCCCGGCCTACTTCAACGACTCGCAGCGGCAGGCCACCAAGGACGCCGGGCGCATCGCGGGGCTCGAGGTCAAGCGCATCATCAACGAGCCCACCGCGGCCGCGCTCGCCTTCGGCCTCGACAAGAAGAAGGGCGACCGCAAGATCGCGGTCTACGACCTCGGCGGCGGCACCTTCGACGTCTCGATCATCGAGATTGCCGAGGTCGAGGGCGAGCACCAGTTCGAGGTGCTGTCGACCAACGGCGACACCTTCCTGGGCGGCGAGGACTTCGACCAGCGGCTGATCGAGTACCTCGTGGACGAATTCCGCAAGGATAGCGGCATCGACCTGCGCAAGGACATCCTGGCGCTGCAGCGCCTGAAGGACGCGGCCGAGAAGGCGAAGATCGAGCTCTCCAGCGCGCAGCAGACCGAAGTCAACCTGCCCTACATCACCGCGGACGCGACCGGCCCGAAGCACATGGCGGTCAAGATCACGCGTGCGAAGTTCGAGAGCCTGGTCGACGACCTGATCGAGCGCACCATCGAGCCCTGCCGGATCGCGATCCGCGACGCGGGCGTGAAGCTCTCGGACATCGAGGACGTGATCCTGGTGGGCGGGCAGACCCGCATGCCGAAGGTGCAGGAGAAGGTGCGCGAGTTCTTCGGCCGCGAACCGCGCAAGGACGTGAACCCGGACGAGGCGGTGGCCATCGGCGCGGCCATCCAGGGCGGGGTGCTCAAGGGCGACGTCAAGGACGTGCTGCTGCTCGACGTGACCCCGCTGTCGCTGGGCATCGAGACGCTGGGCGGCGTGATGACCAAGCTCATCCAGAAGAACACGACCATCCCGACCAAGGCCTCGCAGGTGTTCTCCACGGCCGACGACAACCAGTCGGCCGTCACCATCCACGTGCTGCAGGGCGAACGCGAACTCGCCTCGGGCAACAAGAGCCTGGGTCAGTTCAACCTCACCGACATCCCGCCCGCGCCGCGCGGCATGCCCCAGATCGAGGTCACCTTCGACATCGACGCCAACGGCATCCTGCACGTGTCGGCGAAGGACAAGGCGACCGGCAAGGAAAACAAGATCAAGATCCAGGCGAGTTCCGGCCTCTCCGAAGAGGAGATCCAGCGGATGGTGAAGGACGCGGAGGCCAATGCCGCGGACGACCGCCGCCAGCTCGAACTGGTCACCGCCCGCAACCAGGCCGACAGCCTGGTGCACACGGTGCGCAAGTCGCTCGCCGAGCATGGCGGCTCGCTCGACGCTTCGGAGAAGGAGAAGATCGAGGCGGCGCTGCGCGAGGTCGAGGAGGCGATCAAGGGCAACGACCGCGAGGCCATCGAGCAGAAGACGCAGGCGCTGGCGACCGCCTCCCAGAAACTGGGCGAGAAGATGTACGCACAGGAGCAGGCGGCTGCGGGAGCCGCGGCGGGTGCGGCGGGCGGGGCCGGCGCCGCCGGCTCGGGGCGTGCCGATGGCGACGTCGTCGACGCCGAGTTCGAGGAAGTGAAGGACGCGAAGAAGTAGATCCTCGAGACGGGCGGATCCGACGGGAACGGGCGGCCGGGTGACCGGCCGCCCGTTCTCGTGGAGCGCCGGCATTCGAGCGTCGATCCAGGAACGGGGCAGGCATGGCGAAACGCGACTACTACGAAGTGCTGGGCGTCAACCGCGACGCCGACGAGGACGCGCTCAAGAAGGCCTATCGCCGCCTGGCGATGAAGCACCACCCGGACCGCAACCCCGACAACCCGAAAGCGGAAGAGGCCTTCAAGGAGGCGAAGGAAGCCTACGAAGTCCTGTCCGATGCGAACCGGCGCGCGGCCTACGACCAGTTCGGACACGCAGGGGTGGAAGGCCAGGCGGGCGGAGGCGCCGGCGGCTTCGGCGGCGGCTTCGCCGAGGCCTTCGGCGACATCTTCGGCGAGATCTTCGGCGGCGGACGCGGACGCAGCGGGGTCTATCGCGGTGCCGACCTGCGCTACAACCTCGAGATCTCGCTCGAGGAAGCCGCTCGGGGTACCGAGACCCGCATCCGGATCCCGACCCACGCCCGCTGTGATACCTGCTCCGGATCGGGCGCCAAGCCCGGCACCCAGCCGGTGTCCTGCTCGACCTGCGACGGGCACGGGCAGGT
>CAIKXV010000042.1 GCA_903831455.1 uncultured Pseudomonadota bacterium | reverse complement strand
GACCGCCGAACTGTTCCTGAGGACGGCGGGCGTGGAGATGCTGCACGTACCCTACAAGGGCGCGAACCCTGCGCTGGTCGACCTGATGTCGGGGCGCGTCGACGCGATCTTCAGCACCATGCCGCCGGCCATTCCCCAGGTGAAGGCCGGCAGGATCCGCGCGGTGGCGGTCACGACCCGTGCCCGCAGCGCCGCGCTGCCCGACGTGCCGACGGTGCTCGAGTCCGGGCTGCGCGGCTTCGAGGTCTCGAACTGGCAGGGCATCGTCGTGCCGGCCCGCACGCCGGCCGCACGGGTGCGCCGCCTCAATCGCGACCTGCTGGCGACGCTCGCGCTGCCCGGCATGGCCGAGGCGTTGCTGGCGCAGGGCTCGGAGGCGGCCGGCGGCACGCCCGAGGCCTTCGGCGCACTGATCCGCGGCGAGATCGAGACCTACACCCGGCTCGTGAAGGCTGCGGGCATTCGCGCCGAATGATCGCCCTCCGGCCCCCGCGTCGGCGGACCGCGGGGCGGCAGGGTCAGGCCTGTCGGGGCGAGGGCGCCTCCGCGCACGACGCTCCCGCAGGCGGACGGACTCGATCATCGCCCCGCGACCCCGGCCCGGGCAGCGGCCGCGCCGCGACCGGCGACCGGGCGCGATGACCGGCGACCTTTTCGGGAGCGGGGGCGACCTCCCGCCCGTCCGGGCCGATCGGGCCGCAGGATCGACGCCGGTCGAGCCGTCGGCGACGGCGCCGCTGGCCGAGCGGTTGCGCCCGCGCACGATCGACGAGGTGATCGGGCAGCGCCACCTGCTGGATCCGGGGATGCCGATCGCATCGGCGCTGGCGTCCGGCCACCTGCCCTCGATGATCCTCTGGGGCCCGCCGGGCGTCGGCAAGACCACGCTCGCGCGCCTTCTCGCCGAGGCGGCGGGTGCGCGGATCGTCGCGCTCTCGGCGGTGCTGAGCGGGGTGAAGGACATCCGCGAGGCGATCGACCTCGCGCGCGAAGCCGCTCGCGCCGGCCAGCGCACCGTCCTCTTCGTCGACGAGGTGCATCGCTTCAACCGCGCGCAGCAGGATGCCTTCCTGCCGCACGTCGAGTCCGGCCTCGTCACCTTCATCGGTGCCACCACCGAGAATCCCTCCTTCGAGGTCAACGCCGCGCTGCTCTCGCGGGCGGTGGTGCACGTGCTGCGCCCGCTCGACGAGGCGGCGATCGCCACGCTCATCGATCGCGCGCTCGCTGCGCTGGCGCCGCTGCCCCCGCTCGAGGATGCTGCGCGGGCCCTGCTGGTCGACCAGGCCGATGGCGACGGGCGGCGGGCGATCGGGCTGGTCGAGCAGGTGGCGGCGAGCGCGCGCGCCGAGCGGGCCGCGATCCTCGACGCCGCGCAGGTGCAGCGAGCCCTCGCGCAGCGCACGCGAAGGTTCGACAAGGGCGGCGATGCCTTCTACGACCAGATCTCCGCGTTGCACAAGTCGGTACGGGGTTCCGCGCCGGACGCGGCCCTCTACTGGCTCGCGCGCATGCTCGACGGTGGCGCCGATCCCCGCTATCTTGCGCGGCGCATCGTGCGCATGGCGATCGAGGATGTCGGGCTTGCCGACCCGCGGGCATGGCAGATCGCGCTCGATGCGGCGCAGACCTGGGAGCGACTCGGCTCGCCGGAGGGTGACCTCGCGCTCGCCAACGCGGTGCTCTACCTGGCTGCCGCCCCCAAGAGCGACGCGGCCTACCGCGCGTGGGGAGCGGCGCGCGAACAGGTGGCCTCCGACCCCTCGCGTCCGGTTCCCATGCACCTGCGCAACGCGCCCACCCAACTGATGAAGTCGATGGGACATGGCGGCGGCTACCGGCATGCGCACGACGAGGCGGGTGGCTACGCGCCGGGACAGCAGTACCTGCCCGATGGGCTGCACGGGCCCGACGCACCGGTCTTCTACCGCCCGGTGGCTCGCGGCCTGGAGGCGGCCATCGGCGAGCGGCTGGCGGCGCTGCGGGCCCTCGACCAGGACGCGAGGGCGGCAGGGGATGCCGGTGCGGCCGGACGCACCGACGAGTCGGCCGCGGGCGGGCGGCACGACTGATGCCGTGGCCTGCGCGGCCCCGGTAACGGATCGCAGTGCCGGCTCGCCGTGCTCGCACGCGCAGCGCCGGCACGAGAGGATCGATCCCGCCGGGCGCGCGGCGAGGTCGCGGGGCAGGCGGGGCATTGCGGGCGATACCTTCCTCCGGTCGCCGGTGTCCCACTGCCCCGGGCCGGTGCCGCCCGCCCTGCACCTCGCCGGCGACGGCCGCCCCGCGCCCCAGGTGCGCCGGCCACCCTGCGCCCGGCGATCACCGGGCGCCTCGTGTCCGATCGGTCGATCGTTACGGGCTGACCCGCACCCGAAGGGCACGGGCGATCCCGTCCCCCTTGCGGCTCCGGGCCCGATTCGCGCAGGCCCGGTGCCGCGCGCACCCGCGCAGCAGCGCGGCGCTGCGCGGGGCCGCGGTCAGGCCGGGTGACGCGCGAGGAAGTCGACCAGCGCCCGGTCGAAGGCGGCCGGCTGCTCGACGTTGGACAGGTGGGACGCCTCGGGGATGATCACCAGCTCCGATCCGGGCGCGTTCTCGTGGATGGTGCGCGCCATCGCCACCGGAGTGCCTGCGTCCTGTTCGCCGACGATCACCTGGATCGGGCAGCCGATCTCCCGCAACCGCGCGGTGGCGTCGATCTTCGGCAGGGCCTGGCAGCATCCGGCGTAGCCCAGCGGCGGGGTGGAGCGCACCATCTCGCGTACGCGGTCGATCTCGGGCGAGCCCTTCGTGCGAAACGGCTCGGTGAACCAGCGGGCGAGCGTGCCGTCGATGAGCGGCTCCATGCCCTTTTCGGTCGCGATGCGGACGCGGTCGGCCCACAGTGCGGCCGCCTCGGCAGGGTAGCGGCTGGTCGTGTCGCAGAGCACCAGCGTGCTGAACACGCCGGGGTGGCGCAGCGCGAAGGTCTGGCCGATCATGCCGCCCATCGACAGGCCCACCCAGTGCGTGCGGGCGATGCCCAGCGCCGCGAGCAGCGCCTTCGCGTCGTCGGCGAGCTGTTCGAGCGTGTAGGCGCCGGCCGGGGCGTCGGTGAGGCCATGGCCTCGCGTGTCGT
>CAIKXV010000041.1 GCA_903831455.1 uncultured Pseudomonadota bacterium | reverse complement strand
TGCGACCGTCGCGTTTCGCGTTGGACAGCACGCGCACCCACGGCAGGTCCGGGAACACGTGCTCGGTCATGTGGTGCACGTCGAGTTCGCCGAAGCGCGCACTGAACGCCACCAGTTGCTGCGGGGTGATCCGCTGGTCGCGGAAGAACACCACCTGGTGGCGATGGAACAGCTCCAGCACGCGGTCGAAGGCTGCCTCCGACAGCGGCTGCGACAGGTCGACCCCGTGGATGCGGGCGCCCAGTGGCCCCCCCATGGGTTCCGCACGAATGCCGCGCGGGTCGTTGACCCCGTCCGCGGAGGATACGCTGCCCGAGGGCGTGGTCCCTGCCGTCTGTTCAGTCATCTCCCGCTCCGCCTGACTCCGCTCATCGCCGCACGGCTCCACGCCCGAAACTGCGCGCACGCCTCGGCCACGGCGCCCGGCCCCAGGCCCCGGACCGATGGCCGCCATGCCCCGCGCACCATCGCGCCCTCAGTACACCAGCCCCTCGGCCACCTCGCGCGGCAGGTGTCGCTCCGCCTCGTCCAGTTGCTCGAAGAAGGTGTCGATGTACGCCTTGAAGGTCACCTCGTGGCGCGCCACCTCTTCCGCGCCGAAGTCGCGCGCGGGCGGCGGCTGCAGGTCGAAGTGGCCGTACGTGTCCTGCCCCCGCACCAGATAGGCCGGCATCCGGCGGTTGCCGATGTAGCGGGTGCGCGTCGGGATGTAGCTCAGCGCGATGCCGATGCGGCGTTCATCGCGGCGGTTGGGCGCGGACTGGTGCACCACGCAGGTGTGGTGGAGGGAGAACTGTCCCGCGCGCAGGATCGCCCGGTCGATGCGCGACTGGTCGAACCACTCGACGATGATCTGGCCGGCGGTGTTCACGCTGTTCTTCACGACGCCGCTCTTCTGCAGCAGCGCCCCCCGGATGTGGCTGCCCACGGCGAACTCGAGTGGCCCGGCGTCCTCGGTCACGTCGGACAATGCCACCCACGCGGTGACATGGTCGTAGGGACGCAACCCGAAATAGGTGCAGTCCTGGTGCCAGGCGGCGATGCCCTCGCTGTTCGGCTCCTTGATGAAGAAGCGGCTGGTGTAGAGCAGGATGTCGGGGCCGATCAGCGACTCGACCGCGTCGAGGATGGCGGGCGTGCGCGCGAGCTCGTCCATCCAGCGGCACATCATGTGCAGGTTGCCGCGATACTTTCGGTCGATCGCCATCAGCGAACCGCCCAGGTGCGCCTCGGTGCGCTCGAGCTCGCCCCGGTAGTGCGCGACGGCCGCAGCATCCAGCGCATCGAGCGGCGCCACGTAGCCGTTGGCGCGATAGTCGGTGACCTGCTGCGTGCTCAGTGACTGTGCCATGCGCCCGCTGCTCCCTGCCTCATTGACCTGTCCTCGGGTGATGACCGGGCGCCGCGGCGCACCGGCCGGGGGTCGGGACCCCGTCGCCTCGCTTCACTGACCCAACCGGATGCCGGCCGCCTTCGCGATCTCGGCGTTGATGCGAACGTCCTCGCGGATGAAGGCGGCGAATTCGGCCGGCGTTTCGGCATACGGATCCGCTCCCTGCGCGGCGAGCAGCGACTGCACGTCCTTGCGCGCGGTCGCCTTGCGCAATTCGGCCTCGAGCACGGCCAGCACGCGGGCCGGCACTGCGGCCGGCGCCACCACCCCGTACCACTGCGAGGCCTCGGCGCCGGGAAAGCCAGCCTCGCCCACCGTGGGCACCTCGGGCAGGTGCGAGGAGCGCTTGGGCGCCGAGACCGCCAGCGCGCGCAGCCTGCCCGACGGGATGTGCTGCTTGGCCGAGATCATGTTGACGTTCATCAGGTGCACTTCGCCGCCCACCAGCCCGTTGACGGCGAAGCCGCCTCCCTTGTAGGGCACGTGCAGCATCTCGATGCCGGCGACGTTGGACAACTGCACCGCGGCCAGGTGCGTGGTGCCGCCGGACCCGCCCGAGGCGTAGCGATACTTCTGCGGGTTCGCCTTGGCCAGCGCGACGAATTCCTTCAGCGTGCGCGCGGGAACCGACGGGTGCACGACGACCACGTTGTCCAGAACCGCCACGCGCATGAGCGGCGCGAAGTCGCGGTACAGGTCGTAGGGGGTCTTCTGTCCCAGCGCCACCAGCAGCGTGTGGTTGTTTCCCAGCATGCCGATGGTGTGGCCGTCCGGGGTGGCGCGCGCGATCGCGTCCGCGCCGATGGTCGCGCTCGCGCCGGGGCGATTCTCGACCAGCACGCTCTGGCCCAGTGACTCGGACATCGCGTTGCCGACGATGCGCATGATGGTGTCGTATGAGGCGCCCGCGGGGTACGGGATGATCGAGCGCAGCGGGCGATCGGGGAAACGTGCCGACTGGGCATGGAGGACAGGCGCCGTCCCACCGCAGGCGAAGGCGAGCAGTGCCAGGGCCATCGGGCGTCCGCGCGCGCGGGCCGCGGTCGCGCACATGGCCGCGGCGGCCCTCGCCACGGGTGGGCAGCGCAACAGCGGGATGCGACGTGTCTGCATGCCGTTCTCCTCGAGGCTGTCCCGTCTGTGCGGTGACATGCCAAGCGTGCACGCTATCACACCGCGTCCGCGCGGGTCGACCACCGTGGCGACCCTCCCCTCGCGGTGTCCGGGCGGCAGGCCAGAGGGGCGGGCCGCAGCTTCGACTCGGTCAGGACACCGGCCTGGATGCGGGCCGGGGGCGCGGCGCCTGCACCCGGCAGCCCGCGTCTCGGCGAGCGTACCCAATCGCGAGGGGCCAGCGCGTATCCGGGCCCCGTGCGCGAAACACCGGCTCGCAGGGCCCGCGTGCCCGCTCACGATCCCGTCTCGCGTCCTGTACCGCTTCCGGGCCGGACACGAACAGGGAGTATCCTCCCCGGGCGGTCGTCACCACGTGAGCGACCGCGGGTGCGGCACGGCCGCGCAAGACCAGGCAACGTCGTCCGGCATCCGCATTCGGCAAGGGAACTCATCGCCCGAGGAATCCGCATGGCCACCCAACGCTTCCAGTCCCTCGCCCACTGGGGCGCCTTTACCGCCGTGGTCGAGGATGGACGCTTCGTGCGCGCCGAACCCTTCGCGCACGACCCCCACCCCTCGCCGATGCTCGCCACGCTGCCCGAGCTGGTGTACTCGCCCGCACGGGTGCGTCGCCCCTCCGTGCGCGAGGGCTGGCTGCGCCATCGCGACCGTCGCCGCACCGGGCACGACCGCTGGGTTGAAGTGTCCTGGGACACCGCCCTGTCGCTGGTGGCCGACGAACTCGCGCGCGTGCGCGCCGAGCACGGCAGCGAGGCGATCTTCGGCGGCTCCTACGGCTGGTCCTCGGCCGGGCGCCTCCACCATGCCCGCACGCAGGTGCGCCGCTTCCTCTTCTCGGGAGGGGGTTGCGTCGACCAGTCGGGCAACTACAGCTGGGGGGCCGCGCAGTTCTTCCTGCCCTACGTGATCGGGACCTTCGCCCCGGTCTCGGGCAAGGTGACCGACTGGAACAGCATCGTGCGCCACGGTGAGCTGGTGCTCGCCTTCGGCGGCATTCCGATGAAGAACGTGCAGGTGGGCTCGGGCGGCGTGGCGGCCCACGACATGCAGCCCTGGCTCGAGCGCGCCCGCGCCGCCGGCGTGGAGTTCGTCTCGATCAGCCCTGCGCGCGGCGACATGCCGGCCTTCGTGGACGCACAGTGGATCGCCCCCCGCCCGAACACCGACACGGCCCTGCTGCTCGCACTGGCGCACGAGCTGGTGGTGAACGGCTGGCACGACCGCGCGTTCCTCGACCGCTGCTGCGAGGGCTACCCCCGCTTCGAGCGCTACCTGATGGGCACCGACGACGGCACGCCCAAGTCCGCCGACTGGGCGGCCGGCATCTGCGGCGTCGACGCCTCCACGATTCGCGCACTGGCCGCGCGACTGCCCGGCCGGCGCGTGCTGGTCACCATGGCCTGGTCGCTGCAGCGCGCGCACCACGGTGAGCAGCCGTTCTGGATGGCAATCGCGCTCGCCGCCATGCTCGGACAGATCGGCCTGCCCGGCGGCGGCTTCGCCTTCGGGCACGGATCGATCCACGGCGTAGGCAACCCGCGCCCTGCCGGCGCCGTGGGCCCCGAGATGCCGATGGGCAGGAACCCGGCCGCGCGCTCGATTCCCGTGGCGCGCGCGGTCGAGATGCTGGAGAACCCCGGGGGGGAATACACCTTCTGCGGCAAGACGAACCACTACCCCGACATCCGGATGATCTACTGGGCGGGCGGCAACCCGTTCCACCACCACCAGGACCTCAACCGCATGCGCCGCGCATGGCAGCGGCCGCAGACCATCGTGGTGCACGAGAGCCAGTGGACCGCCACGGCCCGCCATGCGGACATCGTGCTGCCCGCCACCACCTTCCTGGAACGCGACGACGTCGGTGCAGGCGCGCGAGACAACTACGTGATCGCGATGCACCGCGCGCTGCCCCCGCAGCATGCCGCGCGCGATGACTTCGACATCTTTTCCGAACTCGCCGAGCGCGGCGGCTACGCGTCTGCCTACACCGAGGGCCGCTCCGCCGAGCAGTGGACGCGCTGGATTTACGAGACGATGCACGGCCGCAACGCGCAGGCCGGCATCGAACTGCCCTCCTACGAGGCGTTCCGCGAACAGGGCTGGTACCGTTTCCCCGCCCCCGAGCGCGACTTCGTGCTGTTCGACACCTTCCGCGAGGATCCGAACGCGCATCCGCTCTCCACGCGCAGCGGTCGCATCGAACTGTGGTCGGAGACGATCGAGGGTTATCGCCTGCCCGACTGCCTGCCGCATCCGGCATGGCTGCCCCCGGCGGAGTGGCTGGGCGCCGAGCAGGCCGCGCGCTTCCCCCTGCACCTCGTGACCGTGCAGCCGGTCGACAAGCTGCACAGCCAGGGCGACTTCGGCCCGGTGTGCCGCGCGCGCAAGGTGTCGGGCCACGAGCCGGTGACGATCCACCCGCGAGAGGCCGAGGCGCGCGGACTGACCGCGGGCGACGTGGTGCGCGTGCACAACGAGCGCGGTGCCTGCCTCGCCGGCGTGATCGTGGACGAGGGCGTGCGCGAGGGCGTGGCGATCATGTCCACGGGCGCGTGGTACACGCCGGAAGATGCCGGCGAGCGGCCACTGGAACTGCTCGGCAATCCGAACGTGCTGGCCTTCGATCGCGGGACCTCGGCGCTGGCCCAGGGCGCCAGCGGCCTGTCGATCCTGGTCGAGATCGAGAAG
>CAIKXV010000040.1 GCA_903831455.1 uncultured Pseudomonadota bacterium | reverse complement strand
CGTGGGCACCGTGGTCGCGCCGTTCTCGAAGGGCGTGGTGGCGATGGCCGAGCGCGGCTGGAAGCCGATCTCGGCCAACTTCCTGCTGCCGCAGTGGGTGAAGACGCACTGGGACAGCTTCGTGCAGGGCAAGAAGAACATCGGCCAGGTGGCCGACCCGGCGGACTGGAGCGTGGCCAAGTGCATCTTCGTCGCCGACGACGACGCCACCGCGCAGCGCTACGGTTACGGCGAGCAGGGTCCGTACCACTTCTACTTCAAGCAGCTCATCCGCAAGCTGGTGGGCTTCGGCAACCGCGGCAACCTGTTCAAGGCCGACCAGAGCATCCCGGACGAGGTCATCACGCCCGAGTACGTGAACCGCAAGCTGACCATCGCGGGCACGGTCAACAGCGTGGTCGACCAGATCCTGGCCTTCCGCGAGGAGGTGGGCGATTTCGGCACGCTGGTCTACGCCTGCCAGGACTGGATCGATCCGGCGCTGGGCAAGCGCTCGATGGAGCTGATGGCCGAGAAGGTGATGCCGGCGGTGAACGCGGCGATCGCTTCGGGGCGCACCGCGAAGGCGGCCTGAGCGAGGAGCGTACGGCGCGCGCCCCTCGGGCGCGCAGCCGTGCCTGGACACCGCGCGCCGGTGTGCTTCCGAGTCGGCGCGCGCAGCATCTGGCCGAGGCGTGCGGTGCAGGGTGACCGTCGCCGGGCAGAAACGAGAGGACGAGCCGGGCAGGCTCGCGGGTACCGGTCGACAGGCGTCGGCGGGTCGCGACCGGGCCCCGGGGCCGTCGCGTCAATCGCACGAGGAGTTGCAGATGTTCAACGTCGCCGTGGTCGGCATGGGGTGGTGGGGCAAGATCATCGTTCCGCTGATCAAGACCAGCAGCAAGCTCAGTGTCTCCAAGGTGGTCGAGGTCAACCCCGACCCGATCCGTGATTTCGCCGCCCAGCACGGCGTGCAGGTGGTGACCCGCTTCGAGGACGTGCTCGCCGACCCGTCCATCCAGGGCGTGGTGCTGTGCACGCCGCACACCCAGCACACCGACCAGATCGTCGCGGCGGCCGCGGCCGGCAAGCACGTGTTCTGCGAGAAGCCGCTGTCGATGACCCGCGCCGACGTGCTGCGCGCGGTGGCTGCGGTGGAGAAGGCCGGGGTGGCGCTGGCGGTGGGGCACGAGCGGCGCTTCGAGCCGCCGATCGTCGAGATGATGAAGATCATCCGCTCCGGCGTGCTGGGCAAGCCGCTGCAGGTCGAGGCCAACTTCTCGCAGGACAAGTTCCTCACGCTCGCCTCGGACAACTGGCGCCTGTCGGGCAAGGAGGCCCCTGCCGGCCCGATGACCGCCACCGGCATCCACCTGCTCGACCTCTCGGTGGGCGTGTTCGGCGAGGCCGACCACGTGTACGCGAGCGTGAAGCAGCTGGGCAGCCACCTGGTCAACGGCGACACGCTGGCGATCCTGGTGTCGTTCAAGGGCGGCGGCCACGCGCTGATCAGCGCGATCCTCGCCACGCCGTTCGACGGCCGCTTCGCGGTCTACTGCAGCGAGGGCTGGATCGAGGTGCGCGACAAGACCCACCCCGAGGCCCCCGAGGGCTGGACGATGACCCAGTGCTTCCGCGGCGGCCGGCGCGAGGTGCGCGAGTTCCCGCCGGTGCCGGGCGTGCTGGCCAACCTCGAGGCCTTTGCCGAGGCCGCGCAGGGCGGCGCGCCGTACCCGGTGCCGCGCTCGCAGATGGTGGCCAACATCTCCGCGCTCGAGGCCATCTTCAAGGCCACGAAGAGCGGCGTGGTGGAGAAGGTCGAGGGCTGAGGAGCGCCGCGCTGGCGACTGCCGGCAGCGCGGATGCCGCGTGGCACCGCCACGCGGTGGTGATGCCGGCGTACCGGCAGTCGGCTGTGACGCGGCCACGCGCGGCGAGCGGGTGCCGGGGAAAT
This sequence comes from uncultured Pseudomonadota bacterium, assembly GCA_903831455.1. Classification (GTDB taxonomy): domain Bacteria; phylum Pseudomonadota; class Gammaproteobacteria; order Burkholderiales; family CAIKXV01; genus CAIKXV01. The sequence goes on along the minus strand of CAIKXV010000040.1, from coordinate 356 downwards.
GGCGCGCCCGCGCCCTGCGCACGCGCTGTATCCACCGGTCTTCGGGGGCTATGACGGCCGCCCGCAGCGAGGGTACGGCGCGCGGCCGCAGGCGTTTCGATACCATCCGGGACTCGGGAGTCGGACTGCCGTGGCCCGCGTCCCGCGGGGACGCGGGATCGCGCTCCCGTTCTCTGGAGGATGGTCGATGAACGTACCTCAGCCTCGCTACCCTGTCGTCCGGAACCTCGTGCTCGGCGCCGTGCTGTCCGCTGGGGCGGGCGTCGCGTTCGCGCAGGACTACCCCGCCAAGCCGGTGCGCCTGGTGCTGGGTTTCGCGCCCGGCGGCGTCGCCGATCTCACCTCGCGGCTGCTCT
>CAIKXV010000039.1 GCA_903831455.1 uncultured Pseudomonadota bacterium | reverse complement strand
GTCCGCTTCGACACCGCGGGCCAGGTGCCCACCGGACAGGGATCGGCGCTGACCGTGACGCGCGCGACGCTGCTCGTCGAGGTGGCGAACGACCTGGTGTTCACGCTGGACACGACGCCGGACCCGTGGCAGTCGTTCCTCGCGCCGTCCGACCCGCGTTGGCAGGCGGACCCGGACCCCGGCCAGCCGGTCGAGTGCTTCGGGGTCGGCTTTCGCAACGGCTGGTCGATCGCGACCTTCCAGGAGTCCACCGCGTACGCGCCCAGCACCGCGAACTTCCTCGCCCCGGGCGTGCGCAACGCGTACGCCGCGGGCTTCGACGGGCAAGGCGCGCTGGTCGACGTGTCACAGAACCCGCGCGAGGGGTGGCAGCCGAAGGCGTTCGCCGTGGGCACGATCGATGCGGTGGCGCCGGGCGCGCAGGTGCCGGCGGGCTCCGTGATGCGCTTCGAGCTCGACGTCGCCGACCCGCTGGTGCAGGGCTACCTGCGCGACGGCGTCGACGCGGGCCGCGTCATGCTCTCGCTCTCGAGCCTCACCTTCGTGGTGCAGGGCCAGGGGCCGTACCCGCTCTTCATCGCCAAGGAGAACACGCTGGTCACGCTGGGCATCGCGCAGCCGGCGCGGCTCGAGCTGGACGTGCGCACCGGCCCGGCGTGCGCCTTCGCCGACCTCAACTGCGACGGCGCGGTCAGCGGCGCCGACCTCGGGCTCCTGCTCGGGGCGTGGGGCACCGACGGCACCCCCGCGGGCGCGGACCTGAACGACGACGGCACGGTGAGCGGCTCCGACCTCGGGCTGCTGCTCGGTGCCTGGGGCTGACGCTGCCGGGCGCGCTCAGCGCGACACGGCGCGGGGTGCGTGCTCCGAGAGCGCCTCGAGGAACGCGAGCTGCGCGGCGCGGATCGTGCTCTCGGCGCGCCGCAGCAGGTCAGACACGATCGACTCCGGCAGGTTCATGCGCGCGGCGATCGCGGCAGGCTCGAGCCCGTCGCGATGTCGCAGGCGCAGCGCCATGCGCTCGTGATGAGACAGCATCTCGAGCACCTTTCCGAAGAACCCCTCATCCGCATCTCTGTGACCGGGCTGCGACGCTGCCGAATGCGGCAACTTGCCGCGCTCGGCGCGTGACCCTCGCTGCTTGATGACTTCCGCCATGCGTGCACTCCTTGCAACGCGTCGGCCGAAACGTCTGCCTCGATCAGTGGCGCGAGAACGTCGGGAACATCCATGTCGAAGGCGCCCGCGCGGGCACCGCAAATTCCGACCGCCACTGCCGTGGCCGCAAGATAGCGGAATTCAGGCCGCGGCAGGCAAGGCTTCGATGTGATTCGAGAGCGTTTCCCATGAATCACGGAAGCCGGTCGCGCCGACCAGCGGGCCGACGGCGGCCACGATCATCGGGTCGAACTGCGCGCCGGACTGGGCCTCGAGCTCCTCGAAGGCCTGCTCCAGGGGCATGGGCTGCCGGTACGCGCGCACGGAAGTCATTGCGTCCAAGGCATCTGCGACGCCGACGATGCGGGCGTGCAGCGGGATCGCGTTGCCCACCATGCCGTCGGGGTAGCCAAGGCCATCCCAGCGCTCATGGTGCCAGCGCGCCGTCTCTGCGGCGAAGGCCAAGGCCGGGATCTTCCGGAGGATCATTCCCCCGTACACGGTATGGCGGCGGATGGTCGAGCTCTCGGTGGTCGTGAGCGGGCCGGCCTTCTGGAGGATCGCGGCCGGCACGAGGATCTTGCCCACGTCGTGCAGCAGCGCGGCGATGCGCAGCTGGCGCAGCTCCTTCGCCTCCATCCCGATCGAGGAGCCGAGCATCGTGGCGAGCGCCGCGACGCGGGTGGCGTGGCCGGTCTGCGACGGGTCGGCGGCATCGATCTG
>CAIKXV010000038.1 GCA_903831455.1 uncultured Pseudomonadota bacterium | reverse complement strand
GGCCGGGCGCCTGCGCGCCGGCCAGCGCCGACTGCCCCCGGCCCCGGTGCTGGGGGCCGATACCGAGGTGGTGCTCGACGGGGAGATCTTCGGCAAGCCGGTCGATGCCACCGACGCGGTACGCATGCTGGGGCGACTGTCCGCACGCAGCCACCAGGTCATCAGCGCGGTCGCGCTCGCCACCCCCGACGGGGGACTCGTCACGCGCCTGAGCGCGAGCGATGTCGAGTTCCGTCCGCTCGCCCCGGGGGAGGCCGATCGCTATGCACGATCGGGAGAGCCGATGGGCAAGGCGGGTGGCTACGCCATCCAGGGCCGGGGCGCGGTCTTCGTGCGCCGCATCAACGGCAGCTACTCGGGCGTGATGGGGTTGCCGCTGTTCGAGACCGCCGAACTGCTCGCCTGCGCCGGCGTGGCCGTCGGCTGATCGGAAGACTCGCATGAGCGAAGACATCCTCGTCAACGTCACGCCGCAGGAGACGCGGGTGGCCACCATCGAGCAGGGCAGCGTCCAGGAACTGCACATCGAACGCTCCCGCCACCGGGGTATCGTCGGCAACCTGTACATGGGCCGAGTGGCCCGGGTGTTGCCGGGCATGCAGTCGGCCTTCATCGACATCGGGCTGGAACGGGCAGCCTTCCTGCACGTGGCCGACATCTTCGGCCACCGCCCGGGCCAGGGATCGGCCGAACCCGCGCGGCCCATCGAGCGCATCCTCCAGGAGGGCCAGAGGCTGCTGGTACAGGTCATCAAGGACCCGATCGGCACCAAGGGCGCGCGCCTGTCGACCCAGGTGTCGCTGGCCGGCCGGCTGCTCGTCTACCTGCCCCAGGATCCGCACATCGGCATCTCGCAGCGCATCGAGGACGCCGAGGAGCGCAACCACCTGCGCGAGAGGGTCGAGCGGGTTCGCCCCGCCGACGAGCGCGGTGGCTTCATCATCCGCACCGTCGCCGAAGCGGCGACCGAGCGCGAACTGGCCACCGACGTCGCCTACCTTCGCGCGCTATGGACATCCATCCAGGAGGCCGCACAGTCCGCGCAGCCGCCGGCGCTGCTGCACGAGGAACTGACCCTCGCGCTGCGCGTGCTGCGCGACATGCTGCGCGAGGACACCCCGAGGGTCGTGATCGACTCGCGCGAGACCTGGCAGAAGGCGATGGCCTTCGCCGCGCGCTTCATGCCCGCGGCCGCGGGGCGCATCGAGCACTACGCGGGCGAGCGCCCCCTGTTCGAGGTCCACGGCGTGGACGCGGAAATCGAGCGTGCGCTGTCGCGGCGGGTCGACCTCAAGTCGGGCGGCTACCTGATCATCGACCAGACCGAGGCGATGACCACGGTCGACGTGAACACCGGCGGGTTCGTCGGCTCGCGCAGCTTCGACGACACCGTGTTCAAGACCAACCTCGAGGCGGCGCTCGCCATCGCGCGGCAGATGCGATTGCGCAACCTCGGCGGCATCATCATCGTCGACTTCATCGACATGGACAGCGCCGAGCACCGCGAGGCGGTGCTCGCCGAGCTGCGCAAGGCGATGGCTCGCGATCGCACCCGCATCACCGTCAACGGCTTCACGAGCCTGGGGCTGGTGGAGGTCACCCGCAAGCGCACCCGCGAGAGCCTCGCGCGCGTGCTCTGCGAGCCCTGTCCGGCCTGCGGCGGACGCGGGGAGGTCCGCACCGCGCAGACCGTCTGCTACACCATCCTGCGCGAACTGCTGCGCGAAGCAAGGCAGTTCGGCTCCCGCGAACTGCGGGTAGTCGCCTCGCAGCCGGTGGTCGACCTGTTCCTCGACGAGGAGTCGCACAGCCTGGCGATGCTGGGCGACTTCATCGGTCGCCCGATCTCGCTGCAGGTGGAGACCGCCTACGCGCAGGAGCAGTTCGACATCGTGCTGCGCTGACGCGTCAGGCCGCGCGGGCCCCGATCCGGGCGGCCTGCATCGGCTGGGCGAGCGCCGTTCGTATCTCCTCGAGTTCGGCCACGCGCCGCGAGAGCTGCGCCTGCCGCCCATCGAGTTCCTCGATGCGCCCCTCGAGCGAGCGCATGTTCTCGTAGACCTCGCGCAGGTTGTTGACCCGGCGGTCGAGGTTCTCCTCGTGCTCGCGCATCTGGATCATCAGCGGCGAGAGCGCGCGCCTCAACCACGCCTCGACCTCGGACGACACCTGCGAGAACAGGTTGCGGGCCTCGGCGACCATCTGGTCGTAGAACTTGCGGATCACCATGCCCTGGGGCTGCATGACCGTCATGGGGCTCGAGCAGAACGCGCTGGTGCGGTACTTCAGGCGCAGCATCGTGTCGTTGTAGGCGTCCAGTTCGAGCGCAGGCGGCGAGAGGCGCGCGAACCCGTACTTCTCGTGGAAGCTCCGGTAGAGGGTGTCCACCACGCTCTTGATCTGCGTGGCGTAGCTGAGGATCTTGGTCGTCTCGCGGCCGAAGTGGTCGAACAGTTCCTGCATCACCCGCATCAGTCGGATGGTGAACAGCTGGTCGTGCAGGCGCCTGCGATACCCCTGGCAGATCGAGTCGATCAGCGCGGGATCGAGGTTCGCCTGCAGCGTCACGCCCTGCTTCATCACCACCGCATGCGTATTGCGGAAGTTCTGGGCGACCGTCTGGTAGGCGGTACGGTCGCGCTCGAGCTTGTCGAGCATCACCTTGACCATCTCGCGGTTCTTGCCCTGGAAGCCGCGCATCTCGGCCAGTTCGCTGCGGGTCGCGCGAAGCTGCGCGAGCATCGACTCGTAGGTGGACTCCACGACCGGGCTGAACTCGCGCGCCACCCGGTCGGCGATGATGCGCCGGCGCTCGGGGATCATGGCCGCGATCATGGCCTCGACCGCCTCGATGCCGCTGCGATCGACCAGCGCGGTGTCGCCGCGGATGCGTCCGATGAGCGCCTTCTGGGCGGACACCGGCACTACCTGCGCCCGCGGGAGGTCGAGCATGCGCGCGGTCGTGTCCACCTGGCCGGCGAGCGAGGCGGCGATCTCGCGATCGCTCTTGAGCTCGTCCCACATCAGGTCGACCTTGTTCAGCACCGCGACCGCCTGGCTCACCGAGGGCTGCACGATGCGCTGCCAGAGGTCGAGGTCGGTGCGCGTGACCCCGGTGTCGGTGGCGAGCAGGAACATCACCGCGTGCGCCGACGGGATGGTCGACAGGGTGAGTTCGGGTTCGGTGCCCATCGCGTTCAGCCCGGGCGTATCCAGGATGGCCAGGCCGGCCGTGAGCATCGGGTGGGGGAAGTTGACCAGCGCATGCCGCCACGCCGGGATCTGCACCTTGCCGTCGACGACCAGGGCCGCGGGATCCGCCTCGTCGTAGAGCCCGAGTTCTCGCGCGCGCTCGACCGGCACGGGCTTGCTCTCGACGACCTTCGCCAGGGCCTGCGCGAGCCGGTCGGAGTCGTCCATGTCGAGGTTGACCTGGATCCACTCGATCGGGCGGCGCTTCAGCGCCGACACGGTGTCGTCGGTCTCGCGCGTCTCGATCGGGAGCAGTCGCAGGTAGGGCCGCTCCGCCGGATCGTGGAAGATCTCGGTCGGACACATCGTGGTGCGGCCGATCCCGGAGGGCAGCAGGCGGCGCTTGTAGGACGAGAAGAACAGCGCGTTGATCAGCTCGGTCTTGCCCCGCGAGAACTCGGCCAGGAAGGCGATCAGCATGCGATCCGAGCGCAGGCTCTCCAGCATGTCGTACATCCACAGCGCCTGCTGGACGTCGACCTCGCCTCCGGGTTCGATCTGCGCACGGAACGTCTCGAGCGCCTGCAGGAGGCGGTCGCGCCAGCGCTGGTACTGGAGCAGGTCCTGTTCGAGCGTGCTGGTCATCGGGATGGAACCGGCGGTCGGGTCATGGGAGCGACGGGGTCTCGCGTACCGGATCGGCAAACCAGCCCGCGGGTGGGTCTTCGAACGTATTGTCGGCTGCGGAGGGACTTTCTTGAAGCCCTACCCATGTCACCAGAAGGACAGGGCCAGCCGCTGGAGCCCCCCCACGCCGAGGATCAGCACGAGCTGGCTGATGATCAGCAGCACGAGCGGGGCGAGGTCGAGCGCGCCGATCGGTCGCACCCTCGCCCGGATCGGCGCCAGCAACGGGCGGGTCAGCACCGCCAGCGCGGGCCCCCAGGACGAAGCGGGCTGGATCCACGACAGCAGCGCCTCGGCGATCAGCACGAGCACCAGCAGGACCACGAACAACCGTAGCAACTGGGCGAGCGCCAGCAGCGCGCAGGCGGCGGGCCCGGGCGACGCCCCCGGCATCACGCCAGGCCCCTGCAGGATCTGGGCCGGGTGGAGCCAGCCCAGTGCCAGGGTCATCACCCAGGCCAGCAACCACGCCAGCACCAGCGTCGACAGGTCGAGGCCTCGCCAGCCGGGTATCAGGCGGCGCATCGGCCGCACGCCCCAGTGGGTCAACCCCTGCACCAGCGGCGCGAGCGGGTGTCCCCAGGAGGCGCGGGCCGCCTGCAGCCAGAATCGCAGCAGCAGCGCGACGAGCAGCAGGGTGCCGATCGCGTCGATCAGGAAGGCGGCCGCCTGGGCGAGCAGGTCCATCCGGGTCAGGCCGCGCGGCCGGATTCGTCGCCGAGTTCGACGGCTCGGCGAAGCGCGGCCGCGACCGCCTCGCGCATGGCCACGCGCAGCCCGCCGGCCTCGAGCGCCGCGACCCCACGCTCGGTGGTCCCGCCGCGGGAGGTCACCCTCGCGCGCAGCACGGCGGGCGGTTCGGACTCGGCGGCCGCCAGCGCCCCTGCACCGGCGAAGGTGCTCACCGCCAGTGCGCGCGCCTGGCCGGCCGGGAAGCCCGAGGCGATCGCCGCCTCCTCGAGGGCTTCGATGCAGAGGAACACGTAGGCAGGCCCGCTGCCCGAGACGGCGGTCACCGCGTCGATCATCGACTCGTGCTCGACCCACAGCACCTCGCCGACCGCGCCGAGGATCCGGGTGGCGAGTTCGCGATCCTCGCCGCCGACCTCGGCCGCCGCGTACAGGCCCGAGATGCCCTGGCGGATCAGGGCCGGCGTGTTGGGCATGGCGCGCACGATCCGCCGGTGGCCGCCCAGCCAGCGGGACAGGTCGCCGATGCGAACGCCGGCGGCGATGGTCACCACCAGCCGCCCACCGATCCCGGGCGCGAGCGAGGCGGCCACCGCCGGCAACTGTTGCGGCTTGACCGCCAGCACCACGCAGTCGGCTCCCGCCAGCGCCGCCTCGGGGCTCTCGTGGGTGGCGACCCCATGGCGTGCGGCCAGCCGGTCGCGCTGGCCTGCGTCGATGTCGACCGCGCAAAGGTCGGCGGGCCGGGCGCCTCCCGCCACCAGCCCCCCGATGAGGGCGGACGCCATGTTGCCCGCACCGATGAAACAGGCCTTCATGCCGGAATCTCCCTGGCGAATCCTGGAACCGCCGGCGCATGGGCCCGACGACCGAACACCGCACTGCCCGCGCGCACGCAGGTCGCCCCCTCGGCGACCGCCGCCTCGAGGTCGTCGGACATGCCCATCGACAGCGTGTCGAGGTCCAGGCCGCCGGCTCGCAAGGCCTCGAGCAGGCCGCGCAACCTCGCGAACGGCTCGCGCTGTCGCGCCGGATCGGCGCAGGGAGCCGGGATGCACATGAGGCCACGCAAGGCGAGGCGGGGCAGGGTCGCGACCTCGCGGGCAAGGTCGGCGAGCTCGTCCTCGGCCACGCCGGACTTCGACGCCTCGCCGCTCACGTTGACCTGCAGGCAGACGGCCAGCGGTGCCCGCCCCTCCGGTCGCTGCTCCGAGAGCCGGCGCGCGACCCGCAGGCTGCCCACCGAGTGCATCCAGTCGAAACGCTCGGCGACCGGGCGGGTCTTGTTGCTCTGCAGCGGCCCGATGAAGTGCCACTGAACGGCCCGCTCGGGCCAGGCCGCGGCGAACGCGTCCATCTTGGCCAGGGCCTCCTGCACGTAGTTCTCGCCGAACGCCCGCTGCCCGGCGTGCCACGCCTCGTCGATCGCGGCGAGCGGGAAGGTCTTGGACACCGCCAGCAGGGTCACCGCGTCCGGAGCGCGGCCCGCCGATCGCGCCGCGTTCGCGATACGGTCCCGGACCGCTTGCAGGTTGGCTGCGATGGAACCCATAATGGCCTTGGAATCAACGCGTTGTCGGCAACCACCTGCGGGGGTTCGACGCCGTGGAGTGTCCTCCCGCAGACGCTTGAACACGGCGCGTCCGCGTCGCGCTACCATTCGCGCTGCTGGCCGACGTGATCGATCACGCACCCGACGGGAAATTATAGTGGACATCTCCGAACTGCTCGCCTTCGTGGTGAAGAACAAGGCCTCCGACCTTCACCTGTCGGCGGGCCTGCCGCCCATGATCCGCGTGCACGGCGACGTCCGCAGGATCAACCTGCCGCCCCTGCAGCACAAGGACGTGCACGGCATGATCTACGACATCATGAACGACCACCAGAGGAAGACCTACGAGGAAAACCTCGAGATCGACTTCTCGTTCGCGATTCCCAACCTCGCGCGATTCCGCGTGAACGCGTTCGTCCAGCAGCGCGGTGCCGCCGCGGTGCTGCGGACCATCCCGTCCAAGGTGCTGTCGCTCGAGGAGCTGAAGGCGCCGCCGGTCTTCGCGGAGATCATCAGCCAGCCCCGGGGCATCGTGCTGGTGACCGGCCCCACCGGTTCGGGAAAGTCCACCACGCTCGCGGCGATGATCAACCACATCAACGAGAACGACTACGGGCACGTGCTCACGATCGAGGATCCGATCGAGTTCGTCCACGAGAGCAAGAAGTGCCTGATCAACCAGCGCGAGGTCGGACCGCATACGCTGTCCTTCTCCAACGCGCTGCGCTCGGCGCTGCGCGAGGACCCCGACATCATCCTGGTGGGGGAGTTGCGCGACCTCGAAACCATCCGCCTCGCGCTCACCGGCGCCGAGACCGGACACCTGGTCTTCGGCACGCTCCACACCAGTTCGGCGGCCAAGACCATCGACCGCATCATCGACGTGTTCCCCGCGGCCGAAAAGGAGATGGTGCGCGCGATGCTCTCCGAATCGCTGCGTGCGGTGGTCTCCCAGACGCTGCTCAAGACGCGCGATGGCAGCGGCCGGGTGGCCGCCCACGAGATCATGGTCGGCATCCCTTCGATCCGCAACCTCATCCGCGAGAACAAGGTCGCACAGATGTACTCCGCGATCCAGACCGGACAGAAGTTCGGCATGCAGACCCTGGACCAGAACCTCCAGGAACTGCTGCGCAAGAACATCATCTCGCCCGCCGAGGCGAGGTCGAAGGCCTTCAACAAGGATGCGTTCCCCGGCTGAGCCGGCGTTCGCCTCGGGACGACCCCCCATGGAAAGAGACCAGGCCGTCAAGTTCGTCCACGAGCTGCTGCGCGTGATGGTGAGCAAGAAGGCGTCCGACCTGTTCATCACCGCCGGCTTCCCCCCGGCCTTCAAGATCGACGGCAAGATCGTCCCGATCTCCAACCAGACGCTCACGCCCTCGCATACCGCCGACCTCGCGCGCTCGATCATGAACGATCGCCAGACCGCCGAGTTCGAAGCGACCCACGAGTGCAACTTCGCGATCAGCCCCGCGGGCATCGGCCGCTTCAGGGCCAACGCCTTCATCCAGCAGGGGCGCACCGGCATCGTGCTGCGCACGATCAACTCGGTGATTCCGAAGGTCGAGGAACTGGGCCTGCCCCCGATCCTCAAGGACATCGTGATGACCAAGCGCGGGCTGGTCATCTACGTGGGCGCGACCGGCTCGGGCAAGTCCACCTCGCTGGCCTCCATGATCGGCTACCGCAACGAGAACAGCTACGGCCACATCGTGACCATCGAGGATCCGGTGGAGTTCGTGCACGAGCATCGCAACTGCATCGTGACCCACCGCGAAGTCGGCGTGGACACCGAGTCCTGGCACATCGCCCTCAAGAACTGCCTGCGACAGGCGCCGGACGTGATCATGATCGGCGAGATCCGCGATCGCGAGACCATGGACTACGCGATCGCCTTCGCCGAGACCGGCCACCTCGCG
>CAIKXV010000037.1 GCA_903831455.1 uncultured Pseudomonadota bacterium | reverse complement strand
GGGGCGTGGCCGTACCGCTGGTGGGCGAGGGCTTCCGCAACGCCTACTCCACCCGCCGGACGCAGAAGAGCGTGGTGGTGCGGATCACGGCCGACGACGGCTCGGTAGGCCTGGGCAACATCGACCCGTCCCCGGGCTATTCGGTGGAGACGGTCGAGGACTCGCTCGCGGCCATCCGATCGCGGCTGGCCGATACGGTCACCGGGCAGCCGCTCGCCAACCTGCACGCGCTGCTCGCGCGGATGGACGGCGCGCTGGAAGGCCACCTCGATGCCAAGGCGGCACTCGAGATGGCCTGCACCGACCTTCTCGCGCGAGCGTGCGGCCTCGCGGTGCACGATTGGCTGGGCGGAGCGGTGCGCGAGCGGGTGTCGTTCAACGCGTGGATCGGCATCCTGCCGCCCGAGGCGGCCGCCCGCGAGGCGAGCGCGTGGTTCGAGCGTGGCTTCCGCTCGGCCAAGATCAAGGTCGGCGGGGGCATCGCCGCCGATCGGGACCGCGTGCTGGCGGTACGCGAGGCGGTCGGGCCGGACATGGCCCTGCGCATCGACGCCAATGCGGGCTACGACCCCGACACCTCGATCGAGCTGGCCCGCTCCCTGGAGGCCGCGCACCTGCAACTGTTCGAGCAGCCGGCGGCGGCCGATGACCTGCCGGGCCTGGCGAGGGTGCGCGACCGTGCGGGCGTACCCGTGATGGCGGACGAGTCGGTCACCGATCATGCAAGCCTGATCGCGATCATTCGCGCCGGTGCCGCCGACCTGGTGAAGCTGAAGGTGATGAAGCAGGGCGGGTTCCTGCGCACGCGACGCATGCTCGAGACCGCGCAGGCCGCCGGGTTGCGGGTGGTGATCGGGCACGGGTTCGGCCTGGGCATCAACACCTCGGCCGAGATCATGCTCGCGGCCACCAGCGAGGCCGTGATCGACGGGCTGGAGTGCGTGGGTCCGCTCAAGACCGCCGAGGACATCGTCACGCGCCGCTTCGACCTCTCGGCTGGCTGGATCGACCTGCCGGCCGGCCCCGGCCTGGGCGTGGAACTCGACCACGACCGGCTCGCCGCCCTGCGCTTCGACTGACCCGATCAGCGAGCCCCTTCCGGAGCATTGCACCATGTCCCTGCCCACCGACAGCCTCGATGAACTCGATCGCCGCCGCGAGCGCGCGCGCGCGATGGGCGGCGCCGACAAGCTCGCGCGGCGCCGCGCGGCCGGCCAGCTCAACGCCGAGGAGCGCCTCGCGCTGCTGGTCGATGCGGGTACCTTCCGGGAGTCGGGGCTGCTCGGCGAGTCGAGCGTGTTCGAGGCTGACCGCGGGCGCACGCCGCGCGACGGGAAGATCGTCGGCTTCGGGCGCATCGACGGGCGCGACTGCGGCATCGTGGTCAACGACTTCACGGTCAAGGGTTCCTCGACCTCGGCCACCAACTCGAAGAAGATGGGCCACGTACGGCGTACCGCGATCGAGTGCGGGATGCCGTTCGTGCATATCGGCGAGTCCACCGGCGCGCGCATGCCCGACACCATGGGCTCGCGCGGCATGGGCAACCTGCTGGGCAACGACCCGCACCAGTTCCGCCGCGTGCGCGACAACCCGTGGGCGGCGGCCGCGCTCGATACCGCATTCGGCTCCTCGGCCTGGATGTGCTGCTGCTCCGACTTCGCGGTGATGCGCAAGGGCTCCATCATGGCCGTCTCCAGCCCGCGGCTGGTGTCGATGGCCATCGGCGAGAAGGTCGACCTCGAGGCGCTGGGCGGCTGGCGGCTGCACGCGGAGACCACTGGGCTGATCGACTGCGTGGTGGACAGCGACGCCGAGGCGATGGCCGCGATCCGTCGCTTCCTCTCCTACATGCCTTCGCACAACGGCGAACTGCCGCCCGAGTCGCCGCAGCCCGCGCCGGCGGGCGACGACCAGTCGACGCTGCCCGGCCTGCTGCCGGAGAAGCGCACCCAGGTCTACGACATGCGCCGGCTGCTGCGGGTGATGGTCGATCGCGACTCGCTGTTCGAACTCAAGCCCCGTTTCGGGAAGTCGGCGGTGGTGGCGCTGGCGAGGCTGGGTGGTCGGGTGGTGGGCATCATCGCCAACAATCCGGCCGCCGCCGGCGGCGCGCTCACCGTGGATGCGATCCGCAAGATCGTCGACTTCACCGTCCTGTGCGACTCGTTCAACATCCCGATGGTGCGGTTCATGGACACCCCCGGGTTCGTGGTCGGGCTCGAGGCCGAGCGTCGCGGCGCACCGGGGCTCATCATGAACTTCATGAACGCGACCTCGCTCGTGACGGTCCCCACGATCACGGTCCTGGTGCGCAAGGCCTACGGTCGCGCCTACGTGGCGATGGGCGGCGGGCGCAACAACGACGAGATGATCGCCTGGCCGACCGCGGAGGTGAGCTTCATGGACCCCGGGGCCTCCACGCATATCGTGCATGGCGTGTCGCCCGGCGATCCGGGCTGGGAGGAGGCCTTCACCCACATCGCGAGGGACAGCGAGGTCTGGGACATGGCCTCGATGTATTCGGTGCAGAACGTGGTCAAGCCGCAGGAGACGCGCGACTACCTGATCGGCATGCTCGACGTCTATCGCCGGCGCCGGCGCGGCGGCATCGGCGAGCACCTGATGCGCACCTGGCCGACCAGCTACTGAGCGGACGGAACCCGATGCCCCCTCCCGCCAGCGCCCGGCCGGCGCAAGGCCCGGTCGCAGCCGCGATCGCGCGCGCGCGCTCGGACGGGCGTCGCGCCCTGCTCGAACCCGAAGCCAAGGCCGTGCTGCGCGCGATCGGCATCGCGGTGCCCGATGGCGAGCAGGTGGCGGACGCGCGGGCCGCCGGCGAGGTGGCCGCCCGCCTGGGCGGGGCGTGCGCGGTGAAGGTGGTCTCGCGCGACGTGCTGCACAAGAGCGACTCGGGGGGCGTGCGCATCGGGCTGGTCGGTCCGCAGGCGGCGGCCGCGGCGGTCGCGGAGATGGGGGCCTCCGAGGCGCTCGCCGGCGTGCCGATCGACGGGTGGCTGGTCGAGGCGATGGCGCCGGCCGGCGTGGAGATGGTGATCGGCGCGGTGCGCGATCCGGACTTCGGGCCGCTGGTGATGGTGGGCCTGGGCGGCGTGTTCGTGGAGGTGCTGCGCGACGTGGCCTTCGGACTGGTGCCGCTGGAGCGGGCCGACGCCGAGGCGATGATCGGGCGGCTGCGCGGGCGTGCGCTGCTCGACGGGGTTCGTGGCCGGCCTGCGGCCAGCCGATCGGCGCTGGTCGACCTGCTGCTTGCGATCGGGGGGCGCGACGGGTTCCTGGAACGCCATGGCGATGCGATCGCCGAACTCGACCTCAACCCGGTCATCGTGTCCGCGCAGGGCGCGGTGGTGGCCGACGCGCGCGTGATCCTCGCCGGGGACGAGGCCGGCTGCGAGGCGCGCATGCCTGCGCATCGGGCCGAGCCGGTGGCCGTACCCGGTGCGGGATCGGCCCGCCCTTCGCTGTTCGAGAGCCTGCTCAGGCCCGCAGCGGTGGCGGTGCTGGGTGCTTCGGCCACGGGCACGACGATCGCCAACACCTTCATCCGCCGCCTGAAGGCCTTCGGCTACCGCGGCCCGATCTGGCCCGTCCATCCGGGCGCCGAGCGGATCGAGGACCTGCCGGTGCTGCGGTCGCTGGCCGATGCGCCGGGGCCGATCGACTACACCTACGTCGCGATCGGCGCGGCGAGGGTTGCCGACGCGTTGCGCGGCGCGGCGGGCCGCCTGCGCGTCGTGCAGGTGATCTCCAGCGGCTTCGCCGAGGTGGAGGAGGGGCAGGGACTCGAGCAGGAACTGCTCGCGCTCGCGCGGCGCGACGGGTTTCGCGTCGTCGGGCCGAACTGCCTGGGCACCTACTCGCCCCGTGGCGGACTGACGTTCCCCGAGGATGCGCCGCGCGAGTCCGGCCCCATCGGCGTGATCGCGCAGTCGGGCGGGTTGTCCACCGACATCGTCAAGCGCGGCCAGTCGCGCGGCGTGCGCTTCTCCGGGCTCGTGACCATCGGCAATGCCTGCGATGTCGGCGCGACCGAACTGGTCGAGCACTTCACCGCAGACCCGCACACCCGCGCGATCGGCCTCTACCTCGAATCGGCGCGCGATGGCCGCGCGCTCTACCGGCTGCTCCGGGGCGAACACGCCAAGCCGGTGGTCCTGATGAAGGGCGGTCGCACGCGGCAGGGTACGCTCGCCGCCGCCTCGCATACCGGTTCGCTCGCGGGCGACCTGCGCGCCTGGGAGGCGCTGTGCGAGCAGACGCCCTGCGTGGCGGTGGACACCGTCGACCGCTTCGTCGACGCGCTCCTTGCATTGCAGGTGCTCGCGCTTCGACCGCAGCGACCGACGCGCAAGGTGGTGCTGTTCGGCAACGGGGGGGGCACCAGCGTGCTGGCGGCCGATTATTTCGCGGCACTGGGACTGGACATCGAGCCCATGGCGCCCGCCGCGGTGGAGCGCATGCGCGCGCTGGGACTCCCGCCCGGGACCGGCATCGTCAATCCGATCGACACGCCCGTGGGCACGCTGCTCACCGACGGTGGCGGCATCGCGCGGGTGATCCTCGATATCGTCCACGAGGCGAGCGGGGCCGACGCCCTGGTCATGCACCTGAACCTCGCGGCCTTCGTGGGGCGCTCGGCGGTCGACCCGGTCGAGCGGCTGATCGCGATCGCCGAGGAGGTGGGTCGCACGCGACCGGGCCAGCTGCACTTCCTGCTCGTGCTGCGCTCCGACGGATCGCAGGCGCTCGACGACGCGCGCAGGCTCTACCGCGCGCGCGCGCTGGCGGCGGGCATCGCGGTCTACGACGAGATTGCCGATGCGGGCCACGCGCTCGCCGCGGTGTCCATGCTCGAGCGACGGCTCGCCGCCGTGCGGGCGAGCTGATCAACCGGCCCTGGGCCACGAAGGGGGAATCGACATGCCGATCATCGAGGTGACCAGCGAGATCACGGGCAACGTGTGGAAGATCGTTGCCCGACCCGGCGAGCGGCTCGAGGAGGAGGCGCCGATCGTGATCCTGGAGTCGATGAAGATGGAAATACCCGTCACCGCACCCGAGGCCGGCGTGCTGCTCGAGGTCTGCGTGCTCGAGGGCAGCACCTGCAGCGAAGGCGCGGTCGTGGCGCGCATGGAGGTGTGAGATGACTCGAGGCGACGAGCGCGGGGGGCGACGGTGACCGGAGCCGACCGCCCGGGCAGGCTGTCGCGGCTGCTGGTGGCCAATCGCGGGGAGATCGCCTGTCGAGTGATGCGCAGCGCCCGTGCGCTCGGCCTGTCCACGGTCGCCGTGCACTCCGAGGCCGACGCCGGCTCGATGCATGTGGCGATCGCCGACCACGCGGTGGCGATCGGGCCGGCCGCCGCCGCCCAGAGCTATCTCGACATGGATCGGGTGCTGGCCGCGGCGCAGGGCAGCCAGGCCGATGCGGTGCACCCGGGTTACGGATTTCTCGCCGAGAACGCGGCCTTCGCCCGCGCGGTGGAAGCGGCCGGGCTCGTCTGGGTGGGGCCGTCGCCGCAGTCCATCGACGACATGGGCGACAAGGAGCGCGCCCGCGCGCTCGCCCGAGCGGCGGGCGTGCCGGTCCTGCCGGGCAGCGATCGGTTCGCGCCCGGCGTCCCCCTCGATGCGGTCGGCGCCGCGGCCGAGGCCGTGGGCTATCCGCTGCTGGTCAAGGCGGCGGCCGGGGGAGGGGGCATCGGCATGCGCCGGGTCGACGAGCCGGCCGCGCTGGCCGCCGCGGTCGAGTCCACCCAGGCGCTCGCGCAGCGCGCCTTCGGCGACGGAGCGGTCTACCTCGAGCGGTACGTGGCGCGCGCCCGCCATGTCGAGGTGCAGGTCTTCGGGTTCGGGGATGGACGAGCGGTGCACCTGCACGAACGCGACTGCTCCGTCCAGCGACGTTTCCAGAAGGTGGTCGAGGAGAGTCCGGCGCCCGGGCTGGCCATCGACCGACGCGACGCGATGTGCGAGGCGGCGGCAGCACTCGCCCGTGCCCAGCACTACCGCGGGGCCGGGACGGTGGAATTCGTGGTCGATGCCGATGGCGGCGAGTTCTACTTCCTCGAGATGAACACGCGCATCCAGGTCGAGCATCCGGTCACCGAAATGAACACCGGGCTCGATCTCGTCTCGATGCAGCTGCGGCTCGCCGCAGGCGAGAGCCCTGCTCCCGCGCGCCAGGTCGACGTGCGGCCGCAGGGCCATGCGATCGAGGTCCGGTTGTACGCCGAGCGGCCTGCCAGGGGTTTCCTGCCCGCCACCGGTACGCTGGCGCGCTTCGATCTTCCGGCGCCGACGGACGACCTGCGCGTCGATTGCGGCGTGCGCGCCGGCGACGCCATCACGCACTGGTACGACCCGATGATCGCCAAGGTCATCGCCCACGGCGCCACGCGGGAGGCGGCGATCGACCGCCTGCTCGAGGCGCTGTCGGCGATCGTGGTCGAAGGGGTCGAGACGAACCTGGCCTTCCTGCGCCGCGTGATCGGCCACCCGGCCTTCCGCGCCGGGGCGGTGCATACTGGCTTCATCGACGAGCATCGCGCCGCGCTGCTCGCGCCCTGAGCGAGGGCGGGGGACGGCGTGCCGCTCGGCGGCGACCTCTCCCGGAACGCATCGACGACGATCGCCCCTGGAGATCAAATGGACCGAACCGACGCTCCCGCCCGCCTGCCGGGTGTGCTGCTGATCCTCGCCGACAACCTCGGGTTCGGGGAGCCGGGCTGTTATGGCGGCGGCATGCTGCGCGGCGCGCCCACCCCGCGCATCGATGCCCTGGCAGCGCAGGGCCTGCGGCTCACCAACTTCAACGTCGAGAGCGACTGCGTGCCGACCCGCTCGGCGCTGATGACCGGCCGCCATCCGATCCGCACCGGCTGCGTGCAGTCGGTCCCTGCGGGCCTGCCGCAGGGCCTGCTGCCGTGGGAGGTCACGCTGGGGCAGCTGTTCCAGCAACGCGGATATGCGACCGCGTGTTTCGGAAAGTGGCATCTGGGCGATCGCGCCGGACGCCATCCGCACGAACGCGGATTCGACGAGTGGTACGGGATTCCTCGCACCACCAACGAGAGCCTCTTTACCAGCACGCCGGGATTCGATTCGGCGGCGGTCCCGATGCCCATGGTCATGTCGGGCCGTGCCGGGCAGCCCGCCCGCGACGAGCACGTCTACGACCTCGAGGCGCGGCGGCGCATCGACGGCGAACTCACCGACCGGGCCATCGACTTCATCGGGCGGCAGGCGCGCGCGGCGCGACCGTTCTTCGCCTACGTGCCGCTCACGCAACTGCACTACCCGACGCTGCCCCACCCCGAGTTCGCGGGGCGCACCCGCGCCGGCGAGTTCGCGGACTCGATGGTCGAACTCGACCATCGGGTCGGACAGATGGTCGACGCGATCGATGCGCTGGGCCTCGCCCGCGACACGCTGGTGATCTTCGCGAGCGACAACGGCCCGGAGTTCCGGCGGCCCTGGCGAGGCACCGCGGGGCCGTGGAGCGGGACGTACCACACCGCGATGGAAGGCGCGCTGCGCGTGCCGTGCATCTTCCGCTGGCCGGGACGCATCCCCGAGGGCGGGGTGTCCGATGCGCTGGTGCACGTGACCGACCTGTACGCCACGCTCGCGGCGATCGTCGGCGCGCCGGTGCCCGCCGATCGTCCGATCGACGGCCTCGACCAGCGCGCGCTGCTGGCCGACCCGGCGGCGGCCTCGGCCCGCGAGGGCTTCGTCTACTACATCAAGAACGAACTGCGCGCGGCCAAGTGGCGCGACTGGAAGCTGCACTTCGTCTGGGAGAGCGAGCCCAACGCCGGCCCGGTCCACCTGGAGACCCCGTGGCTGTTCAACGTGCTTCGCGATCCCAAGGAGGAGAGCGACATCAACAGCACCGGCGAGGGATGGGTGCGAGGTCCGATCCGCCGCATGGTCGAGGCCTTCCAGCAGAGCCTGCGCGAGCACCCGCCGATTCCGCCCGGCGCGCCCGACGACTTCCGGCCGCAGGGCGGCCGGGCCGATCGCTGAGCACGCGCGCGCGCCAGGGCGGCGCCGGCGAGGGGCCGGGCATCAGGCGATGCGCGCAGGCGGTGTCCCGCGGACGGCGGCTGGCGCCGGGCGCCGGGCGGGACGCCATGCTGCCTCGCGCATGAACGCGTCCACCCGGTGCGCGACTTCGATCGGCTGGTCGTGGTGCAGCATGTGGCCGCTGCCGGCGACCGTCTCCAGCCGCAGGCCGGGCACCTGCGCCTGCCGCTCGGCGAACTGCTCGGGGGTGTCCTGCCGGAACCCCTGCTTCGCCGGGATGTCGCCCATCAGCCACAGCCCGGGCAGGTGATCCGTCGCCAGCAGGCGAAGACCTCGTCGATCCGGGTCTGGTGCGCGTGCAGTTCGCGGTGACGAGGGTCGGCACGCAGCACCCATCCGCCCTGTCCGGACGGGCGCGCCCAGTGGCCGGCCAGGAACTGCGCGTGCGCCGCGTCCAGGCGCGGGTTGTTCTCGCACAGGCGGGCGGCCACGGCCTCGAGCGACGGGTAGGTGCGCAGGCGCGCCGGCCGGCGCTGCTGTTCGAGCCAGCGGGCCAGGTGTTCCGGTGCCCGGTCGGGCTCGTAGCGGTGTCCGCCGAAGCCCTCGAGCGACGCGAGCCGCGCAACCCGCTGCGGCCGAAGGCCGGCGTAGGTCATCGCGACGTTGCCGCCCATCGAATGGGCTACCAGTCGGGCGGGCTCGTCGGGCGAGAGGCGCTCGATCAGCGCGTCCAGGTCGGCGACATGGTCGTGGAACTCGTAGCCGTGCGCGCTCCAGTCCGACAGCCCGAATCCGCGCCAGTCCGGGGCCAGCAGGTGCCAGCGGTCCGCCAGCGCGTCGGCCAGGAACTGGAAGGACGCGGACACGTCCATCCAGCCGTGGAGCAGGAACAGGCGAGGCGCCCCCGGCTCGCCCCATTCGCGCACGTTCAGCACCAGGTCGCGCACCGCGATGCGCCGCGTCCGGGCGGGTTGCGCGGCGATCATCGGCCGGGCGAGCCGTATGGCGCGTGCGCGTGCGCGGGACGGCGACGGGCGGGGGGGCGGCGTGTACGGGGCCGACGGGGAGACGCTGGCATGTGGCGGGGCGCGAACGGGCGTGGACCCGCACACTCTAGCGCAGCTGACTGTCCGGCATCGGCGCCGGCGCGCGCAGGGGTTCGGTCTGCACCGGGGACGAGGACGCCGCCGCGCATCACGGCCCATGCCGCTGGCGAAGGGATGCGCTGCGCCTGCGCCCTCGCCGCACGGGAATCGGCGTGGGCCCGCCACGGGGACGGACGCCCGGGATGATTCCCCGCTTCGCGAGGATCCGGACGCCGGGTCCGACGCAGCCGCTGGTGCATGCACGTACAATCCGCTCGAATCCGGCGCGGCGTGCGCGTCCGCCGGACCGGCTTGACCGCGGTCAAGGTCGCCGGGGGTGCGTCTGCCTATCTTTCCCCATCGGGTTCGGGTCGCCGACCGGCGCGACCCGCGACCTGTTCGCGTGCCTGCGGCCAGCCGGTGCGCCCGGGGGTGGACTCGCCCCCCGGGGGGCCGCGCGTCCCATCCGTTCGCAAGTTCACCAGGCGAAGCCACGATGAAG
This sequence comes from uncultured Pseudomonadota bacterium, assembly GCA_903831455.1. Classification (GTDB taxonomy): domain Bacteria; phylum Pseudomonadota; class Gammaproteobacteria; order Burkholderiales; family CAIKXV01; genus CAIKXV01. The sequence continues at coordinate 54,144 of CAIKXV010000037.1, read as the reverse complement.
ATCCACGAGTATCAGGGCAAGGAAATCCTGCGCCGGTTCGGCGTGCGTACGCCGAAGGGCACCCCCGCGTTCAGCGTCGATGAAGCGGTCGAGGCCGCCCGCGGCCTGGGCGGCAAGGTCTGGGTGGTGAAGGCCCAGATCCACGCGGGCGGGCGCGGCAAGGGTGGCGGGGTCAAGGTGGCGAAGTCGCTCGACGAGGTCCGCGCGCACGCCCAGGCCATCCTCGGCATGCAGCTCGTCACGCACCAGACCGGTCCCGAGGGCCAGAAGGTGCGCCGGCTGCTGATCGAGGAAGGCGCCGACATCCGCTCCGAACTCTACGTCGGGCTGGTGGTCGATCGCGCGACCCAGAAGGTGTGCGTGATGGCCAGCTCCGAAGGCGGCATGGACATCGAGGAGGTGGCCGCCCACACGCCGGAGAAGATCCACAAGGTCTTCGTCGATCCGGTGGCGCGGCTGACCGATGCCGAGGCCGACGACATCGCCACGAAGATCGGGATCCCCGCCGCCTCGCTGCCGCAGGCGCGGACGATCCTCAAGGGGCTGTACGACGCGTTCTGGGACACCGACGCGAGCCTCGCGGAGATCAATCCGCTGATCCTGACCGGCGCGGGCGAGGTGATCGCGCTCGACGCGAAGTTCAACTTCGATTCGAACGCCCTGTTCCGGCATCCGGACATCGTCGCCTATCGCGACCTCGACGAGGAGGATCCCGCCGAGATCGAGGCCTCGAAGTTCGACCTCTCGTACATCTCGCTGGACGGCAACATCGGCTGCCTGGTCAACGGCGCCGGCCTGGCGATGGCCACGATGGACGTGATCAAGCTCTACGGCGGCAGCCCGGCGAACTTCCTCGACGTGGGCGGTGGCGCCACGACCGAGAAGGTGACCGAGGCGTTCAAGATCATGCTGCGCAACCCCGGCCTGCAGGCGATCCTGGTCAACATCTTCGGCGGCATCATGCGCTGCGACACGATCGCCAACGGCGTGGTGAGCGCGGCGCGCGAGGTGAAGCTCGCGGTGCCGCTGGTGGTGCGCATGAAAGGCACCAACGAGGAACTGGGGCGCCGCATCCTGGCCGAGTCGGGGCTGCCGATCATCAGCGCCGACAACATGGCCGAGGCCGCCGAGCGGGTGGTGGCGGCCGCCGCCGCGCACGCCGCGCGCGCCTGAGCGCCGATCGCGCGAACGATTCCAGCGAGGACACGATGAGCATCCTGATCGACAGGAACACCCGCGTGATGACCCAGGGCATCACCGGCAAGACCGGCCAGTTCCACACCAAGATGGGCAAGGAGTACGCCAACGGCGCGAACTGCTACGTGGCCGGCGTCAACCCGAAGAAACCCGGCGAGCGCTACGAAGGCATCCCGATCTTCGCGACGGTCGCCGAGGCCAAGGCGCAGACCGGGGCGAACGTGAGCGTGGTCTACGTGCCGCCGCCCTTCGCGGCGGCCGCGATCTGGGAGGCGGTGGAGGCCGATCTCGACCTGGTGATCTGCATCACCGAGGGCATCCCGGTGCGCGACATGATCGAGGTGCGCGATCGCATGCGCAAGCAGGGTCGCCGCACGCTGCTGGTCGGACCGAACTGCCCCGGGGTGATCACGCCCGACGAACTGAAGATCGGCATCATGCCCGGCCACATCCACAAGAAGGGCCGGGTCGGCGTGGTGTCGCGTTCGGGCACGCTCACCTACGAGGCCGTCGGGCAACTGGGTGAACTGGGCATCGGCCAGTCGAGCTGCGTGGGCATCGGCGGCGACCCGGTCAACGGCATGAAGCACATCGACGTGATGCGGCTCTTCAACGACGACCCCGACACCGACGCGGTCATCATGGTGGGCGAGATCGGCGGCTCGGACGAGGAGGAGTGCGCGCGCTGGATCAAGGCGAACATGAAGAAGCCGGTGATCGGCTTCATTGCCGGGGTCACGGCTCCCGAGGGCAAGCGCATGGGCCACGCCGGCGCGATCATCTCCGGGGGCAAGGGCACGGCGCAGGAGAAGCTCGCGGTGATGGAGGAGTGCGGGATCAAGGTCACCCGCAACCCGGCCGAGATGGGACGCCTGCTCAAGTCGGTGCTCTGAGTCGGTCGGAGGGCGTCGCCGGCATCGGGCCGGCAGCCCTGCGCGGGCCTCGCGGCCCGCGCCGTCGGAACAGGAGTGGTGGATGCAGCACGACACGCAGGGTGGGTCGGGCGGCGGCGAGGTCAAGCCGGTGGTCTTTCGCGGCAACCGTGCGCGGCCCAAGGGGCGCAGCGTCGATCCGGAGGCGCTTCGCGAGGTGCGCGAACTGCTGGGCGATGCGCCGCGTGATCGCGACCTGCTGATCGAGCACCTGCACCGGATCCAGGACCGGTTCGGTTGCCTGCAGGCGGCGCACCTGGTGGCGCTGGCCGCCGAGATGCGCCTGGCGGTGACCGAGGTCTACGAGGTCGCGACCTTCTACCACCACTTCGATGTCGTGCGCGAGGGCGACGCGCCACCGCCGCCGCTGACCGTGCGGGTCTGCGACTCGGTGTCCTGTGCGCTCGCCGGCGCGGGCGAGCTCGCGAGCGGCCTCGAGCGTGAACTCGGCTCCGGCGTGCGGGTGTTGCACGCCCCCTGCATCGGCCGCTGCGAGCAGGCCCCGGCCGCCGTGGTGCACCAGCACCCGGTCGGCCACGCCACCGTGGAATCGGTGCGCGAGGCGGTCGCGGCAGGGCGCACCCGCTGCGAGCCGCCCGCGGCGATCGACTACGACGCCTATCGCGCATCCGGCGGCTATCGCACCTTCGTGCAGTGCATGACCGGCGAGCGCGATATCGAGTCGGTGATCGCGGCGATGGAGTCCTCCGGCCTGCGCGGGCTCGGCGGGGCGGGCTTCCCCGCGGGACGAAAGTGGCGGATCGTGCGCAACGAGCCTGCCCCTCGCGTGATGGCCATCAACATCGACGAGGGCGAACCGGGCACCTTCAAGGACCGCTGGTACCTCGAGCGCGACCCGCACCGCTTCCTCGAAGGCATGCTGATCGCGGCGGCCGCCTGCCAGGTGGGCGGCATCTGGATCTACCTCCGCGACGAGTACCACGGCATCCGCGAACTGCTCGAGCGCGAACTCGCGCGGCTCAAGGCCGACCCGCCCTGGGGGCTGCCGCCGATCCACCTGCGCCGCGGCGCAGGCGCCTACATCTGCGGGGAAGAGTCCGCGATGATCGAGTCGATCGAGGGCAAGCGCGGCATGCCCCGGTTGCGACCGCCCTACGTCGCGCAGGTCGGCCTGTTCGGGCGCCCCACGCTCGAGCACAACATGGAGACGCTCTACTGGGTGCGCGACATCGTCGAGCGTGGCCCGGAGTGGTTCTCCGGCCACGGGCGCCACGGGCGCCACGGGCTGCGGTCCTTTTCCGTGTCGGGTCGCGTGTGCAAGCCTGGCGTTCATCTGGCACCCGCAGGGATCACGGTGCGCGAACTGATCGACGAGTACTGCGGCGGCATGCTGCCGGGCCACGCGTTCCATGGCTACCTGCCCGGCGGTGCCTCGGGCGGCATCCTGCCCGCCTCGCTCGGCGACGTGCCGCTCGATTTCGACACGCTGCAGCCCCATGGCTGCTTCATCGGATCGGCGGCGATCGTGGTCTTCTCCGACCGTGATCGCGCCGCCGACGTGGCCCGCAACCTGCTCGGCTTCTTCCGCGACGAGTCCTGCGGCCAGTGCACGCCCTGCCGGGTGGGCACGGCCAAGGCGCACGCGCTGCTCGGCGAACGGCGCTGGGATGGCGCGCTGCTCGAGGAGCTTTCGCAGGCGATGGCCGACGCCTCGATCTGCGGACTCGGGCAGGCCGCGCCCAACCCGATCCGCTGCGTGCTGCGGTATTTCCCCGAGGAGGTCCGATGAACAGCATGTCCGAACCCGTGTCGCGCGGCGAGGACGTCGAGTTCATGCTCGACGGCCGCAAGGTCTCGGCCGCCGAAGGCGAAACCCTCATCGAGGCGGCGGCTCGCCACGGCGTGGACATCCCCCACCTGTGCTACCGACCGGGCATGCGGCCCGACGGCAACTGCCGCGCCTGCGTGGTCGAGATCAAGGGCGAGCGCGTGCTGGCCCCCTCCTGCTGCCGCCAGCCCTCGCCGGGCATGGAGGTGCAGACCGCCAGCGCCCGCGCGCTGCACTCGCAGAAGATGGTCCTCGAACTGCTGCTCTCCGACATGCCGGGGCAGCCGCTCACCCGGGACTCCGAACTGGACCGATGGGCCGCGAAGCTCGGCGTGAGCAACCCGCGGTTCCCGGCGCGCGAGAAGGTCGAGGCCGACCTGTCCCACCCGGGCATCGCGGTGAACCTCGACGCCTGCATCCAGTGCACCCGTTGCGTGCGTGCGTGCCGCGAGGAACAGGTCAACGACGTGATCGGCTACGCATTCCGCGGAGACCAGTCGAAGATCGTGTTCGACCTCGGCGATCCGATGGGCGGCAGCAGCTGCGTGGCCTGCGGCGAGTGCGTGCAGGCGTGCCCGACGGGAGCCCTGATGCCGGCGCGCGGCGTCGGCCTGCAGCAACCCGATCGCACCGTGGATTCGGTGTGCCCGTTCTGCGGCGTCGGCTGCCAGCTGACCTACAACATCAAGGACGATCGCATCCTGTGGGTGGACGGGCGCGATGGCCCGGCCAACCACGGCCGCCTGTGCGTGAAGGGGCGCTACGGATTCGACTACGCGCACCACCCCCAGCGGCTGACCCGTCCGCTCATCCGTCGCGAGGGCGTCGCCAAGCACGCCGGGTTCACCATGGACCCGGCCAATCCCCTCTCGGCGTTCCGGGAAGCCAGCTGGGAGGAGGCGCTGGAACTCGTCGGCCACCGCCTGCGCGAGATCCGCGACACCTACGGCCGGCGCTCGCTGGCGGGATTCGGCTCGGCCAAGGGCACGAACGAGGAGGCCTATCTGTTCCAGAAGCTGGTGCGTACCGGCTTCGGCAGCAACAACGTCGACCACTGCACTCGGCTGTGCCACGCCTCCTCGGTGGCAGCCCTGCTCGAAGGCATCGGTTCGGCCGCCGTCTCCAACCAGGTCAACGACGTGATCAACGCGGACGTGGTGATGGTGATCGGCGCCAACCCGACCGTGAACCATCCGGTGGCGGCCACGTGGATCAAGAACGCGGTGCGGCGCGGCACGCGCCTGATCGTCGCCGATCCGCGGCGCGGCGATCTCGCCCGGCACGCGAAATGGGTGCTGCAGTTCAAGCCCGACACCGACGTGGCGCTGCTCAACGCGATGATGCACGTGATCGTGCACGAGGGCCTGGTGGACGAGTCCTTCATTGCCTCGCGCACCCTGGGCTACGACGAATTGCGCCGCAACGTCGAGGGCTACAGCCCCGAGGCCATGGCACCGGTCTGCGGGATCCCCGCCGACACCATCCGCGAGGTGGCCCGGGCCTTCGCCACGTCGAAGGGTTCGATGATCCTCTGGGGCATGGGCGTGTCCCAGCACGTGCACGGAACCGACAATGCGCGCTGCCTGATCGCGCTGTGCCTGATGACCGGCCAGGTGGGCAAGCCGGGCAGCGGGCTGCATCCGCTGCGCGGGCAGAACAACGTCCAGGGGGCCTCCGACTCGGGCCTGATCCCGATGGTGTTCCCCGACTACCAGTTCGTCGACGACGACCGGTCGCGCGAGAAGTTCGAGCGGCTCTGGGGCACGTCGCTCGACTCCAGGCGTGGCCTGACGGTGGTGGAGGTGATGAACGCCGCGTTGCGGCGCGAGATCCGCGGCATGTACGTGATGGGCGAGAACCCGGCGATGTCCGACCCGGACCTCAACCACGCCCGCGAGGCGCTGGCGAGCCTCGACTTCCTGGTCGTGCAGGAGATCTTCCTCACCGAGACGGCCTACCTCGCCGACGTGGTGCTGCCCGCCTCCGCGTGGCCCGAGAAGTCGGGAACGGTGACCAACACCGACCGCATGGTGCAACTCGGTCGTCGGGCGCTTCCGACGCCGGGCGAGGCGCGCGAGGACCTGTGGATCATCCAGGACATCGCTCGCCACATGGGCCTCGACTGGAACTACACCGACGTGTCGCAGGTGTTCGACGAGATGCGCCGGGCGATGCCCAGCATCGCCGGCATCACCTGGGAGCGACTCGAGCGCGACGGATCGGTGACCTATCCCTGCGAGCGCGAGGGTGATCCGGGCCAGCCGACGGTATTCGTCGAGCGCTTCCCGACGGCGAGCGGGCGGGCTCGCTTCGTCCCGGCCGATGTCATCCCTGCAGCCGAGCGGCCGGATGCCCAGTTCCCGATGGTGCTGATCACCGGGCGCCAGCTCGAGCACTGGCATACCGGGGCGATGACCCGGCGCGCCAGCGTGCTCGACGCGATCGAGCCTGATCCCGTCGTGCTGATGCATCCGCTGGATATCGACGAGGTTGGCGCCGAGCCGGGCGCGGTCGTCACCGTCGAGTCGCGCCGCGGGCGGATCAGCCTCTATGCCCGGGCCGACGACGGCATCCCGCGCGGGGCGGTGTTCGTGCCCTTCTGCTACCACGAGGCTGCGGCGAACCTGCTCACCAATCCGGTGCTCGACCCGTTCGGGAAGATCCCGGAGTTCAAGTACTGCGCGGTGAGGGTGAGCGCCGGGGGAGAGCCGGGACCGGCGTCCTCCTTCGGAGCCGGACAGGTACTTGCCCGCGCCTGAGGCGCCGCCCGGGCGGTCTTGACCTCGGTCAAGGGCGAGGCCGTCGGCGCCGGCCTATAGTGCGCACGCCCGCGCGGTCGCGGTCCTGGCGACCGCCGCACCGGATCTACGGAGGAAGCATGGCGTCGGATATCGAAATCGCCCAGAAGGCGACGATGCAGCGCATCGCCAAGGTGGCCGCGAAGCTGGGGATCGCGGAGGAACACCTCGAGCCCTACGGGCACTACAAGGCCAAGGTGTCCCTGGGATTCGTGGACGGCCTGGCGAGCCGCCCCGACGGCAAGCTGATCCTCGTCACGGCGATCAATCCGACGCCCGCGGGCGAGGGCAAGACCACCACCACCGTCGGCCTGGGCGACGCCCTCAACCACATCGGCAAGAAGGCGATGATCTGCCTGCGCGAGCCCTCGCTCGGTCCGGTGTTCGGCGTGAAGGGCGGCGCGGCGGGCGGCGGCTACGCGCAGGTGGTGCCGATGGAGGACATCAACCTCCATTTCACCGGCGACTTCAACGCGATCGCGCTCGCCAACAACCTGCTGGCCGCGCTGATCGACAACCACATCGCCCAGGGCAACGACCTGGGCATCGACGTGCGACGCATCACCTGGAAGCGGGTGATGGACATGAACGATCGCGCGTTGCGCCAGGTGACCATCGCCCTGGGGGGCACCGCGAACGGCTACCCGCGCGAGGACGGTTTCGACATCGTGGTCGCCTCCGAGGTGATGGCGATCTTCTGCCTGTCGAACTCGGTGCGCGAACTCAAGGAGCGCCTGGGCAACATCGTCTTCGGCTACAGCCGCGAGGGCAAGCCGCTGCGCGCGCGCGACCTGAAGGCCCATGGCGCGATGACCGTGTTGCTCAAGGACCAGCTGGCCCCCAACCTGGTGCAGACCCTCGAGAACAACCCGGCGTTCATCCATGGCGGACCGTTCGCGAACATCGCCCATGGCTGCAACACCGTGATCGCCACCAAGGCGGCGCTCAAGCTCGCCGACTACGTGGTGACCGAGGCCGGATTCGGCGCGGACCTCGGCGCCGAGAAATTCCTCGACATCAAGTGCCGCAAGGCGGGGCTCAGGCCCGACGCCGCGGTGATCGTGGCGACCGTTCGCGCGCTCAAGCATCACGGCGGCGTGGGCAAGGAGGACCTCAACAAGGAGAACCTCCCGGCGCTGGAGAAGGGACTCGCCAACCTCGAGCGGCACGTGAAGAACGTGAAGGAGGTCTACGGCATCCCCTGCGTGGTGTCGATCAACCGCTTCACGGCCGACACCGACGCCGAGATGGCGCTGCTGACCGACCGCATCGGCAAGCTGGGCGTGAAGGTGGTCGTGGCGACCCACTGGGCCGACGGGGGGCGCGGCGCGGCCGATCTCGCCCACATCGTGGTCGACCTGTGCGGCCAGAAGTCGGCCCCCACGTTCGTGTACGAGGACTCGGACACGCTGTGGGACAAGATGAAGAAGATCGCCACCCGCGTCTACGGCGCCTCCGACATCACCGCCGACTCCAAGGTGCGCAACCGCATCCGCGAGCTGCAGGAAGGCGGCTACGGCCACTACCCGGTCTGCGTGGCCAAGACCCAGTCCTCGTTCTCCACCGACCCGGCGCTGCGCGGGGCCCCCAGTGGCCACGTGGTGAACGTGCGCGAAGTCAGGCTGGCCGCGGGCGCGGAATTCGTGGTGATGGTCTGCGGCGACATCATGACCATGCCCGGTCTTCCCAAGGTACCTTCCGCCGAGAAGATCGACATCACCGACGACGGCAAGGTGGTCGGGTTGTTCTGACCGGCGGGGCGCGATCGCCGCGGGCGTGGTGGCCTGCGGCGAGCTTGGGTATCATCGGCGGGTGATCGGGGAAGACTGCGCCTCGCGACCGGCCAGGAGGGGTTGCGGAGCGCGGCTCGTGGACAGTTGGGTCTCGCAGTCGGGCGGCGCCGATCCGGCGTCCCCGAACGGGGCCGGCCGCGCGGTGCGCGGCGCTTCAGGGGGGATAAACCGTGGAATTTGGCAGTCCTGAATTCTGGATCGCGGTGCTGCAGATCATCGCGATCGACATCCTGCTCGGGGGGGACAACGCGGTGGTCATCGCGCTGGCCTGCCGCAACCTGCCCGAGAAGCAGCGCAAGCTCGGCATCATGTGGGGCGTCGCGGGCGCGATCACGCTGAGGGTCATCCTCACCGCGTTCGCCGTGACCCTGCTCAAGATCCCCTACCTCAAGCTCGTCGGTGCGATCCTGCTCGCCTGGATCGCGTTCAAGCTCGTCATGCCCCACGAGGAGGACGAGCACGCCAACATCGATCCCAGCACCTCGCTGATGGGGGCGATCAAGACGATCATCATCGCCGACTTCGTGATGAGCCTGGACAACGTGGTTGCCGTCGCCGGAGCCGCCAAGGACAGCATCGCGCTCATCGTCTTCGGCCTGCTCGTCAGCATCCCGATCATCCTCTACTGCAGCACGATCATCCTCAAGCTGATGGATCGCTTCCCGTGGATCATCATCCTCGGCGGCGGCCTGCTCGGCTGGATCGCCGCGGACATGGCCATCAGCGACATCGTGGTCAAGGACTGGTTTGCCAGCGAGATGCCGTGGGCGAAACGGGTGTTCCCGATCCTCGGCGCGCTGATCGTCGTCGCGGTGGGCTTCTTCATGCAGTCACGCGCGTCGGCCCGGGCGCCCGCGACTTCGGTCGAACTCGACAGCCCGCCGTCCAGGAAAGCCGACTGACAACTCCCGGCCGCGGTCGCACATGACGCCCGCGGCCGGCGCCCCCGGGATCGACGGGCATCCCGGCTGACGGATCCGACCGTGGCCAATTATTGACCGCGGTCAATCCTTTGCGGCGCCAACCGCCTGCACCATTCGGTGCGGACAGGATCGCTTCGCGTTGCCCCGAGCGGGGGTGGCCGGAGGCCGACCCGGCCGCCCCGTGCAAAACCCGGCGCAGACCGGGCATCCCGAACCCAGGAGGAGTCGCATGAACGCTTTCGCCCGCGTGCGCCTGCAGCACGCCCGTCGTCGCCTGACCCTGTCGGCCTGTGCGGCGACGCTCCTGTCGGCGCTGGTGGCCGCGCCGTCTCCCGCGCTTGCCCAGGGCTGGGAGCCCACGCGCACGGTCGAGTTCATCGTGCCCGCGGGTACCGGCGGCGGTGCCGACCAGATGGCCCGGTTCATCCAGGGGGTGATCCAGAAGAACAACCTGATGAAGCAGCCGCTGGTGGTGGTCAACAAGGGCGGCGGTGCAGGGGCCGAGGGCTTCCTCGACATCAAGAACTCCAAGGGCGATCCGCACAAGATCGTGATCACCCTGTCCAACCTGTTCACGACGCCCCTGGCCACCGGCGTGCCGTTCGACTGGACCGACCTCACGCCGGTGTCGATGATGGCGCTCGACCAGTTCGTGCTCTGGGTGAACGCGAAGAGCCCGTACAAGACCGCGAAGGAGTACATCGAGGCCGTACGCGCGGCGGGCGGCAAGATGCGCATGGGGGGTACCGGGTCGCGCCAGGAGGACCAGATCATCACCGTGAGCATCACCCGCGCGACCGGCGCCCGCTTCACCTACATCCCGTTCAAGGGAGGCGGCGAGGTGGCCACCCAGCTGGTCGGCGGGCATGTCGATTCGACCGTGAACAACCCGATCGAGGCCGTCGCCCAGTGGCGCGCCGGTGCACTGCGACCGCTGTGCGTGTTCGACGACGAGCGCATGCCGTACAAGGCGCGCGTCACCGACACCATGGCGTGGTCGGACATCCCCACCTGCCGCGAGGCAGGCGTGCCCACCGACTACGTGATGCTGCGCGGCATCTTCATGGCCGGCGGCGTGACGCCGGCCCAGCGCGACTTCTACGTCAACCTGATGCGCCGCATCCGCGAGACGCCCGAATGGCGCAGGTTCATGGAGGAGGGCGCGTTCAACACCACCGCGCTGTCCGGTGAGCCGTTCGTCGAGTGGCTCAAGCGCGCGAAGGAAGAGCACCGCGCGCTCATGAAGGAGGCGGGTTTCCTCAAGTAACCGGCTGACCGGGACCCGGGGACCGGTCGTCCCCGGGGTTCAGTCGCGGCGGGGACGACCTGCCGCGCATGGGGCACGAGCAGGGGGCATCGATGAGCCAAGGCGGAGGCCGCTCGGCGGCGGCCGTGACCACCGGGACGATGGAGATCGTCGTCGCGCTGCTGTTCTTCGGCGTGGGTGCGCTGGTGGCCTGGGACAGCTGGCGGCTGGGCGCCTCATGGGGCATGGACGGGCCGGAGGCGGGCTACTTCCCGATGCGCATCGGGCTGCTCATCTGCGTCTCGGCCGCGGTCGTCCTCGCGCAGGGGTATCGCCACCGCCACGCGGGCCGCGAGACCTTCGTCGAGCGCGGCCAGCTGCGAGACGTGCTGTCGATACTCGTGCCCGCGGTCGTCTACGTGCTGGGCATCCAGCTGATCGGCATCTACGTCGCCTCTGCGATCTACGTCGCGATGTTCATGGCATTGCTCGGCGGCTATCGCTGGCTGCGATCGATCGCCGTGGGTGCAGCGGTCGGCCTGTCGGCCTTCGTGCTGTTCGAATTCTGGTTCGGCATCCCGCTGCCCAAGGGGTTCGTCGAGCGCGCGCTGGGGTTCTGAGCCATGGATGAACTGCAGTCCCTCTGGCAGGGGTTCGCCGTCGCGCTGACCGCGCAGAACGTGCTGCTCATGTTCCTCGGCATCACGCTGGGCGTGCTGATCGGCGTGCTGCCCGGGCTGGGTGGCGCCAACGGCATCGCGATCCTGCTGCCGCTCACGTTCACGATGTCGCCGACCTCGGCCATCATCATGCTCTCCTGCATCTACTGGGGCGCGCTGTTCGGAGGGGCGATCACCTCGATCCTCTTCAACATCCCCGGCGAGCCCTGGTCGGTGGCGACCACCTTCGACGGGCATCCGATGGCCCAGCAGGGGCGCGCAGGCGAGGCGCTCACCGCCGCGTTCACCGGCTCGTTCGTCGGCGCGCTGGTGGCGGTGGTGATGATCACCTTCCTCGCGCCGCTGGTCGCGGAGTTCGCGCTCAAGTTCGGTCCGCCCGAATACTTCGCCGTCTACCTGCTCGCCTTCTGCAGCTTCGTGGGGATGGGCAAGGGGTCGCCGTGGAAGACCATCGCGGCGATGATGCTGGGGTTCGCGATGGCGGCCGTTGGCATGGACACGGTGACCGGCCAGCTGCGGCTCACCTTCGGCAGCACCGAGCTCATGCGCGGCTTCGATTTCCTGGTCGCGGTGATCGGCCTGTTCGGCATCGGCGAAATCCTCCTGACCATGGAGGAAGGCCTGGAATTCAAGGGGCGCAGCGCCCGCATCAATGCGCGAGTGGTGCTCGAGACCTGGGCCCAGTTGCCGAAGTTCTGGGCGACCTCGCTTCGGGCCTGCCTGATCGGCTGCTGGATGGGCGTCACCCCCGGCGGCGCCACGCCCGCCTCGTTCATGAGCTACGGCGTGGCCAAGAACATCTCGAAGAACGGCCACAACTTCGGCAAGGGCGAGATGGAAGGCGTGGTGGCGCCGGAGACCGCCGCCCATGCGGCCGGCACCTCGGCGCTGTTGCCCATGCTCGCGCTCGGCATCCCGGGCTCGCCCACCGCGGCGGTGCTGCTGGGCGGACTGCTCATCTGGGGCCTGCAGCCCGGGCCGCTGCTCTTCGTCGAGCAGAAGGAGTTCGTCTGGGGGCTGATCGCCAGCATGTACCTCGGCAACATCGTCGGCCTGATCGTGGTGCTGACGACCGTGCCCCTGTTCGCGGCCATCCTGCGCGTGCCGTTCTCGATCATCGCGCCGATCATCATCGTCGTGTGCGCGATCGGCGCCTTCACCGTGCACAACGCGATGCTCGATGTCTGGCTCATGATGCTCTTCGGGGTTGCCGGCTACGTGTTCAAGAAGCTCGACTATCCGATGGCGCCGATGGTGCTCGCACTGGTGCTCGGCGACCGGGCGGAAGACTCGTTCCGGCAGGCGATGCTGATGTCGCAGGGTTCGCTGTCGATTCTCTGGTCGAACTGGCTGGTCGGCAGCATCACGGCCGGCGCGTTGCTGCTGCTGTTCTGGCCGCTGATCACCGCGCTGCGTGCGCGGCGGGCGGGCGGTGCCTGAGCCGGTCGGCGCCTGCGGCGCCGACACTCGGACTCAGGCCGGGATCTTCCCGCGCTGTTTCAACCGGGAGAGCGTCTCGGGCGACAGGTTGAGGTAGGACGCCAGTTCCTTCTTGGGCAGCCGATCCACCAGTTCGCGGTGCTTGCGCATGAAGCGCGCGACGCGACCGGGCGCGTCGAGCAGGTGCAGGGTGATGGTGTGGGCCATCACCTCGCTCATGAGCTTCATCACCTCGAACTCGAAGCGGGTCTTGAGCGACGGGTGACGATCGAGGAAACCGACCCACTCCTCCATCGACAGCTTGGCGGCGCGCACCGGCGTGACCGCCCGGATCGAAAAGGGGATCGGCGTGCCCAGGCGCCACGCCGCATAGCTGGTGTCGAACTCCTGCTCGCCGGCGAAGCGCAGGATCATCTCCTTGCCCTCCGGGTTCGACACCACCCGCTTGAGGATGCCGTCGAGGATGAAGTACTGCTCCATCGTCACCGCCCCCTGGCATTCCAGCGGCTCGCCCTTGCGGCACTCGACGATCGAGAGCATCGGCTCCAGCGCCGCCCAGTCCCGCTCGCCGAGGTCGGAGAGCAGGAAGTTGCGCCGCAATTGCTGCCGCAGCAGGCTGGCGTGGGGATGGCGGGTCAGGGAGGTCATGGGGGGAAGCAGCACCGCCCCGGGCCTGCGGGCGGGCGCCCGGACACGGCCCGCCGGCACGGCCGCCAGCGCGGGGCAGCGCAGTATAAGCCCCGGGCGGGGTGCGGCCCGGCAGGGCGGGAATCGTCGGTCGCGGGATGAAAATTGACCGCAGTCAAGGGCGCCGCGCCCTTCGGTTCCTACCATACAGCCCTCTTTCGGGAAGGAGGCAGTCCATGGATACCGCCCAGACGACGGCGAACGCCGCCGGCAGCGCCGAGGCCCGGCCGCAGACCGACGGGTTTCACCTGGTCATCGACGCACTCAAGCTGAACGGCATCGACACGATCTTCGGGTTGCCCGGCATCCCCATCACCGACCTGACCCGCATGGCGCAGGCCGAAGGCATGCGGGTGATCTCCTTCCGCCACGAGCAGAACGCCGGACATGCGGCAGCCATCGCCGGTTTCATGACGCAGAAGCCCGGCATCTGCCTGACGGTCTCGGCCCCCGGCTTCCTCAATGGGCTCACCGCCCTCGCCAATGCCACCACCAACTGTTTCCCGATGATCCTGATCAGCGGCTCGAGCGAGCGCGAGATCGTCGATCTCCAGCAGGGCGACTACGAGGAGATGGATCAACTGGCCATCGCCCGCCCGCTGTGCAAGGCGGCCTTCCGCGTGCTGCACGCCGAGGACATCGGCGTCGGCATCGCGCGCGCGATCCGCGCGGCGGTGTCGGGACGTCCGGGCGGGGTCTACCTGGACCTGCCCGCCAAGCTGTTCGCCCAGTCGATGGACGCCGAGGCCGGCCGCCAGTCGCTGATCCGGGTGGTCGATCCGGCACCGCGGCAGATTCCCGCCGCCGACGCGGTCGAACGTGCGCTCGCGCTGCTTCGAGGCGCCCAGCGCCCGCTGATCCTGCTCGGCAAGGGGGCGGCCTATGCCCAGGCCGACGAGGCGATCCGCGCGCTGGTCGAGCGCACGGGCATCCCCTACCTTCCGATGTCCATGGCCAAGGGGTTGCTTCCCGACACGCATCCGCAGTCGGCTGCGGCCGCGCGCTCGTTCGTGCTGCCCGAGGCGGACGTCGTGCTGCTGGTCGGCGCCCGCCTGAACTGGCTGCTGTCGCATGGCAAGGGCAAGACCTGGGGTGGCAAGGGCCACAAGACCTGGGGCGGGCAGCGGTTCATCCAGGTCGACATCTCGCCGCAGGAGATGGACAGCAACGTGCCGATCGAGGCGCCGCTGGTCGGCGACATCGGGTCCTGCGTCGGGGCGCTGCTGTCGGGCATCGGTGCCGACTGGCCCCAGCCTCCCGCGCCTTGGCTGGAGGCGGTGGCCGAGCGCAAGTCGCGCAACGTCGCGAAGATGGCCGAGCAGCTCGCGAAGGACCCGGTGCCGATGAACTTCCACAGCGCGCTCAACGTGGTGCGCGACATCGTGCGCGACAACCCGGAGGCGGTGCTGGTGAACGAGGGGGCGAACGCGCTCGACTTCACCCGCAGCATCGTCGACATGTACCGCCCCCGCAAGCGCCTGGACGTGGGCACCTGGGGCGTGATGGGCATCGGCATGGGCTTTGCCGTGGCCGCGGCCGTCGTGGGCCGGGACCCGGTGATCGCGATCGAGGGCGACAGCGCCTTCGGCTTCTCGGGGATGGAGGTGGAGACGATCTGCCGCTACAACCTGCCGGTGTGCGTGGTGGTCTTCAACAACAACGGCGTGTATCGCGGAACCGACGTCAATCCGACGGGCGGGGCGGATGTCGCGCCCACGGTGTTCGTGAAGGATGCACGCTACGATCGCCTGATGGAGGCCTTCGGCGGGATCGGCGTGCACGCGACGACCCCGGCGCAGCTGCGCTCGGCGATGCAGGAGGCCCTGCGCAACCGGCGACCGACGCTGATCAACGCGGTGATCGACGAGACGGCGGGTACCGAAAGCGGCCGCATCACCAGCCTCAACCCCACCGCCAAGAAGAAGTAGCGGCGAGAAGCGACAGCAACGGCGAGAAGCGGCAGCGTGCAGTGACGGCGCTGCCGGTCACCTGCCCGGTGGCAGGGCGGTCCGCCGCAACACGGAGATTCCCATGCAGGCTCTGAAGGACGTCCGCATCCTCGACATGACCCATGTGCAGGCCGGCCCGACCTGCTCGCAACTGCTCGCCTGGATGGGGGCGGACGTGATCAAGTTCGAGCCCCCGCAGGGCGACGCCACCCGCGGGCAGTTGCGCGACGTCCCCGGTGCGGACAGCCTCTACTTCACGATGCTCAACTGCAACAAGCGCTCGATCACGGTCAACATGAAGACCGCCGAGGGCAAGCAGGTGTTCACCGACCTGCTCAAGGTCTGCGATATCGTGATGGAGAACTTCGGACCGGGCGTGCTCGACCGCTTCGGGTTCACCTGGGAGCGCATCCACGAGATCAACCCGCGCATCGTGATGGGCTCGATCAAGGGCTTCGGCTCCAGCGGCCCCTACGCCGACTTCAAGGCCTACGAGAACGTCGCGCAGGCGATGGGCGGTGCGATGAGCACGACCGGCATCCCCGAAGGCCCCCCCTACGTGACCGGCGCCCAGATCGGCGACTCCGGCACCGGCCTGCACCTGGCCATCGGCCTGCTGGCCGCGCTCCATCAGCGCGACCGCACGGGCGTGGGCCAGTATGTCGAGGTCGCGATGATGGACGGGGTGATGAACCTCTGCCGCGTGAAGTGGCGCGATCACCAGCGCCTGTGGCACGGACCGCTGGCGGAGTACTCGGTCGGCACCCACAAGGGCATGGGCGAGACGCCGCGGGCGGGCAACGATTCGGGCGGCGGGCAACTGGGCAACGCGATCCGCTGCGCGCCCGGCGGTCCGAACGACTTCATCTACATCGTCGTCCAGGAGGCGGTGTGGTCGGCGCTTGCGCAGCGCATCGGACCCGAGGTCAACGAGCCCGATCTTGCGACCGATCCCCGGTTCTCGACCATCGACGAGCGTCGGCGCAACCAGACCTCGATGTGGGAGCTGATCGGCGAGTTCGCGCGGCGGCACAGCAAGCGCGAGATGATGGCGATCCTGAACGAACTCGACGTGCCCTGCGGGCCGATCATGTCCACCCAGGACCTGTTCGAGGACGAACACGTCCGCGGGCGCGAGATGATGGTCGAACTCGATCATCCGCAGCGCGGTCGCTGGTACAACGTCGGGATGCCGATCAAGCTGTCGGACTCGCCGGCGCGCATCGAGCGCTCGCCGCTGCTGGGCGAACACACCGACCAGGTGCTGTCCTCGGTGCTGGGCTACGACGCCGCGCGCGTCGAGCAGTTGCGCGCGGCGGGCGCCTTCTCGGCGCCGCCGAAGAAGGCGAAGTGATCCCCGGGGCGGACGGCCACGGGCCGCGCGCCCCCTGATTCGCATACGGAGAGACAGTCCATGAAGGTCGTGATCATCGGTCAGCAGGACTTCGGCAAGTCGGCGCTGGAGGCGTTCCTGAAGCGCGGAGACACGGTGGCCGCGGTGTTCTGCGCCCCGGAGAAGGCCGGTGGCAAGCCCGACCCGCTCAAGACGGCGGCGCTCGAGGCGGGGCTGGCCGTGCACCAGTTCCCGTCGCTGAAGAGCCCCGAGGCCGAGGCCGCGATGCGCGCGCTCGACGCGGACATCGGCATCATGGCCTACGTGCTGCAGTTCGCCCCGCAGTCGTTCGTGAACATCCCGCGGCTGGGCACCATCCAGTACCACCCGTCGCTGCTGCCGCTCTATCGCGGGCCGTCGTCGATCAACTGGCCGATCATCCGGGGCGATACCCGCACCGGACTCACGATCTTCCGCCCGACCGACGGTCTGGACGAGGGACCGGTCATCCTGCAGAAGACCTGCGAGATCGGACCCGACGAGACGATCGGCGAGGTCTACTTCAACAAGCTCTACCCGATGGGCGTGGCGGCGATGGTCGAGGCCGCCGACCTCGTGGTCGGCGGACGCCATGTCGAAACGGTCCAGGATGAATCCCGGGCGACCTACGAGGGCTGGTGCCGGGAGGCGGAGGCACGCATCAACTGGGCCAACCACGTCGACCAGGTCTACAACCTGATCCGCGGCTGCAATCCGGCCCCGGGTGCATGGACCACCGTGAACGGTCGCAAGCTGCAGATCTTCGAGGCGCGGCGCCATCCCTACCGCCGGTTCGGCGACACGGTCGGAAAAGTCGGCGAGGTGACAGAGGTGACGGCCGACAGTTTCAAGGTGGGCTGCCAGGGCGGGCGGATCGAGGTCCTGCGAGTCAAGCCCGACGAGGGGCGCAAATGCGGCGCCGGTGAATTCGCCGCCGCCGGCGGGGTTGCTGCCGGGGCTTTCCTCGGTACCTGAGTCCGCCGTCCGCACCGGGCGGACACCCTCCGCCGCACGGTGCTCCCGATCGCCGGTCCGCGGCATGGTGCGCAG
This sequence comes from uncultured Pseudomonadota bacterium, assembly GCA_903831455.1. Taxonomy (GTDB): domain Bacteria; phylum Pseudomonadota; class Gammaproteobacteria; order Burkholderiales; family CAIKXV01; genus CAIKXV01. Next base: position 36,288 of record CAIKXV010000037.1, on the reverse strand, counting down.
TGGCGCGATCGTCTACAATCCATTCGGAATCATGCACTTTGCGAGCGGGGCGGGGAAAGCGCATGAACGAATGACCGTGCGCGTGCGGGCGCGTGCACGGTCCGGACGGACGAGGGTCACGGTCGCCCCGCGCGACTGCCATGCATCGCGGGCCTAAAGAGTGTCCGTGACGGGTCGCCAATAAGGATTGCCGGACGACGGGCGGCATCGGGCCGATCCGGAAGACGGGTGCAGGCGAGGAGCCTGCCGCAGGCGGACGTGGGGAAGCATGAAGGCAGCCGGATTCTGGAAAAGCGACGGTTTCATCGGCGCGGCGATCGCGCTGGTGCTGGCCGTGCTGTCCGGGGGCGAACTGCTGCAGGCCCTGGACCGCAAGGCCTACGACCTCGGCGTCCGGCTGTCCTCCGCTGAGCCTTCGCCCCAGGTGGCGGTGATCGCCATCGACGACACCAGTATCGCGAACATCGGGCGCTGGCCGTGGCCGCGCGATGTCCACGCGCGGATGACCGACATCCTCACCCGCGCGCAGGCGAAGGTCATCGGCAACACGGTCTTCTTCACCGAACCGCAGTTCGACCCGGAGCGAAACCCCGCCCATGCGGGCATCGTGAAACTGCGCGAAGTGCTGTCCGGGCCTGCGCTCTCGGCCGTGGGCGGGGCCGCGGGTGCGGAACTCGCGCAGGCGGGGGAGATCCTGGGTACGGTCGAGGCCGGACTCAACACCGATCGCACGCTGGCCGCCAGCATTCGCGCCAGCGGCTCGACCCTCCTGCCGATGGTCTTCCAGCAGTTCGACCGCGAGCCTTTGGGCAATCCGGACCGGCCGCTGCCCGCGTTCGTCACGGCCAATGCCGTCACCGCCGCGCCGGGACAAGGTTCGCTGCCGGTCTCCGCCCTGGGGCCGATCGTCCCGATCGCCGAGGTCGGCGGCGCGGCCGCCGGGGTCGGGCACCTCAACTACTACCTCGATATCGACGGAGCGGTGCGAACCGACGCGCTCGTGGTGCGCCATTACGAGCAGTTCTTTCCCTCCCTTGCGCTGCTGCTCGCCGCGCGCAGCCTGAACCTCGGCCCGCGCGATATCCAGGTCGTCCCCGGGGAGGGCGTGCGGCTGGGTCGACTCGCCATCCGCACCGATGACCGCCTGCTCATGCACTCGTTCTTCTATCGCGGCGCCGAGGGCAAGCCGGCGTTCGCCCCCGATTCGTTCTACGACGTGCTGACCGGTCGCATCCCGCCCGAGAAGTACCGCGGGAAGATCGTGATCATCGGCCCGACGGCGGCCGGTGTCGGCTCGCTGCTGGTCACCCCGATCGCCACCGACCTGCCCGGCGTGATGACGCTGGCGCACTCGGTGTCGAGCATCCTCCAGGAAAACTTCTTCGTCGCCCCCGCCTGGGGCGAGGCGGTGCGCTGGGCGGCCTTCGCAGCCGTGCTGGCGTATCTCGTGCTGCTGCTGCCTCGCCTGAAGGCGGCGACCGGGGCGGCGATCACCGCGGCCCTGTTCGCGCTGGCGCTGGCTGCCCACTTCGGCCTGATGGTCGGGCAGTCGACCTGGGTGCCGCTGATGCTGCCGCTCACCCTGCTGCTGCTGGGGCATCTTGCGTTGACGACCCGACGCTTCCTGCTCACCGAGCGCGGCAAGGAGCGCTCGGATGTCGATCTCGCGCATACCAACCGCATGCTGGGCCTGGGCTACCAGGGCCAGGGCCAGCTCGACATGGCCTTCGACTGCTTCCGCAAGCTGCCGGTCGAGGATTCGGTGCTGGAACTGCTCTACAACCTCGGACTCGACTACGAGCGCAAGCGGCAGTTCAACAAGGCCGAGTCGGTGTTCCGCTACATCGCCGACTACAACCCGAAATTCCGTGACATCGCCGAGCGCAGCCAGCGGGCGGTCCAGATGCAGAACACGGTCATCCTCGGGGCGGGGACGCAGCACCCCGGAGGGGCGCTGGTGATCGGCGCGGGCGCCGAGAAGCCGCGCCTGGGACGCTTCGAAGTCGAGCGCGAACTGGGCAAGGGCGCGATGGGAGTCGTGTACCAGGGGCGCGACCCGAAGATCGGCCGCGTGGTGGCGATCAAGACCATGGCGCTCGCCCAGGAGTTCGAGGGCGACGAGCTCGCCGAGGTCAAGGAACGGTTCTTCCGCGAGGCCCAGACCGCCGGACGGCTGGCGCATCCGAACATCGTGACGATCTACGACGCGGGCGAGGAGCACGATCTCGCGTTCATCGCGATGGAGTTCCTGAAGGGGCGCGACCTCGTCGAATTCACCCGCCCGGATGCCCTGCTGCCCCTGCCGCTGGTGCTGTCGATCGGCGCACGGGTGGCCGAGGCGCTCGCCTACGCGCACCGCAACAACGTGGTGCACCGGGACGTGAAGCCTGCGAACATCATGTACGAGCGCGAATCCGACACCGTGAAGGTCACCGACTTCGGCATCGCGCGCATCACCGACTCCAGCCGCACCAAGACCGGCATGGTGCTGGGCACGCCGTCCTACATGTCGCCCGAGCAGCTCTCGGGGCAGAAGGTCGATGGACGCTCCGACCTGTTCTCCCTGGGGGTGATGATCTACCAGCTGGCCTGCGGCCAGCAGCCCTTCCGCGGCGATTCGATGGCGCAATTGATGTTCCGCATCGCCAACGAGGAGCCGGCCGAACTCTCGGCGGTCCGCGCCGAGGCGCCCGCCTGCCTCGTGTCCCTGCTCAAGACCGCGCTCGCCAAGCAGCCCGAGCAGCGTTTCGCAACGGGCGACGAGATGGCCGCCGCGCTGCGAGCCTGCCTGGCCACCCTGCCGTCCGCGCCCGTGCGCCCGGCCTGATTCCGATCCCGACGATTACCGGATTCCCGACGTGCCCCAAGTTCCCGATCTCACCAGCGCGCTCGCCATGGCTTACTGTTCAGACCCTGGCATGGTCCGCTCCCACAACGAGGATAGCGTCGCGATCGATCCGCAGATCGGTCTCGCGGTACTGGCCGACGGCATGGGCGGCTACAACGCCGGCGAGGTCGCCAGTGGCATCGCGGTGGAGATGATCCGCGAGGGTGTCGGGAAGGCGCTGGCCGAGCCGCACGCGCCTGCGCGCGACGCAGCCAAGGCCGTCGCGCGTACCGAGCGGATCATGCGCGAGCAGGCCACGCGGGCGAACGGGTCCATCCACCAGTCGGCGCTCACGCAGCCCCAGTACGCAGGCATGGGCACCACCCTGGTCTGCGCGCTGTTCTCGATGAACCGCGTGACCGTCGGTCATATCGGCGACTCCCGGCTGTATCGTCTTCGAGGCGACAGCTTCGAGCAGATCACGCGTGATCACTCGCTCCTGCAGGAGCAGATCGACAGCGGCATGATCTCGCGGGAAGATGCCCGGCATTCGATGAACAAGAACCTGGTGACGCGGGCGCTGGGCGTCGATCCGGTCGTCGAGACCGAGATCCACACGTATCCGGTGATTCCGGGCGACATCTACCTGATGTGCTCGGACGGACTCTCCGACATGATCCCCGATGCCGAGATCCACAGCACGCTGGACACCCTGAAGGCGAACCTGCAGCTCGCGGCCGACCAGCTGGTGCAGATGGCGAACGACTACGGCGGGCGGGACAACGTGTCGGTGATCCTGGTCCACGTGAAAGGCCGGTTCTCGGGCGAGACCGGCTGGATGTCCCGTTTCATGTCTTGGCTCAAATAGGGTATAAGGGGTAGGCCATGGCGAAGCTCATCATCAGCGTCGACGGACAGGTTCTGGACGAGGTCGAACTCGTCAAGGAGCGCACGTCGATCGGGCGCAAGCCGCACAACGACGTGCGGATCGAGAACCTCGCGGTCAGCGGCGAGCACGCCGTGATCGTCACCATCCTCAACGATTCGTTCCTGGAAGACCTGGGGAGCACGAACGGCACGACCGTCAACGGCAACCCGGTCAAGAAGCACTTCCTCCAGCACAACGACGTCGTCGAGATCGGCAAGTACAAGCTCAAGTACATCAACGAGAAGGCCTCGCAGGCGCCCTCGGGCGACTTCGAGAAGACGATGGTGCTCCGGCCCGCGGCCCGGCCCGCGGGTCCCACGTCCACGTCGGTCGCCGCCGGAGCCGATGCGACCGTCACGCGCGCCGGCCCGATGCCGATGGCCGATCCCGCTGCGGTGATCCGCGCCGCGACCGAGGTCTCCAGCAGCATCGAGTCCGCGTCCGCGGAAGCCACGATGGCCCCGGGGGCCGCGATGGCCCCGGCTGCCGCGCCGGTGTCCCCGCCGCCGGCACCCGCCCCGACTTTCGCGCCGGTCACCACTCCGCCCGCATCCCAGCCGCCAGCGGCCATCCAGATCCTCACCGGTCCCGGAGCGGGCAAGGAGCTGGACCTGGTCAAGAATCTGACCACGCTGGGCAAGCCGGGCGTGCAGGTTGCGGTGATCACCAAGCGCCCGCACGGATTCTTCATCACCCATGTCGAAGGGGCCCAGTTTCCCCGGGTCAACGGCGTGCCGCTCGACGCCCAGCCGCGCCAGCTGAACGACCACGACATCATCGAACTGGCCGGGGTCAAGATGGAGTTCTTCCTCAAGCCCGCGTGATGGCGCTGGCGGGGCCCGCGTCCGCGCGGTCTCCGCGTTCGGGTCCACCAGGGTGACGGGATGCGCAACCAGCTAGCCAGGTTACTGCTCGGGCTCGGTCTGGTCGCCGCCTTCATGGCGCATGCGGCCGGCTGGTTGCGCCTGCCGCTCATCGAGCGGCTGGAGGCCATTGCCTACGATACCCGCCTGCGCCTGACCATGCCCGGCGGGCTGGATCCTCGGATCGTGATCGTCGACATCGACGAGCGCAGCCTGCAGGCCGAGGGACGGTGGCCGTGGCCACGCGACCGGGTGGCCAAGCTGGTCGACGAACTGTTCGACCGCTACCAGGCGAGCGTGGTCGGATTCGACATCGTGTTCGCCGAGCCGGACGACAGTTCCGGGCTCGGGCGCCTGGAGGCCCTCGCGCAGGCGGAACTGCGCGGCGTCCCCGGGTTCGAGTCCCTGCTGCGAGAGCTGCGTCCGCGGCTCGAGCACGACCGTCAGCTCGCCGCCCGCCTCGAGGGACGGCCGGTCGTGCTCGGCTACTACTTCTCCGCCCAGGGCAGCAGCGCAGGCGACAAGCCGCTCAGGATCGGGGCGCTGCCGGCGCCGGTCATCGCCCCCGGCACCTTCGCCGGCCGGGGCATCCGGTTCACGCGCTGGGAGGGTTACGGCGCCAATCTTCCGGCCCTCCAGCAGGCCGCGAAATCGGCCGGGCACTTCAACCAGCTGGCCGACGCCGACGGAGTGGCGCGCCGCGTACCCATGCTCGCCGAATACTCGGGCGCCTACTACGAGTCCCTCTCGCTCGCGATGATGCGGCTGCTGCTGGGCTCGCCGCCCGTCGAGCCCGGCTATCCGTCGTCATCCGCCCTGTCGCGGGGGTACGCAGGGCTCGAGTGGCTCAACGTCGGACCCCTGCGCATACCCGTCGACGAGCAGGTCAGCGCCTACGTCCCCTACCGGGGCGGGCGCGGCAGCTTCCCGTACGTGTCGGCCACCGATGTGCTGTCGGGCAAGGCAGACCCGGCCGTGCTGTCGCGGCGCATCGTCCTGGTGGGCACCAGCGCCCCCGGGCTGTTCGATCTGCGCTCGACCCCGGTCGACCCGATCTACCCCGGGGTGGAAATCCACGCCAACCTGATCGCCGGGATGCTCGACGGCTCGATCCGGCAGCGTCCGCCCTACGTGATGGGAGCCGAGTTCCTGCTGCTCGCCGTGCTGGGGATAGGCCTGGTGGCCGCCCTCGCGCGGTTGTCGCCGCTGCGATCCAGCCTGCTCGCTGCCGGGGCGCTGATCCTGCTGGTCGCCCTCGACGCGGTGGTCTGGCGCTGGGGCCAGCTGATCCTGCCCATCGCCTCCGGCGTCGTCCTGGTGCTGCTGCTCTTCGCCGCGAACATGGCGTGGGGCTTCTTCGTCGAGGCGCGCGGCAAGCGGCAGATCACCGGACTGTTCGGACAGTACGTGCCACCGGAGCTCGTCGACGAGATGGCCCGCCATCCCGACCGCTTTTCGATGGAGGGCGAAAGCCGCGAGATGACCGTGCTGTTCAGCGACGTGCGCGGCTTCACGAGCATTTCCGAGGGGCTGGACCCGCGCGAACTGTCCCGGCTGATGAACGAGTTCCTGAGTCCGCTCACCCGGGTCATCCACGGCCATCGCGGCACGATCGACAAGTACATGGGTGACGCAATCATGGCGTTCTGGGGAGCCCCGCTGGACGATCCCGACCATGCGGCCCACGCGGTCGAGGCCGCGCTTGAAATGCAGCGGACATTATCCGCGCGGCAAGCCGACTTCGCCGCGCGTGGCTGGCCGCCGATCCGGATCGGGGTCGGACTGAATACCGGCCGCATGAGCGTCGGCAACATGGGTTCCGATATCCGGGTGGCCTATACCGTGATGGGTGACGCGGTCAACCTGGCGTCACGCCTCGAGGGAATCACAAAGGAATACGGCGCTGATATCATCGTTTCGGAGTCGGTGTGCCAGGCGGCGCCCGGCTTCGTCTACATGGAACTGGACCGCGTCCGGGTCAAGGGCAAGGACACGCCCGTGGCCATCTTCGAGCCGCTCGGGCGTCGGGGCGAGGTGGACCGTTCGCTGCTGGATCCGCTGTCTCTGTTCCAGCGAGCGCTCGAGCACTTCCGCAGCCAGAACTGGGACATGGCGGAGGTGCAGTTGCTCAATCTCCACAAGCGGTTCCCCGAGCGCAGGCTCTACTCGCTGTACCTCGAGCGCATCGAGGCGTTCCGGATCGCGCCCCCGCCGCCCGGCTGGGACGGGGTGTGCACGTTCACCACCAAGTGACAGCGAGGGCACGATGAAGTTGCGTGTGCTGGGCTGCAGCGGCGGAATCGGCGAGGGCCTGCGCACGACCTCGTTCGCCATCGACGCCGACACGCTGCTCGACGCCGGCACGGGTGTCGGCGACCTGTCGCTCGAGCAACTCGCGCGCATCGACCATGTGTTCGTATCGCACGCCCACCTCGACCACGTGGCGGCGTTGCCGCTGATGCTCGACACCGTCGGCTGGATGCGGCCGGCCCCGGTGACCGTCTACGCGCTGCCGGCGGTGGTCGATGTGCTGCGCCGGCATCTGTTCAACTGGCACCTGTGGCCGGACTTCACCTGCATCCCGAGCGAGGCGGCGCCCTGGCTGCGTTTCCAGCCGGTCGAGATCGGCCAGCCGGTGGACATCGGCGGCGGGCGCATCGCGCGAGCCCTGCCTGCGCACCATGTGGTGCCGGCGGCAGGCTGGCACCTCGACAGCGGTCGGGGCAGCCTGGTCTACACCGGGGACACCACGGTCAACGACGAGTTCTGGCCGAAGGTGAACGCGATCGCGAACCTGCGCCACCTGATCATCGAGACCGCCTTCAGCAACCGCGAGCAGGAACTCGCCCGCGTGTCCAGGCACCTGTGCCCGGAGATGCTGGGCCGCGAACTCGATCGGCTGGAGCGTTCCGCGGAAATCCACATCACGCACCTCAAGCCCGGCGAATACGAGGCGATCATGGAAGAGGTCCAGGCCTGTGCCGGCCACCACGAGCCGCGGATGCTCGCGGGTGGCGAGGAACTGGAATTCTGATGCGTACCGAAGCCCCCCCGACCACGAACTCCTCCCCCCGTCCTCACCCCAATCCCCCGCATCCGGAGGCTGGCCGATGAGCAGCGTGCTCGAACCGAAAGCGACGGCGGCCCGCGCCGGCACCGGTGCCGGTCCCGCCAACGACCCGCTCGCCGAGCGGCTGCGGTTCTCGCAACGCCTGCAGGCGGTCACCAACCGCATCCATGCGGCCGGGGAACTCGAGGAGATCATGGTCGAGCTGTCGCAGGAAATCTGCGATCTGTTCGAGGCCGACCGGCTGACGATCTACGTGGTGACCGAAGACGGCAACTCGATCGTCTCCAAGGTCAAGACCGGACTGAACTCCTTCCGCGACATCAAGCTGCCGATCAACGAACAGAGCATCGCCGGGTTCGCCGGAAGCAGCCGGCGCATCCTCAACATCAGCGACGTCTACGACGAGCGGGAACTGGCTCGCCACAGCCCGCAACTGCGCTTCCTGAAGGAAGTGGACAAGCGCACCGGCTACCGGACCCGCCAGATGCTGGCGGCGCCGATCTTCGATACTGCGCGCCAGAAACTGGTCGGCGTGATGCAGGTCATCAACTCGCGCTCCGGACAGTCCTTCCCCGTGGCGGCCGAGGACGGGGCGCGCCAGCTGTCCGAGACGCTGGCCATTGCGCTGCAGCAGCGGCAGAAGGCCGGAGCGGTCAAGCTGCGCGGCAAGTACGACCAGCTGGTGGTCGAGGGCGTGCTGTCGGCCGACGAGATGGAACTCGCGCAGCGCTCGGCCCGGCGCAAGAACATCGATCTCGAGGACGTACTGATCGACGAGTTCCAGGTCAAGGTCGGTGCGATCGGCGAGGCGCTGGCCGCTTTCTTCCAGGCGGCCTACGAACCCTATCGCGGCGATCGGCTCAAGCCGATGGACCTGCTGAAGAACATCCGGCGCGAGTTCGCGGAGTCCAGCGGTTGGGTGCCGATCGAGGAGACGCCAGCCGGGGTCGTCGCGCTGTCCACCGATCCGGAGCGGCTGCGCGGCTCGCGCATGGTCCACAACATCTTCCCGCGCTCCAAGGTCGTCTACGCGGTGACGACGAAGCGGGAATTCGTCGCGACCATGGACCAGATGTTCGGCGGCGGGGGCGGTTCCGGCATCATCGGCGCCGAGGCGCTGCTCGACGATCCCAGTTCGGCGGCCGACCTGCTCTCGGAACTGGGCGAAGACGAGGTGATCGAGGAGTCCGCGGGCGAGGCCTCCGCGGCATCCGACAACGAAGTGGTGAAGCTGGTCAACAAGATCATCGTCGACGCCTACAAGCAGGGGGCGTCGGACATCCACATCGAGCCCGGCCCCGGCAAGCAGAAGACCCTGGTGCGATTCCGGCGCGACGGTTCGCTGATGAACTACGTGGAGATCCCGTCGAGCTATCGCTCGGCGGTCGTCGCGCGCCTGAAGATCATGTGCGACCTCGACATCTCCGAGAAGCGGCGTCCGCAGGACGGCAAGATCAAGTTCAAGAAGTTCGGTCCGCTGGACATCGAGCTGCGGGTGGCGACCATTCCCAGCCAGGGGGGCGTCGAGGACATCGTGATGCGGATCCTCGCCGCCGGCGAGCCGATTCCGCTCGACAAGCTCGGGCTGTCGGAGCACAACCTCGACAACCTCAAGGCCACGGTCACCAAGCCCTACGGGCTGTTCTTCGTCTGCGGGCCTACCGGCTCGGGCAAGACCACCTCGCTGCACTCGGTGCTGGGCTACATCAACACGCCCGAGACCAAGATCTGGACGGCCGAGGACCCGGTCGAGATCACCCAGCGCGGCCTGCGCCAGGTGCAGATGAACCCCAAGGCCGGCCTCACGTTCGCCACCGCGATGAAGGCCTTCCTGCGCGCCGACCCGGACGTGATCATGGTCGGCGAGATGCGCGACAAGGAGACGGTCGCCATCGGCATCGAGGCCTCGCTGACCGGACACCTGGTGTTCGCCACGCTGCACACCAACAGCGCGCCGGAGTCGATCATCCGGCTGCTCGACATGGGCATGGATCCGTTCAACTTCGCCGACGCGCTGCTCGGGATCCTGGCACAGCGCCTGGCCAAGCGCCTGTGCGCCAAGTGCAAGAGACCGCACGTGGCGACCGACGAGGACGTGCAGCGCCTGCTCGACGAGTACTGCCATGAGCTGCGCCAGACCGATACCTGGAAGAAGGATCCGCAGGCGGCTGCCGCGACGGTCCTGGCCGACTGGAAGCGCCTGTTCGCCAACGAGCGCGGCGAGTTCACGCTCTACACGAAGGCCGGTTGCGATACCTGTGGCGGATCCGGATACAAGGGACGGGTCGGCCTGCACGAACTGCTGCTCGGCACCGATCGCATCAAGAAGGCGATCCAGGAGCATGCCCGGGTCGCCGAGATGTTCGCGATCGCGCTCGACGAGGGCATGCGAACGCTCAAGATGGACGGCATCGAGAAGGTGATGGCGGGCATTACCGACATCCAGCAGGTTCGAGCGGTCTGCATCAAGTAGCCACGGGACGTCCTGCGATGGTGCACCAGTCGATCCCGCCGGCGGGTTCCGGAGCCGGCGATGACCTGCTCCGGAGGCTGGAGTTCCTCAACGAGGTCGGGGTCGCGCTCTCGGGCGAGAAGGACATCGACCGGCTGCTCGAGTCCATCCTGGTGGCGGCCAAGCGCCTTGCCCGCGCCGACGGCGGGACGCTCTACCGGATGGGCGAGGATCGCCGCTCGCTGCGCTTCGAGATCGTGCGTACCGACTCGCTGGGCATCGCGCTGGGCGGCAGCACGGGCGAGCGGGTGCCCTTCCCGCCGGTGCCGCTCTACGACGAGGCGGGGGGCGAGAACCTGCACAACGTCGCCGCCTGCGCGGTGCTGCAGCAGCGCACGGTGGTGATCGACGACGCCTACACCGCGGAGGGGTTCGATTTCTCCGGCACCCGGGCGTTCGACGCCCGGACGGGGTATCGATCCCGATCCTTCCTCACGGTGCCGATGCGCAACCACGAGGACGAGATCATCGGAGTGCTGCAGCTGATCAACGCCGGCGGCGGGAACGACGAGGGCGCCGGATTCACCGACACCGATCGCCGGCTGGCCGAGTCGCTGGCCTCGCAGGCGGCGGTGGTGCTGACCAACCGCCTGCTGATCGACCGCCTCGAGCACCTGTTCGAGTCGTTCATCGGGCTGATCAACGCCGCGATCGACGACAAGTCGCCCTACACCGGTGGCCACTGCGAGCGGGTACCGCTGCTCACCATGCTGCTGGCCGATGCGACCGCCCGCACGACCGAGGGGCCGCTCGCCGGGTTCACCATGGACGAGCAGCAGCGCTACGAACTTCGCATCGCCTCGCTGCTGCACGACTGCGGCAAGGTCACCACGCCGGTGCACGTGGTGGACAAGGCGACCAAGCTCGAGACCCTGTTCGACCGCATCCACCTGGTCGACACCCGGATCGAACTGGCGCGCCGCGAGGCCGAGGTCGAGCACCTGCGCGCCCGGCTCGCGGCGCGCGAGCAGGGTCGTCCCGAGCCGGACGAGCGGGCGTTGCAGGCCCGGCTGCACGTGCTCGCCGAGGCCCGGGCGTTCCTGCGCCACGTCAACATCGGGGGCGAGGCGATGTCCGCGGCCGACCAGCAGCGGGTGCGTGATCTTGCGGCGGGCTGGCAGGTCACCGACGCTGCGGGGGAGCGGGTGCCCCTGCTCACCGCCGACGAGGTGGAGAACCTCACCATTGCCCGTGGCACGCTCAACGCGGCCGAGCGCCAGGTGATCAACCGCCACATCGAGCTCACGATCCAGATGCTCGAAGCGCTGCCCTGGCCGCGGCACCTGCGCAACGTGCCCGAGTTCGCCGGTGGCCACCACGAGCGGATGGACGGCAAGGGCTATCCGCGGGGCCTCACCGGCGACCAGATGTCGGTCCAGGCGCGCATGATGGCGATCGCCGATGTGTTCGAGGCGCTCACCGCACGCGACCGGCCGTACAAGCCGGGCAAGACGCTGACCGAGGCGCTGACGATCCTCGGCCAGATGAGCCTCGGGGGGCATATCGACCCCGATCTCTTCGATGTCTTCGTCCGCGAGCGGGTGTACGCCGAGTACGCACGGCAGTTCATGAATCCGGAGCAGATCGACGAGGTCGTCGAGGCGGCGATCCCCGGGTATCGGGGAGCGGTCGGAAAGTGACGTTTTGTGTCACCTTCTGCCGCTGAGCGTCGTCTGTTCTGAAGAAAAAAGCTGAAGAATCCGTCCCAGTCTATTGTTCTTTTTGAGGTTTTCTGGGAGCATCATGGCTGGCATGTCGCTTGCAAGTATGCCTGCCGTAACGATTGATGCGTTACCGGACCCCAACAACGACAAGGAGCACTACCGATGAAGACGGTTCAGAAGGGTTTTACCCTGATTGAACTGATGATCGTGGTCGCGATCATCGGCATCCTCGCGGCCATCGCGATTCCCCAGTACCAGGACTACGTGACCCGCTCGCGCTGGGCGACGGCGGTCACCGAGACCGCGTCGCTGCGCACCGCGATCGCCGAGTGCCTGCAGATCAACGGCGGCAATGCGACCGTCTGCACCACGAACACCCAGCTTGGGTTCACTAATGCCCTGCCGACCGCGACGGGTAACGGCATCGCGATCGCGGCGCCGGCCGGAAACGGGACCGGGCCGCTCGGTGCCACGGTGGAGGTCGAACTGGGTACGGGTGGCGCGGGCCCCGGCGGCTGTACCGTGATGATGCGCGGCACCGTGGCCGAGACCGGCGTGCGCTGGACGTACGGCCATTCGGGTGCAAACTGCTCGCAGTCGCGCTCCGGCTTCGCCAAGGGTACCTGATCGTCCCTCGGTCCAGCCTTGCTGGACCACCGGGTACCGACCGATGCCCCCGGAGATCGTCCGGGGGCATCTGTTTTTCATGGCGGCGACTTGCCGAGCGGCTCGGCGCGGGTACCGACGCCGCGTCCGCGTGGATCCGGATTCCGAGTGAAGGCCGTCGATCTCGTGCTCGGTGTCGGCGCCGTTGCCCTGATCGCGGCCACCGGGGTACTGTTGCCCGGCCTGCTCGACTGGCATGACTCGCAGCGGGTATGGCTGGGCGCGCTGCTGATTGCCGCGGCGGCTCCGGTCGCGATCCATCGGCGGCACCCTGGAGCGGTGATGGCCCACGCGAGCCGGTGGGGAACCGGCACGTGGGTCGGGCTGCTGCTGGTGGCCGCCCTCGGCACGGCCTCGGCGTCGGCATCGGGCTTTGTCCGGCTCGCGCTGCTGGAGGTCGCGACCGCCGCGCTGCTGGTGCTCGTGATGCTCACGGTGATGGTGGCCCGCGAGCAGCGGCCGCCCCGGTTCGACCGCGGGATGCCCGGTATCCTGGCGGTCGCCACGGCCGGCACGGTGGTTCCTTTCCTGGTGGCCTGGGCGTCGGCCCTCGGGAATCCGGGCGGGTATGTGGCCACCCAGGTCTGGCAACACGGTTTCTCGAACCCCCGATTCCTCGGCCAGTTCCAGACGCTCACGCTCCCGCTCGTCGTCACCCTCTGCACCCTGTCGTGGATGACCGGTTATCGCCGGGTCGGGGTCTGGCTGGTGCTGCTGGGGGGCTGGTTGCTCGCGCTGTTCACCGCCACCCGCGCGACCTGGTACTCGCTGGCGCCAGCCGTGGCCCTGGTCGCGCTGCTCGCGCCCCGGCAGGTGTTCCGCCTGCTCGTGCCTGCGGTCGTCTCGCTGGCGGTGGCCGTTCCCCTCGCCTGGCTGATGTTCGACGTGCTGCCGGCCCGGCTGGCGGGCGCCGAGTCGGGCGCGGTCGGTGCGTTCGCCGCTCGCGTGGCCGATCCCCTGAACCTGAGCCTGCGCGACGTGCTCTGGACACGCGCGCTCGACCTGGTTCGCGAGGCCCCGCTGCTCGGGATCGGGCCGATGGGGCTCGCGCTGGACCCCAGTCCGGTCGCCGCCCATCCCCACTCCGCGCCTCTGCAACTCGCGGCGGAGTGGGGCGTGCCCGCGATGCTGGCGTTCGGGATCGCCGCCGCTTTCGCAGGGCTGCGCCTGATCGCCGGATACCGCAGGCTGCTTGCTGCCGGCAATGCCCAGGAGGCGGATCGCGACCGGCAGGCGCTCGCCACCGGATTGATGGTCGCGCTGTGCGCCGCTGCCATCCACGCGCAGGTCGACGGCCTGCTGGTGATGCCGGTCGCGCAGGGCCTTCTCGCCCTGCTCGCGGGTTGGGCAGGCAGCCTGCTCCTCGATCCCGCTCCGGCGGCGGCGGTCCACCGGCCATGGGCGGGCCCGACGCTTGCGTTCGCAGCCTTCGCGATGGCCACCGCCCTCGTGGCCGGGCTCCTGCCCGAACTCTCGCGGCTGCAGGCAAGATCCCAAGCGCGGACGCTGGGCTGCCCCGACATCCAGTGGAAGCCGCGGGTCTGGGTCGACGGGTCCTACTGGGGGGAGGCCGGCCCGCCGCGACGCTTCAAGCCGCTGCCGCCCCCGCCCGGGTGCCGGCCGATCGATCCCTCGGCGGTCACGCCGCGCTGACCGCCACCTCGGCCGAGTCGCGCGCGCCGCGGTTGTCCAGCCAGGCGAGGCCGATCCGGTCGCCGGGCTTCGCGCCCCGGACCCTCAGCCCGAAGAACGGGTCGCGGGACAGTCCCTGGCTGCACTGGACGTCCATCACCACCTTTCCGTTGTGGCTGATCTGCACCCGCTGGATGAAGTGCTGGGGCACGAGTTGCCCCTTGGCATCGCGTCGCGTGCCGGTCTCCATCGGGTGGGTGAGCAGGGCACGTACGTCGGCGTAGTCCTGCCGCATGCGCGCGCTCATCCGGATCGTGGACATGGGAGCGTCTCCGCCGTTCAGCCGCAGCCGCCGAGGGTCACGCGGACCTCGCGCGTGGCCGCGTACAGGCGCCCGCCGGCCTGGACGATCACGCGGACCGGCCCGGACTCGGCGATCTTGAGCAGGGTGGATGCGTAGGGGTCGATGCCGGCCGCGAAGGTGAAGGTGGCCGCCAGCGGCTGCGGGTTGTTGTCGGTGAGGATGGACAGGGCCTGCGTGCCGGGAATCCGGCTGTGGACTTCGATGCGGGCACGCGCACCGTTCTCGACCACGTCCTGGATGTCGATCTGGATGTCGCGGCTGGTTGCCGGGGCGGAACTGCCCAGCTGCCGGATGGCCTCGGCGGCGGTCTTCGCCTCGAAGGCGGGCCGGTTCCAGTCGGTTGGCACCGGTGCGGGTTGCGCGAACGCCGGGCGCAGGGCCATGGTCGCGGCGAGCGCGAGGGTTGCGCGCGCGAAGGCGCGCCGGGCGAGGTCGGGCAAGCCGGTCGAACCGGGGGCTTGCCCGGATGCAGGCCTCGACATCATCCGCGGCCCGTCCCGCCGGGCGTCTCGCGCAGGTAATGACCGCTGCGGCCACCCGACTTCTCGACCAGGCCAATATTCGAGAGGGTCATGCCGCGGTCGATCGCCTTGCACATGTCGTAGATGGTGAGCAGGCCGGCGCTGACGGCCACCAGCGCTTCCATCTCCACGCCGGTGCGTCCGATCGTCTCGGCGACCACCTCGCAGCTCACCGAGGATCCTGCGTCGTCGAACTCGAAGGCCGCCTCGACACGAGTGAGCGGCAGCGGATGGCAGAGGGGGATGAGTTCCGCGGTGCGCTTGGCCGCCTGGATGGCGGCGATGCGGGCGATGCCGATGACGTCGCCCTTGTCCATCGTTCCCGCCCGGATGCGCGCCAGCGTGGCCGGCTGCATCGAGATGCGGCCGAGGGCACGGGCGCGCCGCTGCGTCTCGGGCTTTGCGCCGACATCGACCATCACCGCGCGGCCTTCGGCGTCGAAGTGGTTCAGGGAATCGGACATCGGCGGCAGTCGGGCATCGACGATCGTGGACATTGACGGGGCCGAGGGGACGAAGCCCGGTAACACGGGCAGGCGCACGGGCGCCGCGCGTTCACCTTCGCTTCATCGGCGCGCTGCACGCGACGATCGTGCCTGCTTATCATAGCAGCATGAAACGATCCTCCCGCCTGCGAGCCCTGCTGGTCATGGCCGCGCTGGCCATGCCGCTGGCTGGCGCGAGCGAACTGCCCGACCTTGGCGATGCCTCGCGCGCCGTGCTGTCGGCCCAGCAGGAGCGCCAGCTGGGCGTGGCCGTGATGAGGGAGGTCAGGGCCGATCGCGCCTACACGGACGACGCGGAATCCAACGCCTATCTCGACGCGCTCGGCTACCGGCTGGCTGCCAGCAGTCCGGATGCACGGATCGGTTTCGAGTTCTTCCTGATGCAGGATCCGACGATCAACGCGTTCGCCCTGCCCGGTGGCTTCATCGGCGTGCACAGCGGACTGATCATCGCCGCGCAGACCGAGTCCGAACTCGCCTCGGTGATCGCACACGAGATCGCGCATGTCACCCAGGGGCATATCGCGCGGCTGGTCGCGGGGCAGCAGCAGGCGCAACTGGGTTCGCTCGTCGCCATGGGTATCGCGCTGCTGGCCGCGCGTTCGAACCCGCAGGCCGCCCCGGGCCTGCTGGTGGGGGCGCAGGCCGCGGCCATCCAGAGCCAGCTCAACTTCACCCGCGACATGGAGCGGGACGCCGACCGGGTGGGCCTGTCGGTCCTCGAACGCGCGGGCTTCGATACCCGGGCGATGGCCTCGTTCTTCGAGCGGCTGCAACGCTCGACCCGGCTTGCCGACAGCACGTTGCCGGCCTACCTGCGCACCCACCCGATGACCACGGAGCGGATCGCCGATGCGCTCAACCGGGTCGAGGGGCTGCCCTATCGCCAGGTGCGGGAGGACCCGGATTTCCAGATGCTGCGCGCGCGCCTGCGGGCGCTCGACGGCGCACCCGCGGACGCCGTCCGGTTCTTCGAGACCGGCCTTCGCGAGCGCACCTACGCCAGCGAAGCGGCCCAGCGCTACGGGTTGGTGCTGGCCCTCATGCGCAACCGCGACCACGCCCGTGCCCGGCGAGAACTGTCGGCGTTGCGCACGCTCGCGCCGGGGCGGGCGATGGTGGCCGCGCTCGAGGGCGACGTGCTCGTGGCGGCGGGCGACCTCGACTCCGCGCTCGCCTACTACCCGCGCGCACTCGTCGCCCACCCGCGATACCGGCCGCTGGTCTACGACCACGCCGAACTGCTGCTGCGGGTCAGGCAGCCCGAGGCGGTACTCGCGCTGGTCCGCGAGCAGCTGCAGGTCCATCCGAACGACTTCCGCCTGTACGTGTTGCAGGCGCGCGCCCATGGGCTTGCGGGAAGGGTGCTGGCACAGAACCGCGCGCAGGCCGAGGCGAGCGTGCTCACCGGCCACCTCCCGCGGGCGGTCGAACAGCTCCAGGCGGGCCTCAAGGCGGGTGATGGCGACTTCTTCGAACTCTCGGCGGCCGAGGCCCGACTACGCGAGTTGCGCTCGCGGCTGGTCGAGGCGCGCAAGGGCGGCTGAGCCGGGCGCGGAGGCTCGCCCGGAGCCGCGCGCGAGCCCTTCGCGTCCGCGGCCCGCACGCTCGGGCGCAGCGGCCTCGGCGAGACCGGTCGCCGCCGCCTTCGGGCAAGGCGCGACCGGCGACCCGGCAGCGTCGGCCTGCGACCGTCGTTCGCCTCGGATCGCGGCGCGTCATTGCGCGCGGCGAGGGCGGTTCGGGGGCGGGTCGAGACCGGTTCGGGGATTTCGGGGGCGGCAGGCGCCGCGCGGAGACGGGACGCCGGGGCGCGCCACGCGCCGACCCGCAGGAGCATCGAGCTGCTCTAGAATCCGGGAATCGCGGCGGCCCGGCCCCACCGGGCGCCGTACGACTGGAGACGCCCGGCATGGACTACGACCGCGAAATCGATACCCGTGGCCTGAACTGCCCGCTCCCCATCCTGCGCACGAAGAAGGCGCTCAACGAACTCGTCTCCGGCCAGGTGCTGCGCGTGGTCGCCACCGATCCCGGCGCGATGCGCGACTTCCAGGCGTTCTCGCGCCAGACGGGCCACGCCCTGCTGCAGTCCGCCGAGACCGGCGGGGAGTACGTGTTCCTCCTGCGCAAGCAGTAGCCCTCCGCCCTCGCGACGGGGGGCTCAGGGTCCGGCGGCCACCCAGCGCGCGTGTCGTTCGCGCCAGGCCTCCAGCGCCATCTCGTGGTGCTCCATGATGCAGGGCGAGCAGCCGCGGCCGCAGCAGGAGCCGGGAGGCGGGGGCTCCGGCGGCTGGGGTTCGGGGCCGCGATCGGGCCGGGCACCCGCCTCGGGCCGCGCGGGCTCGGACGGGGATGGGGGGCGGGATTCGGGTCGGGGCGCAGGTGGGGTGGACACGGTCGGGGTTCGGTGGCGATGGGGCCGTTTCCGGGCAGGCCGGGGATCGCGGCGCCAGCGGCGCGGATGCCGTCCGGGCGGGGCGCGCGCGATGGGGCGATCACGCTGAAGATACCGCGGGGTTGGCCGATAACACGCACAGGATAACGAGTCCCGTGCGCGCGGGAGTCCACCATGCTGCGTCCGATCCAGCTCGGCCCCGATCTCGTCGGCAAGGCGTTGCCGTGGGATGTCTTCGACCGCCACGGCGTGCTGCTGATGGCGAAGGGCTCGCCGGTGATCGATGCCGGGATGCTGGCCCGGCTGCGTTCGCGCCCGCTGTATGCCCGGGCGGACGAACTGGTGGCCGCGGGCGTGCCGTCGCCGTTCGAGCGGCTGCACGAACTCGCCCGGGCGCTCGGGGCGCTGGCGACGGCGCCCGAGGGGACGGCCGTGGGCGCCGAGGTGGAGGCGATCGTGGCCGGGATCGCCGGTTCCGTGGCCGCGGACCCCGACGCCAGCCTGGGGTGGGCGGCACTGGATCGCGAGGCGCCCTATTCGATCCGGCATGCGATGGCGGTCGCCGTGGTCTGCGAACTGGTCGGCCGGCAGTTGCCGCTCGACGCGGCGGAGCAGCGCAGCGTGGTCGCCGCGGCGCTCACCATGAACGTGTCGATGCAGTTGCTGCAGGATCGGCTGTTCGCGGTGCGCGAAGCGCCAACCGACGCCGAGCGGGCCGAGATCACGAGCCATCCCCACCGCTCGGCGGCATGGCTGCAGGCGCGGGGAGTCCTGGACGCACACTGGCTCGAGGCGGTGGCCGACCATCATGAGCGGCTCGACGGCAGCGGCTATCCGCAGGGAAAGCCGGGATCGGCCGTGGGACTCGCCGCGAGGTTGGTCGGACTGGCCGACGTGTACTGCGCCACGGTGGCCGAGCGCCTGTACCGCCCGCCGCGCCTGCCGGCCACGGCCGCCAACGACATCCTGCTCGGCCGTCGCCGCGGCTTCGATCCCCTGCTCGCCGGCATCCTGACCCGATCGATGGGCGGGCATCCGCCCGGAACGCTGGTGCGACTGGCCAATGGCGAAGTCGCGGTCGTGACCCGGAATCCTCCCGGCGGCGCCATTTCGCTGATGGCGGTGGTCACGGCCGATGGCGAGGTGCATCCCCTGCCCGCGCCGCGCGACCCGTCGCGGCTGGCCACGGGCATCCGCAGCTACGTTGCCTTCGACCCGCTGCGCCATCACTTCGATCTCGACCGGGTGTGGGGTTACCGGGACTGATCGGTCGCTACAGGCCGAGGCGGTCGTAGAGCGGGCGGAGGTGGTCGCGCAGTTCGGGCAGCCGACGCAGCAGCGCGATCGAAGCGAGCACGCACACGGCGCCTCCCGTGCAGACGACCGCCTGCACGCCAAAGGCCTCGGCGGCGGTGCCGGCACAGAGCGCGCCCAGCGGCATCACGCCCAGGAAGGACATCGTGTAGAAGGACATCACGCGTGCGCGCTTGTCCTCGTCGACCACCATCTGGGTGACGGTGGAGGTGGAGGTGACCACCACGATCACCGCCGCGCCCACGACGAACAGCAGCGCGAGCGCCGCCCAGAACTGGGTGTTCCATGCGAAGCCCAGCAGCGCGACCCCGCACGCCGCCGTGGCGCGCTGGTTCAGGGTGACCAGTCCCCCGACGCGGTTGCGCCAGGCGAGAACGGCGCCGCCGCAGACCCCGCCCATGCCGGCTGCCCCCATCAGCAGGCCGAGGGTGGCCGCGCCGCCCCCGAACACCTCGGCGGCGTAGATCGGAAGCAGCACCGAGTAGGGGGTGACCACGAAGCTGAACACGGCGATGTGCTTCATCAGTACGCGTACCGGGGTGAGGCTGCGCTGGTAGCGGAAGGCCTCGAGCAGTTCGGCCCGCACCGAGCGGGCCGTCGAGGCCCGGCGCGGGCGCGGCGCGTCGATGGCCGACAGCGAGCCCAGCACGCCGAGCTTGGACAGTGCGTTGGCGAGAAAGCAGCCCGCCTCGCTGGCGGCGTGGATCAGGAATCCGGCGATGGTCGGGCCGATCATCCGCCCGGCGTTCTGAAGGAAGGCGCCCAGGGCCAGCGCGCTGGGAAGGTCCGCGCGGTCCTCGACCAGCGCCGGCACGTACGACTGGCGGGCAGAGGTCTCGGCGGCCATGGCCGTGCCCATCAGGAGGGCGGCGATCGTGATGTGCCAGGCCTCCAGCAGGTCGTGCCAGGCCAGGAGGGCGAGCGTCGCGGCATGCAGCAGCAGCAGCCACTGCATCGCGGCGAGCAGCCGCCTGCGGTCGAAGCGGTCGGCGATGACGCCGGTGAACGGCGAGGCCACCAGCATCGGGATCTGGGCCGCGAATCCGGTCAGGCCCAGCAGGAAGGCCGAGCCCGACAGCCGGTAGACGAGCCAGCTCATCGCGGTGGTCTGGATCCAGGTGCCGACCAGCGCGAGGCTCTGTCCGTAGAAGAACAGCCTGAAGTTGCGGTGCGCCAGCGCTCCGAAACCGCGGATCACGGGGTGTGCCCCGCACGGACACGGGCGAACCCGGAGGGCCGGTCGGCGGCGCGCCCGGACTGGCGGGGCGCGCGCGCCGCGGTCACTGCAGGCGCGCGAGCTGGGCGGCCACCTTCTCCAGCGTGGCGCTGAAGTCGGCGAGCCGCCGGCGCTCCTGGTCGAGGACCGCGGCCGGGGCACGCGACACGAAGTTCTCGTTCTCGAGCTTCGCGCGGGCTCGCGCGATCTCCCCCTCGAGGCGCGCGACCTCGCGCGCCAGTCGCTGGCGTTCGGCCTCCCGGTCGATTTCCACGACCAGCGTGAGGCGGGTGGTGCCGACGACCGCGACCGGCGCGTCGGCATCGGCTTCGCCGGGGGATTCGTCGGCGCGGCTGTCCACGCGCGACAGGCGGGCGAGGGCCTGCAGGTACGGGGCGTGCCGGGCAACGCTGCCGTCGGCATCGCCCGCGGCGACCAGCGGCACGCGCTGGGCGGGCGACAGGCCGAGTTCGCCGCGCAACTTGCGGCACGCCTCGACCAGAGCCTTGAGCCGCGCGATGGCCGCATCGGCGGCGGCGTCCACGCGCGCGAGGTCCGCCTGCGGATAGGGCTGGGTCATGATGCTGGCCTGTTCGCCCTCCCGGCGACGGCCGGCGGCCACCGACACCACCTGCCACAGTTCCTCGGTGATGAACGGGATCAGCGGATGCGCGAGGCGCAGTGCCGCCTCCAGTACGCGCAGCAGCGTGCGGCGGGTGCCGCGCGCCGCGGCCTCGTCCGCCTGCTGCAGTTGTACCTTGGCCAGTTCCAGGTACCAGTCGCAGTACTCGTCCCAGATGAAGCGGTAGAGCGCGGCCGCCACGTTGTCGAGGCGGTAGTCCGCGAATCCCCGCGCAGCCTCCGCCTCGGTGCGCTGGAGTTCGCCGACGATCCACCGGTCGGCCTCCGACAGGGTGACCGGCCGCGATTCGTCGAGGCCGCAGTCCTGCCCTTCGGTGTTCATCAGCACGAACCGCGTGGCGTTCCAGAGCTTGTTGCAGAAATTGCGATAGCCCTCGCAGCGCTTGAAGTCGAAATTGACGTTGCGCCCCAGCGTCGCGTAGGCGGCCATCGTGAAGCGCAGGGCATCCGAGCCGTAGGCCGGGATGCCCTTGGGGAACTCCTTGCGGGTGCGTGCGGCCACCTGGGGTGCGGTCTCGGGGCGACGCAGTCCGGTGGTGCGCTTCTCGAGCAGCGGCTCGAGCGCGATGCCCTCGATCAGGTCGACCGGATCGATGGTGTTGCCCTCGGACTTCGACATCTTGCGCCCCTCCGCGTCGCGCACGATGCCGTGGATGTACACGTCGCGGAAAGGCACCCGGCCGGTGAAGTGCAGCGTCATCATCACCATGCGGGCGACCCAGAAGAAGATGATCTCGTAGCCGGTGACCAGCACCGAGGAGGGCAGGTAGAGGTCGTAGGGCCGGCGCGCGTCGGCAGGCGCGTCCAGTTCGGCAGCCTGGGGCCAGCCGAGCGTGGAGAAGCACACCAGCGCCGACGAGTACCAGGTATCGAGCACGTCCGGGTCGCGTCCGAGCGGGCCGTCGATGCCTGCGGCACGGGCGCGGGCGAGTGCTTCCTCTTCGCTGCGCGCGACGTAGACGTTGCCCTGGCGGTCGTACCACGCGGGGATCTGGTGACCCCACCAGAGCTGGCGCGAGATGCACCAGTCCTGGATGTTCTCCAGCCACTGGTTGTACGTGCCGGTCCAGTTCTCGGGGAAGAAGCGCACGTTTCCTTCGCGTACCGCGCCCAGGGCCACCTCGCTGATCGAGCGTCCCGGATGGCGGGTGCCCTCCGGCGCGGGCTTGCGCATGGCCACGAACCACTGGTCGGTGAGCATCGGCTCGACGACCTCGCCGGTGCGCGCGCAACGCGGCACCATCATGCGGTGCGGCTTCTCGGCGACCAGCAGCCCGGCCTCCCGCAGGTCGGCCAGCACGGCGCGGCGAGCGGCGTAGCGGTCGAGGCCGCGATACTTCTCCGGCGCGTGGTCGTTGATCCGGGCGTCCAGGGTGAGCACGCCCAGCGGCGTGAGCCCGTGGCGCTCGCCGACCTGGAAGTCGTTGAAGTCGTGGGCGGGCGTGATCTTCACGCAGCCGGTGCCGAACGCCGGGTCGACGTACTCGTCGGCGATGACCGGAATCTCGCGCCCGGTCAGCGGCAGGCGCACCGAGCGGCCGACCCACTGGCGATAGCGCTCGTCATCGGGGTGGACGGCGACCGCGACATCCCCCAGCAGGGTTTCCGGTCGGGTCGTGGCCACCACGAGCGAGCCGTCGCCGTCGGCGAGCGGATAGCGGATCTCCCAGATCCGGCCTTCTTCCTCCTCGCTCTCGACTTCGAGGTCGGAGACCGCGGTGCCGAGCTTCGGATCCCAGTTGACGAGGCGCTTGCCGCGATAGACCAGGCCCTGCTCGTACAGGCGCACGAAGGTGTCCACCACCACCTTCGAGAGCGACTCGTCCATCGTGAAGTACTCGCGCCGGTAGTCGGCCGAGGCCCCGAGCCGCTTCATCTGCTCGATGATGGTGCCGCCCGAGTACTGCTTCCACTGCCAGACCCGGTCGATGAAGGCCTCGCGGCCGAGTTCGGCCCGGCTGCGTCCCTCCGACTCGAGTTGCCGCTCGACCACGATCTGGGTGGCGATGCCCGCGTGGTCCGTGCCGGGCAGCCAGAGCGTGTTGTACCCGCGCATGCGATGGTGGCGGGTCAGCGCATCCATGATCGTCTGGTTGAATGCGTGCCCCATGTGGAGGATGCCCGTCACGTTGGGCGGGGGCAGCTGGATGCAGAAGGCGGGGCGGGAGGCCTCCAGCCCGGCCTCGAAGAGACCCCGGCGCTCCCATTCGGGTCCCCAGCGCGACTCGATCGGTCCGGGTTCGAAGCTCTTGGGCAGTTCCATCGTGGGGCTCGTCGGGGAGACTCGGCGGGGCGCGATTATAGGCGGGCGGTCGGCGGACGGGTGCGCGGAACGGCCCGGTCGGTGGCCGCGGCTCAGGGCCCGCGCGAGGGGCGTGAGCCCAGCAGCGCGCGGTCGATGGCCTCGTCGATCGCGCGGTCGATCGCCTCGTGCACCCGCAACTGCAACTGGGTGGCCTGCCGCTGTCGCAGGAGCGCGAGGGTGCGCGCGTGCTCCTCGGTCACCCGGTTCAGCTCGGCGAGGGCACGCTCCCGAACCTGCCGTTCCAGGTCCGGTGGCAGGCGTGCCAGCAGTGCGGCCCGCAGGGATTCGCGGCTCGCAGGCGGCAGCGTCGGCGCGCCGTTGCCCTGCGCCGGCGAGCCCGGGGTGCGTTCGGACAGTGTTTCGGTGAGCGTGGGTACGCCGTCCGCCGGCAGGTTGCCCAGCGTCGCCCCGGATACGCCCACCGGCTCGCTCAGCAGCGGTATCGCATCGCCTTCGCGCGCCGCTGGCGTGTCAGCCGGATGCGCGGGGGAGGGCGGGAGCCGGGCGGGCGGCGCGCCGGTGGACGTGCGCTGCCGGGCCAGCAGCGCCTCGAGCTTGTCGAGGACCGGCCCCCGATCCCCGGCGGAGAGCGGATCGTCGTTGCCCGAGCTCATCGCGATGGGTCGTCGACCGGGCGCGAGGCTGCGCGGCGCGCGCGCGGGGTGGCGGCCGCGTGGACGGCCATGTCGTGGCTCTGCAGCGGATAGCCCCGTTCGCTGTAGTGGCGCCAGCGCAGCCGCGCGCGCTGGCGGTCGGACTCGTCCGTGGACACGATCTCGATCAGGCGGGCAAAGCGCGCGAACGGACCCGGCACCTCGTCGGTGAGGTTGACCAGCAGTTCGTCGACCGGGAGCGGGTCGGTCACGTGATCGACGATCACCGGCGTCTCGGGCGCGAGTCGATGGTGCGCCCGCACATGGGGCACGAATGCGAGTGCGGGCTGGCACCACATCATGCGGTCCACCCGCACGGTCTCGTTCGCATCGGCAGTGAGCACCAGCGCCCGGTTGCCCGCCGCGACCGCCTTGCCCGCGATCGTGCAGGCGAATGCGGCCCGGTCCGGCACGTTCACGTAGAAGTCGACCCGGGTCATCGGCGCGGACGTCGCGTGCTGCCGGCACTGGCGCCGACGCCCGCGCCGGCCCGGGCGATCAGCAGTTCGGCCAGCAGTGGAACGGGCCGGCCGGTCGCGCCCTTCTCGCGGCCACTGCGCCAGGCAACGCCGGCGATGTCCAGGTGCGCCCACGGGTACTTGCGCGCAAAGCGTGACAGGTAGCAGGCGGCCGTGATGCTGCCGGCCGGGCGCCCCCCGATGTTGGCGAAGTCCGCGAAATTGCTGCGCAGCTGCTCCTGGTAGTCATCCCACAGCGGCAACTGCCAGGCGCGGTCCCAGGCGCGCTGGCCGGCGTCGAGCACCTCCCGCGCAAGCGCGTCGTCGTTGGACCAGAGACCGGAGGCCACGTGGCCGAGCGCGATCACGCAGGCACCCGTGAGGGTGGCCACGTCGATGACCGCCGCGGGCTTGAGCCGCTCCGCGTAGGTCATCGCGTCGCAGAGGATCAGGCGCCCCTCGGCGTCGGTGTTGAGGATCTCCACCGTCTGGCCGGAGAGCGTGGTCACGATGTCGCCGGGCCGGGTCGCGTTGCCGCCCGGCATGTTCTCGGTGGCCGGCACCATGGCGACCACGTTGAGCGGCAGGCGCATCAGGGACGCGGCCTTGATTGCCCCGAGCACGCCGGCCGCGCCGCACATGTCGAACTTCATCTCGTCCATCTCGGCCGCGGGCTTGAGCGAGATGCCCCCGGTATCGAAGGTGATGCCCTTTCCGATCAGCACCACCGGCGCGTCGCGGCGCCCCGCGCCGCGGTAGGTCAGGCTGATCAGGCGTGGCGGCTGCCGGCTCCCGCGCGCCACGGCCAGCAAGGCGCCCATCCCCAGCCGCTGCATGTCCCTCTGGTCGAGCACTTCGAGGCCCAGCCGATGCGCGCGGGCGAGTGCGGCCGCTTCCGTGGCGAGGTGGGAGGGCGTGCAGACGTTGGGCGGAAGGTTGCCAAGGTCGCGGGCAAGCGCCATCCCCTGGCCGATGGCCACTGCCTGCTCGAGCGCGGCGCCCGCGGCAGCCGCCTCGCGCGAGCCGACGCGAAGCGCGAGGCTGCGCAGCGGGAGCGTGGCGCGGTCGGGCGCGCTTTTCATCCGGTCGAATCGGTACAGGGTATCGAGCGCGACGATCGCCGTCTGCTTGATGGCCCACGGCATGTCGCGTCCGGCCGGCGGCGTGTCGGGCAGGCACACCAGGGCGTCGCGCGCCCCGGCATCGCGCAGCGCGAGCACGGCTGCGCGCACCGCTTCGCGGAAGCGCTGTTCGTTCAGGTCCGCCTCGGCGCCGAGCCCCACGAGCAGTACCCGCTCGAAGGGGGTCCCGCTGACCCTCGCCAGCATCAGCGTGCTGCCCGGTCGGCCCTCGAAGTCGCCGCGCTTGAGGATGTCGCCGATCAGGCCGCCGGTGGCGCGATCGATGGCCTGGGCCGCGGCGGAGGGGCGCCGCGCCGCGAATATGCCGGCCACCACGCAGCCCGTGCGCAGTTTGTCGGGGCTGCCGGTGCGTATGCTAAAGTCCACGTGAATGTCCTCGTCGAGTCTGGGATGCGCCGATCAACGCCCCGCCGCGGCCATGGTGCCTGCGTTGTGCCGGCAGCGGGCGCGTTGCCGCCAGCGGGGGCAATCCGGGTCGCCGTTGCAGGCGGCCGGCCGACTCGGTCCATCGGGTGCTTCCGAGGTGCGGTCGATGCGGCTGCCTTCCGCAGCGTACGCTCCCCTCGTCGGACGGCGATCCGCGTGACCGGGAGTCGCGCGCGCCGCTTCGTTGCATTATCGGCGGCGGCTTCGGCCGAAGTCAAAACGCTCGGCTCTGGCCGGGACGGAGCCTTCCGGTGATCCTGTACCGATCGCTGCTGAGGGAGCTCACGCTGGCCGCATCCGCGGTGCTCGCCGTGCTGGTCGCGATCATGGTCACCACCCAGCTCGTACGCGTGCTGGGCATGGCGGCCGGTGGGCGCGTGGCGGCCGACGGCGTGGGCGCCGTGCTGGGCTTCACCTCGCTGCAACTGCTCCCGGTCGTGCTCTCGCTCACCCTGTTCATCGCCGTGCTCACCTGCCTGGGGCGTGCGCACCGCGACTCGGAGATGGTGGTCTGGGCTGCCAGCGGGGTCTCGCCGCTCGCGTGGCTGCTGCCGGTGCTCGGGTTCGCCCTGCCGGTGGCGGTGGTCACCGGGGCGCTGAGCCTCGGGCTCGCCCCGTGGGCCAGCCAGAAGAGCGACGAGTTCCGCCGGCAGCTCGCCGCTCGCGACGAATCCGCAAGCGTCGCCGCCGGCGTGTTCCGCGAATCGCGCGGGGGCGATCGCGTGTTCTTCGTCGAGTCGCTGTCGCGCGAGGACGGCTCGGTCACCAACGTGTTCGTGCATTCGGTCCAGCACCAGCGCGCGGGCACCATGGTGGCCAGCCGGGGGTTCCTGCTCACGCGCGAGAACGGCGACCGGTTCCTCGTGCTCGAGAACGGACGTCGCTACGAGGGCGTGCCGGGCAGCGCCGAGTACAGGGTGATGGAGTTCGCCCGATACGAGGTGCGCATCGACACCGCCCAGTCGCGCGACGCGCAGCGATCGGTCAAGTCGATGCCGACCACCGAACTGCTCGCCTCGCCGAGTGCCCCCCACCTGGCCGAACTCACCTGGCGCTTCGGCCTGCCGATCATGGCGCTGGTGCTGGCGCTGGCCGCGATCCCGCTCTCGTACGTGAACCCGAGGATGGGTCGCTCCTTCAACATCGTGTTCGCGGTGCTGCTCTACATGATCTACAGCAACATGCTGTCGATCG
Source organism: uncultured Pseudomonadota bacterium (assembly GCA_903831455.1). Lineage (GTDB taxonomy): Bacteria > Pseudomonadota > Gammaproteobacteria > Burkholderiales > CAIKXV01 > CAIKXV01. Next base: position 8,987 of record CAIKXV010000037.1, on the reverse strand, counting down.
CGCAGGCGTGGGTCGCGCAGGGCAAGGTGCCGGCCGCCCTCGGATTCTGGATGGTGCACGCGGCAATGCTGGTGCTGACCCTCGGGCTCTTCCGCTGGCGCGCGTTCGGGCCGCGCCGCCGCCGACTCTGGCGCAGGAGGGGTTCGCGCGAGGCCGCGCAATGAGGGTGCTCGGGGGTTACGTGCGTCGCGAGGTCTATCTCGCGACCGCGCTGGTGGTGGCGGCGCTGCTCGGCCTGTTCGCGCTGTTCGACCTGATCGGCGAACTCGACGGCCTGGGCGAGGGGGGCTACCGGCTGCGCGAGGTACTCGTCTACGTCGCGCTGAACCTGCCCGGCCATCTCTACCAGTCGCTGCCCGTGGCGGTGCTGATCGGCACCACCTTCGCGCTCACCCAGCTGGCCCAGCACTCGGAGTTCACGGTCATCCGGGCCTCCGGGGTCCCGGTGTGGCGGATCGGGATCATGCTGCTGCGCGCGGGGGTGGTCATGGCGGCCCTGGGCATGTTCGTCGGCGAGGTGGTCGCGCCCGCGGCCGAGCGTACGGCCCAGTCGTTGCGGCTGCAGGCGCGATCGGCGGTGGTCGCGCAGGAGTTCCGGTCCGGCCTGTGGGTGAAGGAGGGAAGCCGCTTCGTCAACGTCACGCAGGTCACGCCCGAGCCCCGGCTGCTCGGCATGCGCGTGTACGAATTCGACGACCGGTGGGCACTGCAGCGGCTTTGGTCGGCCGCCGAGGGCGTCTACGAAGGCGAGGGCGTGTGGGCGTTGCGGGACGTGGTGGAGACCCGCTTCACCCGCGAGGGCACGGTCGTGGAGCGGGAGGTGCGGCGGCGGTGGAATTCGGTGATCGATCCCGAACTGCTGTCGGTGCTGCTGGTTCGGCCCGACGAGATGTCGGCCACGCGCCTCCACCAGTACATCCGGCATCTGCGCGACAACCGGCTCGCGGCGCAGCGCTACGAGGTGGCGTTCTGGCGCAAGCTGCTCTACCCGCTCGGCGTGCTGGTGATGGTGCTGCTCGCCCTGCCGTTCGCGCACCAGCCCCGGCGCGCGAGCGCCGGCCCCAGGGTGTTCGCCGGCATCATGCTGGGCCTGGCGTTCTATTTCACCAGCACGCTGATGGCCCATCTCGGGGTGCTCTACGACTGGGCACCCGTGCTGCCCGCGGTGGTCGCGCCTGCGCTGTTCCTGGCGATGGCGCTGGCCCTGGAGCGCTGGTTCGAACGGCGCTGAGTCGGTCAGCGGGGCAGCCGGACGATTCGCGTGCCCGCCAGGCGGTCGTGCAGGAACTGCCGGTCGCGATCGACGAGCGCCCACGCGAAACCGATTCCGGCCGCGAGCACCCCGGGCCAGGCGAGCGCGTACCGGGCGAGGGCCCTTCGGGCATCGAGCGGGCCGCCGTCGCGGCGTTCGAGCCGCAGCCGCCAGGTGCGCATCGGCAGGGTCTGGCCACCGCGCACCCAGAAGCCGCAGAAATACGCGGCGGTGGCGAGCACGATCCACGCGCGCAACGACCACACGGCCGCACCGGACGCCTCCAGGCGACCGGTGAGCATCCAGTGGGCAAACTGCCAGGCGAGTCCCGCCAGCAGCACGATGGCCGTGAGGATGAGCGCCTCGTAGAGCAGGCTGGCGAGGCGGGGCAGCAGACCCGCGCGAGGCGACGGCACCGCGACCCCCTAGGGCTGGGCCTGGCCACTGCTCTCCGTCGCGGGGGCCTCGGACCCGGGTGACGGCACGCGGGTGGCCGACCATCGACGGGCGACGTCCTGGCGCTGGTCGGGCGGCAGGGCGCGCAACTGCTGGTAGTTTCGCCGCGCGAGTTCGCGTTCCTCGACGGACAGCTGCGCCCACTCCACCAGCCGGGAGCGTGCCCGCTCGCGCTGCTCGGGGGTCACGGTCGACTGGCGCTGCGCGATGCCCACGAGCTTGCGCCGGGTCTGCGCGGGAAGGGCGTCCCACTGGTCGGAGAGCGGCGCGAGGAAATGGCGCTCCGACGGGTTCATGCGAGCCCAGTCGGCCGAGGAGGGCTCCGCCCGCGCCGCGGCCGTGCTGCAGGCGATGCAGGCGAGCACGAGTGCGGCGCGAAGAGGCGATCGCCAGCGGGCGGACGGGACCTTCACGGCGGACTCAGGGCTGCGCATCCGCAGGGCGCTTGAGCCAGGCGTCGAACCCTTCCTCGATGTAGGCGGTGACCGGGAGATCGTCCGAGAGGATCGACAGGTCGAGTTCGAACGCGTCGCCACCGGGCGACCGCACCGACCAGGCGGAGTATCCGCCGAAGGCCACGACGGCGAGCAGCAGCGAGGTGGCGACCCACAGCCGGGTGCCCGCCAGCCAGCCCGGGCGCAGGCCGTCGGCGCCTGCCCACGCGAGCGCCCATGCGAGGCGGCCGCGCGGCCGGTAATCGGCCCGCGAGAGCGCGGCCTTGCGCGCGACCTGAAGCCGCGTGCGGGTGTCGGTGTCGACGCGCGCCAGCCCTTCGTCGAGCAGGCACGCGACCCGCTGTCCGAATTGCGCGTCGCTCATAAGGTGATTCCCTTGCTGTCCAGCCACCGGGACAGGGCGTGGGTGGCCCGGGAACAGTGTGTCTTGACGCTGCCCTCCGAACACCCCATCGCCGCCGCCGTTTCGGCCACGTCGAGTTCCTCCCAGTAACGCAGCAGGAAGGCTTCGCGTTGACGGGCGGGAAGGGTCGCCAGCCCTTCCTCAATGATTTCAAGGGTTTGGATCCGCTGCAATCGATCCGCCGGATTGATGCCCTGTCCGCTCGGATCGGCCTGCGCCTGCAGTGCCTCCACCGGGTCGGTGTCGTCGTCCTCGCGATGGGGCAGCAGTGCGGCCGCGGGGGTGATCCACGCATTGCGCACCTTCGCGCGCCGGAACCAGTCGCGGATGCCGTTCTGCAGGATGCGCTGGAACAGCATGGGCAGTTCCTCGGCGGGACGGCTCGCGTACTTTTCCGCGAGACGCATCATCGCCTCCTGCACGATGTCGAGCGCAGCCTCGCCATCCCTCACCGCGTAGGCGGCCTGTTTCCAGGCGCGTCGCTCGACGTCGGCAAGGAAGGCGGCAAGTTCACTTTCGGAGGCCAGGGCGGCTCCTGTGGGGGTTGGGGCGGGCCATGCCCGTGTACGGCCATGCGGCGCGTGATGGTAACAAACGCCCGGACACCGCCTGCGGTGCACCGCGGGCCCGGAGGACGGGCGCCCGGTGTCCGGCGGAGGCCGTTTGCTTGACCCGCCGCCGACGGGCCGGTAAGTTCTCCGATTCCCTGCGCCTCGCAACGGCGCGCGGTGCGCTCATGGGGCCGGTCGTATCGGCGATCCGCCCTCCCGCACGACCCCGCCCGGCCGACGGCGGGGCGAATCCGAGACGGACATTTCCCAATGGACAGGATCGCGACGGACGTGATGGAACTCAGCGGGGCGGAGATCGTCGTCCGCTGCCTTCAGGAAGAGAAGGTGGAGTTCGTATACGGCTACCCCGGCGGCGCGGTGCTGTACCTGTACGACGAGCTGGCGAAGCAGGATCGCGTCAAGCACATCCTGGTCCGCCACGAGCAGGCGGCCGTGCATGCCGCCGACGGCTATGCGCGCTCCTGCCAGCGTCCCGGCGTCGCGCTCGTCACCTCGGGGCCGGGCGTCACCAACGCGGTGACGGGCATCGCCACGGCCTACATGGATTCCATCCCGATGGTGATCATCACCGGGCAGGTTCCCACCCACGCGATCGGGCAGGACGCCTTCCAGGAGGTGGATACGGTCGGCATCACCCGCCCCTGCGTGAAGCACAATTTCCTCGTCAAGGACGTCCGCGAACTCGCCGCCACGATCCGCAAGGCCTTCGTGATCGCCGCGACCGGCCGGCCGGGCCCCGTGCTGGTCGACATCCCCAAGGACGTCACCACCGCCCGCACCGTCTTCGCCTATCCCCAGGACGTGCCGATGCGCTCCTACAGCCCGGTGAGCCGCGGGCACTCGGGGCAGATCCGCAAGGCCGTGCAGATGCTGCTCGAAGCTCGCCGCCCGATGATCTACACCGGCGGCGGCGTCGTGCTGGGCGAGGCGTCCCCGGAACTCACCCGGCTGGTCCGCGAGCTGGGCTTCCCCTGCACCAACACCCTGATGGGCCTGGGCGGGTACCCGGCGACCGACCGCCAGTTCGTCGGCATGCTCGGCATGCACGGCACCTACGAGGCGAACATGGCCATGCAGCACTGCGACGTGCTGCTCGCCGTGGGTGCCCGGTTCGACGACCGCGTGATCGGCAACCCGCAGCACTTCCACCAGGAAGAGCGTCGCATCATCCACATCGACATCGATCCCTCTTCGATCTCGAAGCGGGTGAAGGTCGATGTGCCCATCGTCGGCGGCGTGAAGGAGGTGCTCGCCGAGATGCTCGCGCAGCTGGCCGCCGGCGGCGAGCGTCCGGACGCCGCGGCGCTGGCCGACTGGTGGAAGCAGATCGAGGCGTGGCGCAGCCGCGACTGCCTGCGCTACGACCGCTCGAGCCCGGTGATCAAGCCGCAATCGGTGATCGAGGCGCTCTACCGGGTCACCAACGGCGACGCCTACGTCACCTCCGACGTCGGCCAGCACCAGATGTGGGCCGCGCAGTTCTACAAGTTCGACCAGCCGCGGCGCTGGATCAACTCGGGCGGGCTGGGCACGATGGGATTCGGGTTGCCGTCGGCGATGGGCGTCCAGCTGGCTCATCGCGACGCGACGGTGGCCTGCGTCACCGGCGAGGCGAGCATCCAGATGTGCATCCAGGAGCTCTCCACCTGCCGCCAGTACCGCCTGCCGATCAAGGTGGTCATGCTCAACAACCGCTACATGGGCATGGTCCGCCAGTGGCAGGAGTTCTTCCACGGCAACCGGCATGCGGAGTCCTACATGGACGCGCTGCCCGATTTCGTGCGCCTCGCCGAGGCCTACGGCCACGTCGGCATGCGCATCGAGAACCCGGCCGATGTCGAGGGGGCGCTGCGCGAGGCCTTCGCGATGAAGGATCGCCTGGTGTTCATGGACTTCATCACCGACGAGACGGAGAACGTGTTCCCGATGGTTCCCGGCGGCAAGGGCCTGTCGGAGATGATTCTCGTCTGACCCGGCATTAGGTCGCCGCGGGGCGCCCCGCCTTCCGGCACGCCGGAGCGGCGCGCGCCTGTGCCGGGGCCCCGCCGTCACCACGGATAGATCATGCGTCACATCATTTCGATCCTCCTCGAGAACGAACCGGGCGCGCTGTCGCGGGTCTCGGGACTGTTCTCCGCCCGCGGCTACAACATCGAGTCGCTCACGGTCGCGCCCACCGAGGATGCGACGCTCTCGCGCATGACCATCGTCACGTCGGGTTCCGACGACGTCATCGAGCAGATCACCAAGCAGCTGAACAAGTTGATCGAGGTGGTCAAGGTGGTCGACCTCTCCGACGGTGCGCACATCGAGCGCGAACTCATGCTCGTCAAGGTGCGCGCGGCGGGCAAGGATCGCGAGGAGATGAAGCGCATGGCGGAGATCTTCCGCGGGCGCATCATCGACGTGACCGACAAGTCCTACACCATCGAACTCACCGGCGAGGGGTCCAAGCTCGACGCCTTCCTGCTGGCGGTCGAGCCGGGACTCATCCTCGAGACCGTTCGTACCGGCGCCTCGGGCATCGGCCGCGGCGAGCGCGTGCTCAGGGTCTGATCCCGCCCGGCGCTTTTTCCCCACCCCTTCAACGACAGCCAAACCATCCACGGAGCGAGGGCATGAAGATCTATTACGACAAGGACGCCGATCTTTCGCTGATCAAGGGCCGCAAGGTCACCATCGTCGGCTACGGATCGCAGGGGCATGCCCACGCGAACAACCTCAAGGATTCCGGCGTCAAGGTCACCATCGGCCTGCGCAAGGGCGGGGCCTCGTGGGACAAGGCCCGCAAGGCCGGCCTCGCCGTGAAGGAGGTGGAGGACGCGGTGAAGGGCGCCGACCTGGTGATGATCCTGCTGCCCGACGAGCACCATGCGCAGGTCTACCACGAGTCGATCGAGCCCAACATCAAGAAAGGCGCCGCGCTCGCCTTCGCGCACGGGTTCAACATCCATTTCCAGCAGATCACCCCGCGTGCCGACGTGGACGTGATCATGATCGCGCCCAAGGGTCCCGGACACCTCGTCCGCTCCACCTACACCCAGGGCGGAGGGGTTCCCTCGCTGATCGCGATCGCCCAGAACGCGAGCGGCAAGGCACGCGACGTCGCGCTGTCCTACGCCGCGGCCATCGGTGCGGCCCGCGCCGGGGTGATCGAGACCACCTTCCGCGAGGAAACCGAGACCGACCTGTTCGGCGAGCAGACGGTGCTCTGCGGCGGTGCGACCGCGCTGGTCCAGGCGGGCTACGAGACGCTGGTCGAGGCGGGCTACGCCCCGGAGATGGCCTACTTCGAGTGCCTGCACGAGCTGAAGCTGATCGTCGACCTGATGTACGAGGGCGGTATCGCGAACATGCGCTACTCGATCTCGAACACCGCCGAGTACGGCGACTTCACCCGCGGCCCGCGCATCATCACCGAGCAGACCAAGGAGGAGATGCGTCGCATCCTGCGCGAGATCCAGACCGGCCAGTTCGCCAAGGAGTTCATCCTCGAGAACCGGGCGGGTGCGCCCACGCTCAAGGCCATGCGCCGCATCGGCCAGGAGCACTCGATCGAGCAGGTCGGCGGCAAGCTGCGCGACATGATGCCGTGGATTAAGAACAACAAGCTGGTCGACCGTTCGCGCAACTGATGAGCCGTACGCGCGAAGCGCAGGGGGCATGACCGTGAGTGGCGGCCTGCACCCCTGGCCCCATCCGCTGCTCGCGCGCGAGGGCTGGCCGTTCATCGCGATCGCGATCGCCGCCGCGCTCCTCGTGGCGTGGATCGCGGGGCCATGGTGGTCGGCCCCGCTGTGGCTGCTCGCGGTCTTCGTCGTCCAGTTCTTCCGGGATCCACCGCGAGCCCACCAGGCTGAGGCGGGCGCGGTGCTGTCGCCGGCCGACGGCAGGGTCGTCGCGGTGATGCGCGCGCGCGACCCCTACACGGGCCGCGATGCGCTGCAGGTCTCCGTGTTCATGAACGTGTTCAACGTCCACTCCAACCGCAGCCCGGTCGACGGCGAGGTGACGGAGGTGCGCTATTTCCCGGGGCGCTTCCTCAACGCGGCCCTCGACAAGGCGTCTCTCGAGAACGAGCGCAACGCGCTGCTGATCCGGGTCGATGGCGGCCCGTCGATCACCTGCGTCCAGATCGCCGGACTGATCGCCCGTCGCATCCTGTGCTACGCGAAGCCCGGGACTCGACTGCGCCGCGGCGACCGCTTCGGGTTCATCCGCTTCGGGTCGCGCGTCGACCTGTACCTCCCCCTCGAAGCCGTGCCGTGCGCGAGCCTGGGTGATGTCGTCTACGCCGGGCAGACGGTACTGGCCAACCTGAAGGCGGGCGACGCCCGATGAAGCCCGATCGCCACCCGGCCGGGGAGGGCGCGCGCGTGCGCCGGGGAATCTACTGGCTGCCGAACGCGATCACCACCGCGGCCCTGTTCGCCGGATTCTTCTCGATCGTCCAGGCGATGAACGGGCGCTTCGAGACCGCCGCGATGGCGATCTTCGTCGCCGGCATCCTGGATGGCCTGGATGGCCGCATCGCCCGCTGGACACGGACCCAGAGCGATTTCGGGGCCGAGTTCGACTCGCTGTCCGACATGGTGGCCTTCGGCGTCGCACCCGCGCTGGTCGTCTACGTGTGGGCGCTGGGCGACTTCTCGGCGATCGGGCAGTCGGGGGCGCGTGCCGACTGGCTGCTCGGCAAGCTGGGGTGGATCGCGGCCTTCCTCTACTGCGCCTGCGCGGCGCTTCGCCTCGCGCGCTTCAACACGCAACTGGGCGTGGCCGACAAGCGCTGGTTCACGGGCCTGCCCAGCCCGGCGGCGGCCAGCCTGGTGGCGAGCCTGGTGTGGGCGTTGAGCAGCCACCAGATCGACGGTGGAGACGTGAAATGGCTCGCCTGGGGCGTGACCGTGTTCGCCGGGCTGTCGATGGTGAGCAATTTCCGGTTCTACAGCGGCAAGGACATCAATCTTCGCCGCGCGGTGTCCTTCCACAGCCTGGTCGGCATCGCGCTGGGCATGGGCGTCCTCGCGCTGGTGGCCGACACGCTCGCCGAACTGCTGCTGGCCGTCTCGGTCGCCTACGGGTTGTCGGGCTACGGGCTCGCCGTGCTGGCCACCGCTCGACGTACCGGACAGCCCGGTAGCGCGCCCCCGCCCCCGACCCCGCCAGCCGGCTGACCCGATCGCCGCGTCTTGCCAGCGTCTGCGCCGGCCACTACACTCCGGGCATGTCTTCGGTGACCCAACGCGTCGTTCTGTTCGCATACCTGACCGGCATCCTGCTGGCCAGCTGGCTGCTGCGCCCCGCGCGCTGAGCCACTAACGACCCCTGTTGCGTTACCCCCGCGCCGCGCCCTCCGGTCGCGCGACGCGGTTCCCAGTCCAATCGGGCCGCGGGCCCGGCCCGCCACGATGGCGGCGAGGAGACACCATGAGCAGCGACCGTCTGATCATATTCGACACCACCATGCGCGACGGCGAGCAGAGCCCGGGCGCGACGATGACCCGCGAGGAGAAGCTGCGCATCGCGCGCCAGCTCGAGCGCATGCGGGTCGACGTGATCGAGGCCGGGTTCCCGGCCGCGAGCAATGGCGACTTCGATGCCGTGCACTCGGTCGCCTCCATCGTGCGCGAGAGCACCGTGTGCGGGCTGGCGCGTGCCAACGAGAAGGACATCCGGCGCTGCGCCGAGGCGGTCGCGCCCGCACCGCGTCGCCGCATCCATACCTTCCTCGCCACTTCGCGCATCCACATGGAGAAGAAGCTCCGCATGGAGCCCTCGCAGGTGCTCGAACAGGCGGCCAGCGCGGTTCGGTTCGCCCGCGGCTTCACCGACGACGTCGAGTTCTCGCC
>CAIKXV010000036.1 GCA_903831455.1 uncultured Pseudomonadota bacterium | reverse complement strand
CCGTCGGCGGGCGGGAACAATCGGTCTGGGTGGATTCCACACCAGTTAGGGGCGAGGCTACTGCCCGCACTTCGGCGTGTCAAGCAAACGACGCAGGTTCGGGAACCCAGCCGTCGTCGGCAACGTGACACCCTGCGCGCCTGCGGGAGTCACGGGGGACCTGTGACGGTTGGTCGCCTACACGTGCCGGCGCCCGGCGCGCGTGGTGATCCGGCTGCGCTGGATCACCCCCGGGCTCTCGTGGAATCGCCGCCCTCCCGGCACGCGGCTATCCCTTCCGGCACCCACGCGCACCGGGAGCACCTGCCCCCTCCGATACCCCACCCACCTGCGGAAGCCGCGCCGATCGGCTCCCCCCGGTCGCGCGCGCCGGTGGACGCGCCTCGTCAGCGGGGCGCGGTGCGGTCATCGGCGCCCCCCGCCAGCCAGGGACTCCGCCCTCGCGGACGGGTTCGCGTCGGCGTACTGGCCGACGGGCTCGCGCCGGCGCACTCGCCGGCGCGCGCGCCCGTGCTGGGGCGCGTCAAGGCGGAACACCGGCACCCGGTATCCGTCTGCAAGGCGAACTCTCCAGCAGAGCATGTCGCTCTCGCGAGCGAGATGATCGCCACGCTGGGTGCCGCGCGGCGAGATACAGGCCTTGCCACTCGGACGATCCCGCCAAGGTACGCCACACCCGCTTATCGAATGATCCGCTCGCCCCCGAAGAGACGCCGAACGCACTCGTTGCAGGACGGCAAGGAACGGTCCCGGACGCCCTTTCGAGCTTGTTGACGGGGACTATCGTATTTGCTAACATCCGCCGCGGATTTCGACGTCGTCTACTTCCACCCTCGACTGGTCGAGATCATCGAGTCATGGCCAGCCGATGTGCTCGCTGATTACGTCAGGCTTGTCGGGCTGATGCTTCGGCATGGGCCGGACCTGCGCCTGCCGTGGTCACGCGCGATGGGGCAGGGGCTTTTCGAACTACGGCCCCGCGGACAATCCCTGACCTGTCGTGTGTTGTATGGCTTCGCAAGCGATCGCACGATCGTCATCGTTCACGCTTTCACGAAAAAGTCCCGCCAGACACCCGACCGCGACCTCCGCCTGGCTCGCCGACGCATGAAGGAGTGGCATCGTGAATGACCTCAAGCGTTCACCCGTTCCGCACGATCACGCTGCGTTCGTCGCGCGCGCGCGCGCTCGACCGGGCTTTTCCCGGGCGTACGACGAACTGGAGTTCGAGTATCAGGTCATCAGCGAGTTGCTGTCCGCCCGCACCCGCGCAGGCCTGACCCAGCAGGCGGTGGCCGAGAAGATGGGCACCACGACGAGCGCGGTCTCGCGCCTGGAGAGCGCCGGCCGGCACAGCCCGTCGATCAGCACCCTGCGCCGCTATGCGAAAGCGGTGGGCTGCAAGGTGCAGGTCAGGCTCGTACCCGCCAAGTAACCCGGCCGGGCGCCAGCACTGCGGCGACAAGCGCTCCCGCGGCCGACGCCGCCTCGACGACCGTCCCCGCGACCTGCGCCGTGTCCTGCGGCAGCCCGCGAGGGCTACCCCGCCCTACTCCACCTTCAACCCGATCTCGCGGATCACGCGACTGGTGCGGGCGATGTCCGCCCGCATCGCCTCGGTGAACTGCTCGGGCGTGCTGCCCACGATCTCCACCCCTGCCTTGAGGAACTGCTCCCGCACCTCGG
>CAIKXV010000035.1 GCA_903831455.1 uncultured Pseudomonadota bacterium | reverse complement strand
GTCGCTGCCCGCCACCACCTGCGTGGCGCCGAAACGCGACGCGAGGTGCGCGATGAGTCCGGGATCGAACATGATGCTGTCGTACCAGAATCGGCGCGCGTACTCGAGCGGGTCGCGCGGCAGCGACTCGGTCGCCTTCGGATTGAGCTTCCACGCCCGCGACAGCCGCGGCACCATGCCCACGAACGCGCCCCCGCCGTGGCTGAAGCAGATGCGCAGGCGCGGATGGCGCTCGGCGATGCCGCCGGTGACCATCGAGGCGGCTGCCAGCGCGATATCGGCCGGGAAGCAGACCGCCTGCTCCGAGAAACTGCCGACGATCCGATCCTTGCCCGCGGGGCGCAGCGCGTGCACGAATACGCACGCACCGCGCGCGGCCAGGTGCGCGAAGAACGGCTCGAACCGGGCATCGCCGATCGACACCCCGTTCACGTGGCTCGCGATCTCCACGCCCGGGAACCCCAGCGTGTCGATCAGGTAGTCGAGTTCCTGGAGCGCGCGATCCACGTCCTGAAGCGGCACGCATCCCAGGCCGCTGAATCGGCTTGGATACCGGGCAACCATGCCCGCGATCTGCTCGTTCAGGTAGCGGCACAGCACGGCTGCGTCCTCGGCCGGGAGCCAGTAGGAGAGCAACTCGGGCATCGGCGACAGGCACTGCATCGCCACGCCCGTACGGTCCATGTCGGCGAGGCGATCCTCCAGCGTGAAGGTGCTGCGATGGACGGTTCGGTAGACCTTCCCGCGGATCATCACGTGGTGGTGGCAGGCGTGCGCATCGGCCATCGAGGGCCAGGGCACGTCCACGTTGCGGCCGATGTAGGCGGGAAAGCGCTCCGGGACGACATGGGTGTGGACATCGATCGCGTTCATGCGCGCGCTCCGGTGGATGGGCTGGGATGGATACCGCGACGCGGTGCAGGTGCACGCGTTCGTTCGTCCGGCTCGCGCGGGCCCCGGCTTCTCGGGGTCCTGTGCGCGCCCGGATGCCCGAACCCCGCACGCTCGGCGTACCCGGACGGGCCCGCTCGCCACGGAACGCACCCGCGTCCTCGCGCCGGATTGTCGCGCAGTCCAGCCGCGCCCGCTCGCCAGGGGCGGGCCTGCCTCCCGCCGGCCATGCGGGCGTGTGGGCGTGGCGCCCGCCTCGTGTCGTGGATCCACCCGTCGCGCCGCGCAGGCGGCCCGCGCGGGCGGGCGGGGCTCCGATCGCCCTCCCCGTCGCAGCGCGCGGGCGCTACACTGCGCCCACGGTGATCGGGTCGAACGAACCCGACACCTCCCCGGAGGAATGACCATGCCTGCTCGCATTGCCGCCCCCCGCGGCCCCGTCGCCACCCGACTGCCGCCCGCCTCGCGCACCCGACGGCAGCCGGCACGTGCCGCGTGGATGGTCGCGATCGGTCTGGGACTCGCCGTCACGGTGGCGCCCGCCCTCGCCCAGCCGAGCTACCCGACCCGCCCGGTGCGGATCGTGGCCCCCTTCGCCCCGGGCGGTCTGGTCGACGTGCTGGCGCGGCTCACCGGCGAGCGACTGGCCGCCTCGCTGGGCCAGCCCTTCGTGGTCGAGAACCGTCCCGGCGCCGGCGGCAACATCGGCGCCGACCTTGTCGCACGCGCCGAGGCCGACGGCTACACGCTGCTGATGACCTCGGCAGGCATCCTCACCATCAACCCCTTCCTGTACGCGAAGATGCCCTTCGACGCGGCGAGCGCATTCGCGCCGGTCTCGCTGGTGGCCGACATGCCGATGATGCTGGTGGTCGGACAGAAGGTGCCGGCGCGTTCGCTGCGCGAGTTCGTCGAGCACGCCCGGCGCGAGGGCGGCAAGATCGCCTTCGGCTCCCCGGGCAACGGCACCACCGGCCACCTCGGCATGGCGCTGTTCGCCTCGGCGGCGAAACTCGACATCACCCACGTGGCCTACAAGAGCGCGGCCGAGGCGGTGACCGCGGTGGTCGGCGGCCAGATCACCGGCGTGGTCGACAATCCGCCGACAGTGCTTGGCCCCATTCGCGCCGGCAACCTGCGGCCACTGGCCGTGGCCGCGCGCCAGCGGCTCGCGCAACTGCCCGACGTACCCACCTTCACCGAGGCCGGGATGGCGGGCTTCGAGGTGTCCTCGTGGTTCGGCATGGTGGCACCGGCGAAAACGCCGCAGCCCATCGTCCAGCGCCTGTCGGCGGAGATCGCCCGCGCGCTCGACAACCCCGACCTTCAATCCAAGCTGGCTGCCTCGGGCGCTCGCGCCGTGAGCAGCAAGCCCGAGGCGTTTGCCGAGTTCATCCGCAGCGAGACGAAGCGCTGGGGCGAGGTGGTCAAGGCAGCCGGCATCTCGATGCAGTAGCGCGCAGCGCCGCGCGGATCGGATCCGCCCGCGGCCCGCGCGGCGCCGGGCTTCAGGCCGCCACGCGCATGTCGAGGACCGCGCCGGTCACCGCATAGGCTGGGATCGGCTCGAAGCAGAGCAGCTCGCCGCCGAGCCCCTCGGTGGCGCCGGCGAGTACCGCCCATGCGCGGATCTCGTGTCCGCCCGGGCCCGCCTCGCGCACGATATCGTCGTCGCGATAGGCGAGCAGACGCGCCCGGTCGTGCGCGAGCACGGCGTCGACCACGTCGCGATCCCAGGGCACGTTGAGCTTCCCCGAGCGGGGCGTGGCGGGCCAGTGCGACAGCCCTCCCGCGCACACGAGGCCGATCCGCTCGGCGCGCGCATCACAGGCGCGGCGCAGCGCCTCGCCCAGCGTCCAGCAGCGGGCCATGTGCGGCAACGGTTGCGCCAGGCAGTTGATGATGATCGGCACCACCGGCAGGCCCATCGCCGGGACCAGCAGGTGCAGCGGCACCATCACGCCGTGGTCAAGGCGCAGTTCCTCGGAATAGGCGAGGTCCAGGTGTTCGGCCGCCACCTCGGCGATCGCATCGGCGAGCGCAGGGGCGCCGGGCACGCGGGTGCGGGGAATCTTCAGGAACGGCTCGTCCTCGACCGGCCCCCAGTGGGATTCTCCACGCCCGACGCAGAAGGCCGGCATCGCCGACAGGAAGAAGTTGGTCCAGTGTTCGGGTGACACGACGACCAGCGCCTCGGCCCGAGCCGCCTCCAGGCGCTCGCGCAGCCGCGCGCAGGCGCCGAAGAACACGTCCCGCTGGGCCGGGGTGGCATTGTCGCGGCGACCGGTGATCCCGGGCGCGTGATTGAGGGCGGCGGCGAATACGAGGGGCATGGCGGGGTCCGGGAGTCGGTCAGCGGGGATCGGGGATGCCCGAGGTCTGCTCGACGGCGGCAAGCGTCGCGAGATAGTCGGGCCAGGCGAGCCCGCAGCGTCCCGCGAAGGGGGCGAGCAGCAGCGGGTGCACGCCCATCGCGTACAGGGCCGCGACGTCCCCGGATTCGAGTGCCGCACGCTCGCTGGCCTCCAGCGCAGCGTCGGCGAGGAGCGCTGCCCGATCGGTCGCCCAGCGATCGCGCAGCGCCGCATCGTTGTTGAGGCCGAACAGCAGCTTCTGGACGTGGTACAGGCTCATGATGTCTCCAGGCGATCGGGATGAGGCCCGCGCGCGACGCAGGGCCCGCAACCCGATCGTGATCGTAACGCGCCCGCGTCGGGCCTGCCGCACGGGGCCGAGTCCCCCGGGAAGTCCCGCCAGTCCCACTGGAGCCCCAGCCTCCCGCCTGTCGACGCCCCCCGCCCGAGGACGTCTCGGAACCGCCCGCCGCCAGGCTCGCAGGCGGCCGAACTCCCCCGCGCGCTCGCAAGTCCCGTATCATCCGGGTCCCGATCAGCCGGGCCCGCGGAGAGGTGGCCGAGTGGTTGAAGGCGCTCGCCTGGAAAGCGGGTATACGGTCAAAAGCCGTATCGAGGGTTCGAATCCCTCTCTCTCCGCCAGAACACGTCCCTGCTGCGCGCGCGGCCGGGTTGCAGGATGCTCGGAGCCCCGCACCCCGCGGGGCTTTTTGCTTTGGGGTCCCGACCGACCCCATCGCCACCCGCCCCCGAACCCCGCCTCAAACCCCGTCTCGCCTCGGAACCTCCCGACTTCCTGGCCGCGCTACCGCGGGAGGCGACGCTCACTTCGTCGTGAGATCCATGCCCTGTAATCGCGTGGCGGAACGGCAGTCACCCCGACGGAGCGCGTCGAGGAAGGCGCCGATGGCCTGGGAGGTCAGCGCTTCGGTCTTGCGCGACATCCCGTTGCCGGCGAAATTCAGATGACTGGCCCCTTCGATGACTCCCAGCCACTTGCATCCCCTGGGCATGTTCTTGAAGGGCTCGGTGCGCGTTTCCCAGGAAGCGCCCCCCAGTTCATTGTCGCGGGTTCCCGTGAGCAGCAGGACAGGTTTGGCAATCCCCGACCACGCGTTGTCGGGAAAGATCAGTCCTGCGCCTTGCGGCGACAGCGCGATGTAGGCGCTGAAGGCATCGGCCCCCTGGATGCCGATCTTGTTGCGTGCACCCGCCTCCATCATCACGGTCGCCGCACCCATCGAGTGCCCGATGAGGAGAGACTCTCTCGCTTCGCATCGGCCTTGGGTCCACTGGCGCGAAACCGCGATGTCCATGAAACGTCCACGGTAGGCCTCCGGATCCGTGATCAGTTCGGCCAAGCCTTCGCGAAGCCCGTTGCCCCGAACGTGCTCGCGCACGGCTCTTCGACCACTCTCGGGGTGGCCGATGACCACCGCAAGGTAGCCGAGAGATGACATGGCTTCACCAAGATATCGATAGCCCTGCTCGGACCCGCCCGCTCCCGGTGAAATGATTGCAACACCACGGCAGCTTCTGCCCCTTGGGGCGTAGGCCGTGATGGGCACGACTACCCGATCCTTGCGGACGAGTTGGATCGTCTCCTGGCCGAGGGCTGCACTCGGGGCCCATTGAGCCAGGGCGCCCAGAAGGATGAGGAAGATGGTTTTACGCATGCACGACTCCGTACGGAAGGTAACGGTTGCCTGCGATCGACCGGTTTGCATCACCGGAGCAGTCCAGTACGAATCCCCAACCCTGCCGGGAACAAGGGGGCGGAAAACCGGGCGGGTTGTTCATGCAGTCCCTTTGGAGCCACCAGAACACGTCCCCGCTGCGCGCGCGCCGGGGTTGAAGGTTGGTCGGAGTCCCGCACCCGGTAGGACGTCTTGCCGCGGATCGACGACAGACTCCCGGCCCATGACCCCGCGACCTGTTCGCTACCGCGGGCGCAAGCGGCTGTGCAGGACCCTGCCGCCGATCAGTCCGATCACCGATCCGAGCACGATGTCCACGACCCGGGTCGTCAGCAGGTGGATGTCGAGGGCCTGATCCGTCGAAGTCAGTTCGGTGAGCAGCAGGCACGCCGGCGTCGCCAGCAGAACGGTGATCACGTAGCTCTGGCCCAGGGTGCGATGGATGCCCAGCACGAGCAGCATCAGGACGGCGACGATGGTCCAGGGTTGGGGGTGGGCCACGATCACCAGCAGGGTCACGCAGACCCCGAGGAGCGTGCCGACGATCCGCTCGAGGTTTCGTCTCCAGACGGCCTGCAGCGACATGCCGCGCATCACGGCGATACAGCTGATGGGCACCCAGTACGGTCGATCGATGCCCAGCATCTGGCCGACGGCCAGCGCGCCCATCGCGAACACGCCGAACACGATGGCCTCGAAGCCCACTGCCCGGGACGGCATGCCGACGGGCGCCGCGGTGCCCCCGGGATCGGCTCGGGGCATTGCCGCCGCTCGCACGACGAGTCCGATCACCACCGCCCCGGCCGCCCCGGCCGCGGGCATCAGCAGCATGAATGGCATCAGCGATGGATGAAATCCTTCTGCAGCGCCGCAGCAGGCACCCAGCACGAAGAAGGTATGCCCGGGGGCCGGCAGATTCGCGGTTCGGGTCATCGCGACGATGGCCGCGATCAGGAGCCCGAACAAGGGCCATGTCGCCGAGGGCCACGCCGTCGTGAGTTGCCCCAGAACGGGGCTGATCGCAACCCCGATGGCACAACCCACCAGCCGCCGCACCGGGACCGGCGAGGCCGACACGGGGACATGCAGGATCGCGAGCGCACCCAGCGCACCCAGGGCCCCGAGCGCGAGGCGACCCGTGGACGCCGCCGCGATCAGCGGCAGGCCGACCGCCGCCGCAGCGGCGACCGACAGCCCCCACGGCCGCGGTGCCTGCCCCAACGGGGCGGATTCAGGCGGCATGGGATCCGATTCCCGCCATTCCGGACATGGAACACGACGTGCCGGTATCGCCGCGGCAATCGCCGATGGAATGCGATCGCCGGGCCGGTGAACGGAGATTCATTTCTGCAAGACGAATCCAGTCGGGACGTCGCATGACAGGGGCCCCCTCCGGCTTTCGCGGGCGCCAGTGCCGCGCCCGCAGCCACCGATGCAGACCGCCGCTCGCCACGGCGGAACCTTCGCGGATCGCCGGCAAGCCGGCGCGGCGCGAAGGCTTCCGTCCGGCGCCGGGGAGCAACCCTGCTGCGACGTCAGGGAGCGAGGCGAGGCACTCGCGCAGGCGCAAGCCTACCCGCTGACCGGAGGATCGGGAACCTGCCGCGGGCGTGCTCGGGGCACCGCGTCCCGCATGCCGCGCGCCGGGCGAGTGCGCCGGTATTCACGCTGCCCCCACCGATCGCGTATCTTCCCGGCATGTTCCAGGCCGACGTTCTCACTGCTTACCTCAACTGCGGCATCTCCGCGCTGGCGGGGGCCGCGATGCTGCGGCTGGCCCGCACCGACGATGCCCGGTTGCGGCGCACCCTGAGGCTGTGTGGATGGGCGCTGGTGACGCTGGGGGTCGGCCTGATGCCCGCCAGCCTGGGCGACGGGGCACGGCACCCGGCGGCGCAGTTCGCCATGACCTTCGGCACCCTCTTCGCCGTGCTGCTGATGTCACGCGGCATCGGGCGGCTCCAGGGTCGAAACCTCCGCCCGGGCACCTGCGCGGTAGCCAGCGCCGTGCTGGCGGCAGGCACGATGATCGCGCTCGACGCGGGCCTGCTCGCGCTCGGCCTCGCGTTCGCCGTCGGACTGGCCGTCGCTTCAACCCTCATGGCCTGGATGGGGCAAGGCTTCATCCGGAGCCCGCGCACCGCGATCGAACGCGTCTTCGGCTGGGTGCTGC
>CAIKXV010000034.1 GCA_903831455.1 uncultured Pseudomonadota bacterium | reverse complement strand
TCGAGCGCGCGAAGGCGCTTGGCGTGGACGAGATCGTGATGGGCACGCGCGGACGCGGACCGGTCGCCGGGTTGCTGCTCGGTTCGGTGGCCGCGCGCGTGGTGCAGCTGGCGCACTGCCCGGTCACGCTGGTGCGCTAGGCCGTGGCTGCGCCGGAACCGGTCGGCCCCGCCTTCGCCGGCGTCCCGGTGCGTCGCTGATGTTCGAGGCCCTTCGCGACAACTGGCTCCGGATCGCGGCGGTGGTCGCCGTTTGCATCGGGGGCTGGAACTGGTGGAGCACGCGCCCGGTCCTGCCGCCCCCGGGCATCGGCGTCCACGCCTCCCCCGTGCAGAACGCGCTGTCGACCCCCCGGCGATTCGAGCACGAGGGGCATCAGGTCGAAGCGGTCGCGAGCTTCGACGTGACGGCGCGGGTGCTCGGGGTGGCTCGCTACTCGTTCGACCGCGCGGCCGCGGTCTCGCCGCTGGACCTCGCGCTGGGATGGGGGAGGATGTCCGACAGCGCCGTGCTCGACCGGATCGAGATCAGCCAGAGCGGCCGGTTCTACTACTGGAGGACCCGCGATTTCCCGATTCCCCGCCGGGAAATCGAGGCGAGCAGCGCCAACATGCACATGATTCCGGCCAGCGCGCCGGTGCGCTCGCAGCTCAACGGCGTGAGGGTGGGCCAGATCGTCCGGCTGCAGGGCTATCTGGTGCGGGTGCAGGGACGCGATGGCTGGCGCTGGGCGAGTTCGCTCAGCCGCGAGGACACCGGCAACGGTGCCTGCGAGGTCATCTGGGTAGAGTCGGTCGAGATCCGCGGCTGAAGGCGGGACCCGGTCGCCTGCGCTGCCGCGGGCACCGCCGGGGAGGTCCGTGCGGATCGCCCGCGGTGGTAGGCTTCGCAGCCGGCCGATCAGCCGCCGCCGCCCCGCGCGGGTTCACGGCGTGCCGGAATGTCGAGTCCAGGATGCCGGGGCCGGTGCGCTCGACAGGCGGACGCTCCGGCAGCGGCTTGCGCGAGTCCCGTCGTGTCCTTCATCTCCATCGTCCTGCTGCCGCTGCTGTGCGCGGCGCTGCCCTGGCTCGCTTCGGCTTCGCAGCGTCGCCGGGCGGCGCTGTTTGCCGCCGTCGCGCCCGCCCTGGCCCTTGCGCTGCTGCTGTCGTACTGGCCGCAGGCGCGCTCGGGCGAAGTCCTGCTCGGTGGCGCGAGCTGGATGCCCGCCCTGGGCGTGAACCTGAGCTTCATGCTCGACGGGCTGGGCTTCATGTTCGCGCTGCTGGTGCTGGCCATCGGCCTGCTGGTCATCCTCTACGCGCACTACTACCTCGGCCCCGAGGACGATCCGAGGCGATTCTTCTCGCTGCTGCTCGTGTTCATGGGCTCGATGCTCGGCGTGGTGCTGGCCGACAACCTGCTCCTGCTGGTGCTGTTCTGGGAATGCACCAGCCTGTCCTCGTTCCTGCTGATCGGCTTTCGCCAGCACCGGGCGGAATCCCGGCGCGGCGCACGCATGGCGCTGACCGTCACCGGCGCCGGCGGCGTGTGCCTGCTGGCCGGCGCGCTCCTGGTCGGGCGCATCTGCGGGACCTACGAACTGTCGGCGTTGCTCGACCAGCGCGAACTGCTGCAGGGGCACCCGGCGTTCCCGCTGGTGCTCGCCCTGGTGCTGGCGGCGGTCTTCACGAAGAGCGCGCAGTTCCCGTTCCACTTCTGGCTCCCGCACGCGATGGCCGCGCCCACCCCGGTGTCGGCCTACCTGCACTCGGCCACGCTGGTGAAGGCGGGCGTATTCCTGCTCGCGCGACTGCATCCGCTGCTCTCCGGCAACGACCTTTGGTTCTATGCGGTCAGCGGCACCGGCCTGCTCACCCTGGTGTTCGCCGCGTGGGTGGCGCTCTTCCAGCATGACCTGAAAGGCCTGCTGGCGTACTCGACGATCAGTCACCTCGGGCTGATCACCCTGCTGTTCGGCCTGGACACGCCGCTGGCGGTCGTGGCGGGCCTGTTCCACATCGTCAACCACGCGACCTTCAAGGCCTCGCTGTTCATGGCCGCGGGCATCATCGACCACGAGACCGGCACCCGCGACCTGCGCCGGATCAACGGCCTCGCCCGGCACATGCCGTTCACGGCCACGCTGGTCGCCGTGGCGGCCGCGGCGATGGCCGGGGTGCCGCTGCTCAACGGCTTCCTGTCCAAGGAAATGCTGCTCGCCCGGGCGGTGTCGCTGGACACCGGCACCCTGTTCGACTGGGCGGTCCCGGTGTTCACCACCCTCGCGGGCGCATTCGCGGTCGCCTACTCGTTGCGACTCTTCCACGACGTGTTCTTCAACGGCGACCCGGTCGGACTGGCGCGCGACCCGCACGAGCCGCCCCGGTGGATGCGCGTCCCGGTCGAGGTGCTGGTGGTGCTGTGCGTCGTGGTCGGGCTGGTGCCCGAGGCCGTCGTGGGCCCCCTGCTGGCCGCGGCCGCCGGTGGCGTTCTGCTCGGGGACGTTCCGCAATACGGCATCCACCTGTGGCACGGCTTCAACCTTCCGCTCGCGTTGAGCGCGGTCGCGCTGGCCTGCGGGGTGGCGCTTTATGTCGGGTTGCAGCGCGGCTACGACCTGCATCGGTACCGACCCGGGGGGCTGTCGGGCCTGCGTGCCTTCGACGGCCTCACCGCGGCGTTCGCCCGCGGCGCCACGGGCACGGTGGCCGCGGTTCAGAACGGATCGCTGCAGCGCTACGTGGCGATCCTGGTCGCGATCACCGTGCTGGCGGCGGGCATTCCGGCGCTGCATGCGCGTGTCGAACCCGGGGAGGCGCCGCTGCTGCCGATGTCGCTGCCCGCGCTGGCGGTCTGGTGTGCGCTCGTGGCCGCCAGCATCGCGGTCGTGGTGCTTCATCATCGCCGCCTGGTCGCGCTGCTCGCCACCGGCGCCGTCGGACTGCTGGTGAGCCTGGTGTTCCTGTACTTCTCGGCGCCGGATCTCGCCCTCACCCAGATCGCGGTCGAGGTGGTGACCGTGCTGCTGCTCGTGCTCGCGCTCGACCACCTTCCCCAGCACGACCGTGTCGAGCGCGACCGTCCGCGTCGCTGGCGCGACGCGGGGCTGGCGATCGCCGCGGGCGCGGGCGTGAGCGTGCTCGCCTGGGGCGCGCTCACCCGGGCGCCGGACAGCATCTCCGAGTATTTCATCCGCAACAGCCTGCCCGGCGGCGGCGGTGCCAACGTCGTGAACGTGATCATCGTCGACTTCCGGGGGTTCGACACGCTCGGCGAGATCCTGGTGCTCGCGGTCGCGGGGCTCGTGCTGCATGCGCTGTTCGACGGGGTCTCGCTCGCGCGCGCCGGTCGACCCGCCTCGGGATGGGCCGCCGACCTGCATCCGCTGATGCTGCGCCTGCTCGCCCCGTTCCTGCTGCCCTTCGTGCTGGCGATCGCGGTGCATCTCTTCATCCGTGGCCACAACGCGCCGGGCGGCGGATTCGTGGCCGGGCTGGTGGCCTCCGCGGGCGTGCTGGTGCTGTTCATGTCGCATGGACGCGCCGAGGTGTCACGGGCGCTGGGCGCGCTGGCATCGGCCGGCGCGAGTCCGGGCGACACGTCCTTGCGCCTGATCGCCGCCGGCGTACTGGTGGCGGTTGCAACCGGCATCGGGGCTGCACTGATCGGCTACCCGTTCCTGACCAGTGCGCACGGTTACCTGAAGCTGCCGGTGCTGGGCGACATCCCGCTCGCCTCGGCGATGGGTTTCGATCTCGGCGTGCTGCTGGTGGTCTGTGGCGCCACGCTGCTCATGCTGGGCGTGCTGTGGCGCCTGGGCGAGACGCCCGCCGGGCCGCGGCCCGCCTCGATACCGGAGGGGCGATAGTGGAACTGCTGGTCGCCAGCGGGATCGGCGTGCTGACTGCAGCCGGGGTCTACCTGCTGCTGCGCGCGAGCACGTTCCCGGTGATGCTCGGGCTCACCCTGATCTCCTATGCGGTGAACGTATTCCTCTTCTCGATGGGCCGGCTCGCGATCGGCATGCCACCGCTGCTGCGCGAAGGGGGTGATCTCTACGCCGATCCGCTGCCCCAGGCGCTGGTGCTCACCGCCATCGTGATCAGCTTCGCGATGACCGCGCTGGTGCTCGCGCTTGCAGTCTCGCTGCACGCGGGCAGCGGCAGCGACCATGTCGATGGTCCGCCGCCGGGGGGGCAGCCGTGAGCCAGGCCATCGGCCAGCTCGTCGCCGCACCCTTCGTGGTGCCGGTGCTGACCGCGGGCGTGATGCTCGCGCTCGGCGATCGACGGCATGCGCGCGCCTGCCGCGCACTGTCGCTGGCGGGCTGCGTGCTGCTCGTGCTCTGCGCGGTGCTGCTGCTGGGCTGGTCCTCCGGGGGCGAGCCCGCGGTCTACGCGATGGGCAACTGGCCGGCGCCGTTCGGCATCGTCTTCGTGCTCGACCGGCTCTCGGCCCTGATGCTCGCGACCACCGCGGTGCTCGGACTGGCCTGCGCCTGGTATTCACTGGGCGGATGGGACGAGCGCGGGCGTCATTTCCACGCGCTGCTCCACCTTCAGTTCGCCGGACTGAACGGCGCGTTCCTGACCGGCGACCTGTTCAACCTGTTCGTCTGCTTCGAGCTGCTGCTGATCGCCTCCTACGGCCTGATGCTGCATGGGGGCGGGCAGGGGCGACAGCGCGCGACGCTGCACTACGTCGTCTACAACCTCGTCGCCTCGTCCGTCTTCCTGATCGCGGCCGGCGTGCTCTACGGAGCGACCGGGACGCTGAACCTCGCCGACCTGGCGATCGAGGTGGCCGCGGCGCCGGAGGCGGACAGGGCCCTGCTGCGCGGCGCGGGACTGCTGCTCGCCGTGGTCTTCGCGGTCAAGGCGGCGGTGCTGCCGCTGTCCTTCTGGCTGCAGGCGGGATACGAGAACGCGTCGCCGCCGGTCGCCTGCCTGTTCGCGGTGATGACCAAGCTGGGCGTGTACGCGCTGCTGCGCGTGTTCACCGTCGTGTTCGGCGAGCAGGCCGGGGTCGCCGCCGGTCTCGCCTTGCCGTGGCTGCTGCCTGCGGGGGTCTGTACGCTGGTGTTCGCCACGCTCGGCACGGCTGCTGCTCGCAGCCTGGGCGCGCTGGCCGCGCAACTGGTGGCCGCCTCGGCCGGCACGCTGCTGATCGCGGTGGGTACCTTCACCGACGCCGGGATCGGTGCCGCCCTGTTCTATCTGGTCCATGCCTCGATCGCCGGGGGGCTGCTGTTCCTGGTGGCCGGGGAGATCGCCGCGGACCGGGGGGCGTCGGGGCATCGGCTCGAACCCGGCGCGCGGGTGACGGCCCCCTGGATCGCTCCGGTCTTCCTGTTCGCGGCGCTCGCCTCGTCCGGACTACCCCCGCTCTCCGGCTTCCTCGCCAAGCTCGCCGTCCTCCAGGGCGTGCTCGACGCCCGCGGGGCGACGATCGCGTGGATCGCGATCCTGGCCGGCACGCTCGTGTTCGTGGTTTCGCTGGCGCGCGCTGGCAGCATCCTCTTCTGGCGACCCGGTCGGCGCGGCGGCGGCGACGACCGCCCGGTCGGGGACTGCATTGCGGTTCACGGTCGGCGTGGCCCGATCGGCCTGCTCTGCGCCTGCGTGGTGCTGCTCACCATTGGCGCGGGTCCGGTGGCCCGGTTCACCGACGAGGCCGCGCGGCAGGCGCTGGACGTGGAGGCCTACGTATCGGCCGTCATCCAGCCTCCGGAGGAGGAGACCCCGCCCGGGCTCCTGCTCGACGGCGATCGACTTCGCACCCGCCAGCGCGGACCCGCCGTGGAATCCCACGAGGTGGCGCTGTGAGGCGCTGGCTGCCCCATCCCCTGCTGTCGGCGCTGGTATTCGCCTTCTGGTTGCTGCTCGTCGAAACGCTCGATCCGGCGCAGGTCGTCCTCGCGGCCCTGCTCGCGGTGGGGCTGCCGCGCGCGGCCTCGTCGCTTCGCGCGGGCAGCCGGCCGCTGCGTGCGCCCGGGGCGGCGCTGCGCCTGGTGGCACGGGTCGCCTGCGACGTGGTGACCTCGAACCTGCAGGTGGCCCGGCTGGTGCTGGGGTCGCGCAGGCGAATCCGCTCGCGCTTCATCGAGGTGCCGTGCAGGCTGGACGATCCCGGTGCGGTCGCGCTCCTCGCGGGCATCATCACGCTCACGCCGGGCACCCTGACCGTGGACATCTCGCCCGATCGCCGCACGCTCGTCATCCACTGCCTGCATGCCCCGGATCCGCAGGCCGTGATCGATTCGATCCGGGAACGCTACGAGCGACCGCTCGCGGAGATCTTCTCGTGCTCGATGCCGCCCTCGTGATCGCGTTCGCCCTGGTGAGCGCATCCATGCTGATGGTGCTGGTCCGCCTGCTGCGTGGCCCGACGCTGTCCGACCGCATCCTTGCGCTCGACACGCTGTACGTGAACGCGGTCGCGCTCGTCGTGCTGCTGGGCATCTGGGAGGGTGACGACGTGCACTTCGAGGCGGTGCTGATCATCGCCATGCTCGGCTTCGCAGGATCGGTCGCGTTTGCGCGCTTCGCACTGCGCCGCGAGGTGCTGCGATGACCTTCGGAGGGTTGCTCCTGGAGGCGCTGCTGGCCGTGCTGGTGCTCGCGGGCGGTCTTTTCGTGCTGGTGAGTGGCATCGGCGTGATCCGGCTGCGCGACGTGTACCAGCGCATGCATGCGCCGACCAAGGCCGCGACCCTGGGCGTGGGCTGCCTGCTTGCCGCGGCCGCGCTGTCCGGGCTCGCCTACGGCCGCGGCGTCAGCGCGAACGAGTGGCTGGTGGCGCTGTTCCTGTTCCTCACCGCGCCCGTGTCCGCCTACCTGGTCGCGCGCGTGGCGCTGCACCACGGGATCGGCGACCGCGAGGGCCTGGCTTCGCCCGAACCGCCGGGCGAGGAATCCGGCGAGCGGCCGGCCTGAACTCAGCCCTTGCCGTCCTGTTGCCGGATCAGGCGCGCGACCACGCCCAACAGGAGGTCGGCGTCGTCCATTTCGAGCAGGCGCTGGCGTGCCGCGGGGTCGAGCGGCATGAACTCCGCCAGGCGATAGGCCACCCACGCCGCGTCGTCGTAGCGAGGCGGGCTGGGCAGCTTGTCCTCGCCGATGCGCTCGACGATCGAGCGCAGGAGGGTCGTGCAGCCCGCGAGTTCGGCGGGTGCCGGCTCGGGTGCCGGCAGGTCGGGCAACTCTTCGATCTCGCCGATCAGCAGGCCCCTGCGGTCGGCCTCGCGCGCGCCGAGCCGGAAGCGTCCGACGCCCTCCGTGACGAGCGTGAAGATCCCCAGTTGGGGCATGTCCCATTCGCGCACGCGTGCGATGCAGCCGATCTCGGCCGGCACCGCGGCCGAGCCGACCTCGCGTCCTTCGCGGATCAGGCAGACCCCGAACCCGGACCCGTCGCGCAGGCAGGCCTTCGTCATCTCGAGATAGCGCTGCTCGAAGATGCGCAAGGGCAACACGCCTCCCGGGAACAGCACGGTTCCCAGGGGGAAGATCGGCATCTGCATCAGGGAACCTGTCGGCCGGAGGGGCGAGGGGCGTCGCGATCGACCGGGCCGGTCTCGGCACGCAGCTTCGCGAGGCTGTTCTCCAATGCTTCTACCTCGCCGCGCAGCCGTTCCAGTTCGCGACGCCGGCTGTCCAGCCGTTCCTGCGCGGCACGCACCCGTTCCTCGGCGCCGCGTCGCTGTGCGACCCGCGGGCACAGGGCGCGCCAGAGCGCGTCGCCGACGGTGTCCGGGACCACCGGGCTCGACTCCGGCGATGGAAAGCTCGCCTGTTCGATCAGCGTGCCGTCGGCGCTCTGGAAGGCATGCGCCAGCACGCGCAGCGTATGCTCCTCGCAGTGGATCTGCTCGCGATACAGCGCTGCGCGCACCGAGTGGTTGCGGAAGGCCTGCGGTTGCGCGAACACGATGCGGCGCCAGTAGGACACCTCCGCGCCGCTGACCACCACCTTGTCCTCGTCGTAGGCGAGCTCGTCGGGACCCGCCGCGGGGATGCGCACCCACGATCCGCCAGCCGGCGCGGGCGAGGGTAGCGACAGGCTGCGCGGCGCGAGCGAGGTCGAGGGCGGGCCGGCCTGCGCCGATCCGTCCGCCGGCGCGAGCGAGACGACCACCAGCAGGGTGCACAGCCACCGCACGCTCGCGCGCCCGACGCGCGCCATCGGGCGCGCGGTCATGCGCCGGCCTCCGGCAACTCACGGTGCCGCACCAGCGCGCGCGGCTCGCCGGCGAAGTCGCGGGCGAGCTGCTCGACGATGTAGACCGACCGATGGCGCCCGCCGGTGCAGCCGACCGCGACGGTCAGGTAGCTTCGACTGTCGCCTACGTAGGCGGGTAGCCACTCGCGCACGAAGCGCCGGATGTCGGCGAGCATCCGCTGCACCGAGGGTTCGGCCTCGAGGAAGGCGGCCACCGGCGCGTCGCGGCCGGTGAGCGGACGCAGGCGGGGGTCGTAATGCGGGTTGGGCAGGCAGCGCACGTCGAACACGAGGTCGGCATCGCGCGGCAGGCCGCGCTTGAACGCGAAGGACTCGAATAGCAGCGTCAGATGCGAGCGGGCGAGGCCGGTGAGCGCGAGCACCCGCGCGCGAAGGGCGGCCGAGCTCATCCGGGTGGTGTCGATGCGGTGCGCGGGCTCGAGCAGCGGCGCCAGCAGTTCGCGCTCGCGCGCGATGCACTCCTCGAGCGTCAGCGATCCATCGGACAGCGGATGGCGTCGGCGCGTCTCGGAGAACCGCTCGACCAGCGTCGCCTCGTCGGCGTCGAGATAGATCAGGTGCGCCTCGTGCCCGGTCGCGCGCAGCGCCGCCACGCGCGAGGGCAGGGTGGCGACCGTATCCAGGCTGCGCGCGTCGATGCCGACGGCGAGGTGCTGCTGTCCGCGCCCGGCGAGTTCGACGACCAGGGGTTCGAGCACGCTGGCCGGAAGGTTGTCCACGCAGTAGGCCCCCTCGTCCTCCAGGACGTTCAGGGCAACGCTCTTGCCCGAGCCGGACAGTCCGGTGACCAGCGTGATGCGCATGCGCCTTCCTCCGCGTCTAGTCCGCCTCGCCGCCGGTCATGCTGTCCTGCTGCCTGCGAATGAAGGCCTGCGTGCTGTCGATGCCGCGCAACTCCAGCACGAAGCTGCGTACGGCCGCCTCGGTGAGCACCGCGAGGTTGCGCCCTGCGGCCACCGGCAGGATCACCTTGCGCACGGGCACGCCGAGCACCACCTGCTCGTCCGGTCGCAGCGGCAGGCGCTCGACGCCCGCCGAAGGGTCGTGGGAGGCGCGCTGCAGCTCGACGATCAGCTTGACGTTCTTCTTCACCCGTACCGCGGTCTCGCCGAAGATCGTCCGGATGTCGAGCATGCCCAGTCCGCGCACCTCCAGGAAATCCTTCAGCATCGGCGGACAGCGCCCCTCGATGATGTGCGGCGCGATGCGGTAGACGTCGACCACGTCGTCGGCCACCAGCCCGTGGCCGCGACTGACCAGCTCGAGCGCCAGTTCGCTCTTGCCGACGCCGCTGGCGCCGGTGATCAGCACCCCCATGTCGAGGACGTCGAGCAGCACGCCGTGCATCTGCGTGCTCTCGGCGAGCGCCCGGGAGAGGTAGGGGCGCAGGATCCACATCACCTGTGTGCTGGGCAGCGGCGAACCGAGGACGGGGATCTTCCGCGTACGCGCGAATTCGGCGAATTCGGCGGGCAGGGCGCCTGCCTCGGTGACCAGCACGCAGAAGGTGTCGGCGGAGGCCAGGGCGCCCAGGGCCCTGAGGCGCTCTTCCGCTCCCTGCGCCTCGAGGTGCTGCAGTTCGGTGGGCGAGAGCACCTGGATCCAGTTCGGGTGGATCAGGTTGAGATGGCCGATCAGTCCCTGGCTCGAGCGCTGGATGCGAGCGCCGTCCAGTTCGCGCCTGCCATGCTCCTCGCCGGCCAGCCAGGCGAGTTGCAGGCGCTCGCGGGTGTCTTCAAACAGTCGGGCTGCGCTGAGCGGTTGCATCGGGAGACCACTGTTCCAGGAGGGACCGCAGCACGGCGACATCGGTCGCCGCGGCCAGTTGCTGCCGCATGTCGCGATCGCTGAACAGTTCGGCGAGCTGGGCGAGGATCTCCAGGTGCAGGTCGGTCGCCCGTTCGGGCACCAGCAGCGCGAAGATCAGGTTCACCGGCGCGCCGTCCGGGGCATCGAAGGCGATCGGAGCCCCCATGCGAACGAACACGCCGATGGCCTCGCGCAGGCCCTTGATCCGGCCGTGCGGGATCGCCACGCCCTGCCCCAGCCCGGTGGACCCCAGCCGTTCGCGGGCGAACAGGCTGTCGAAGACCGTGCTGCGGCCGATGCCATGGTGGTTCTCGACCAGCAGTCCGATGCGCTCGAACACGCGTTTCTTGCTGCCGAGGTCGCAGCCGAGCAGCACGTTGGAATCCGGCACCAGGCCGGCGATGAGGTTGGAGGTGGCGGTCATCGCGGAAGGGTCTGTCCTGCGGCCGGCGGGAGGCCGGCCGCTCGCGCGGCGCGGAAGTTACCCGATTTCCGCCTGCGGCGTCGGGCCGCGTCGATCCTGCTGTTTTTCCTTGTGCCGGATCACGGCGCGGTCGAGCTTGTCGGCAAGGCTGTCGATCGCCGCGTACATGTTCGCGTCCTCGCTGCTCGCGAAGATGTCGTGCCCGCGCAGGTGCAGCGTGGCCTCGACCTTCTGCACCAGCTTGTCCACCGAGAGGATGACCTGCGCGTCGATCACGTGATCGAAGTGCCGCATCACCCGCTCGAGCTTGGCCTGCACGTAGTCGCGGATGGCCGCGGTGACCTCGACGTGGTGCCCGGTGATCTGGATGTTCATGCTCGACTCTCCTGGTGGAATCCCGGAAGCGTCCGGGGGCTCAGAGGCTCTTGCGCAGGTTGACCGGCAGGATCTGCAGGGACTCGCGGTACTTCGCGACGGTCCTTCGGGCCACCACGATACCCTGCTCGCCGAGGATCTCGGCGAGCCGGCTGTCCGACAGCGGCTGTCGCCGGTCCTCGGCGCCGACCAGTTGCCGGATCAGCGCGCGAATCGCGGTGGCCGAGCACTCGCCGCCGGCCTCGGTCGCGACGTGGCTGCCGAAGAAATACTTCAGTTCGAGGATCCCGCGGGGAGTGAGCATGAACTTCTGCGTGGTCACCCGCGAGACGGTCGACTCGTGCAGCCCGAGTTCGTCGGCGATCTCGCGCAGCACGAGGGGGCGCATCGCCACCTCGCCGTGGTCGAAGAATCGGCGCTGCCGGTGCACGATGGCCTGGGAGACGCGCAGGATCGTGTCGAACCGCTGCTGCACGTTCTTGATCAGCCAGCGCGCCTCCTGCAGCTGCCCCGCGAGCTGTGCGTGCGAGGCGTCGCGGTGGCGCCGCAGGATGTCGGCATACATCCGGTTCACCCGCAGTCGCGGCATGGCATCCGGGTTGAGGGACGCCGTCCAGACGCCGCGTGCGCGGCGCACCAGGACGTCCGGGATCACGAAGCGGGCTGCGGCTCCCGAATGCTGTGCGCCCGGCCGCGGATTCAGGCGTGACACCAGCGACTGGACCTCGCGCAGATGGTCCTCGTCGCAGCGCAGCAGGCGGCGCAGGCGGGTGAAATCGCGCGCGGCGAGCGTCTCGAGGTGATCGCTCACGACGGTGATCGCGTCGGCTCGGCCCGGCGTGTCCTCGGGCAGGGCGCGCAACTGCAGCGCCAGGCATTCGCCCAGCGAGCGCGCGCCGATGCCCACCGGGTCGAGGTTCTGCAGGTGGCGCAGCGCGATCCCGAGTTCCTCCGGTTCGATTCCCGCCTCGGGGGGCAGCAGTTCGAGGATCTCCTCCAGCGGCTGGGCGAGAAGTCCGTCATCGTCGAGCGCGTCGATCAGGATCTCGACGAGCGCACGGTCGCGCGGTGACAGGGCCAGGAGGCCGGCCTGCGCCAGCAGGTGCTCCCTGAGCGAGGCCTCCCCGGATTGCTGCCGCTCGCGCCCGTCTTCCTCGTCCGGTGCTTCGCCGCCGCCGGCGCCGTCGTCCCCGTCCCAGGTGGTGTCGAGATCCCACGCCGGCTCGGCGAGGTCCGGGTCCGTATCGACCGGCCGCTCTTCGGGAGCTTCCTCGAGCCCGGTGGCCGACGACGTGCTCGCGCCGTCGCCGGGCAGCGCCGCGTCGGCGAGCGGGACGGCCGCCGCCACCGGATCATCCGACTCGTCCTCGCGTTCGAGCAGCGGGTTGTCCTGGAGGAACTGCTCGAGCTCCTGGTTCAACTCGAGCGTGGACAACTGCAACAGGCGGATCGACTGCTGCAGTTGCGGCGTCAGCGTGAGGTGCTGCGACAGGCGCAGCTGGAGTCCGCCTTTCATCGCGGCGGTGCCGGCCAGCACGGGACGGCGCGGGAGCACGGGACGCGGCCGGATCCGGGGCGGGAGGTGGGGGCGGCCGAGGCCGGTGTCGACGCCATGGTGGAATTCCGGGTCAGTCCTGCGTGGCGGCCCGTGTCGACTGGGCCCCGGACCGGACCCGGGACCGGGTCAGAGCCGGAAATGCTCCCCGAGATAGACCTTCCTCACCAGTTCATTGTAGACGATTTCCCGGGGCTTCCCGGACGCGAGGACGGTACCGTCATTGATGATGTAGGCGCGGTCGCAGATGCCCAGCGTCTCGCGCACGTTGTGGTCGGTGATCAGCACCCCGATCCCCCGATCGCGCAGGAACCCGATGATGCGCTGGATGTCGATCACCGCGATCGGATCGACGCCGGCGAAGGGCTCGTCGAGCAGGATGAACCGGGGCTCGGTGGCGAGGGCGCGCGCGATCTCGCACCGCCGCCGCTCGCCGCCGGACAGGCTCAACGCCGGGCTGGCGGCGAGGTGCGCGATGTGGAGTTCATCGAGCAGCGAGGCCAGGCGACGCTCCACCTCGTCGGCCGCCAGGCCGCGCACCTGCAGCACGGCCCGCACGTTGTCCGCCACGCTCAGTCGCCGGAAGATCGAGGCCTCCTGGGGCAGGTAGGACAGGCCGAGGCGGGCCCGGCGGTGCATGGGCAGCGCGGTGACGTCGTGGCCATCGAGCCTGATCTCCCCCTCGTCGGCCGCGACCAGGCCGACGATCATGTAGAAGCAGGTCGTCTTGCCCGCGCCGTTCGGCCCCAGCAGCCCCACGACCTCGCCGCCCGCCACGGTGAGCGACACGTCCCGGACCACGGTGCGCGAGCGGTAGCGCTTGCGCAGCCTCGAGACATGCAGTGCGCGGTCGCCGGGGGCCGGTTCCGCCGGGGCGGGAGGTCCTGCGGTGGCCGGTGCGGCGTGTTCGGCGTCGGGCGTCATTCGCGCGGGGCGGCCACGCCGGTCGCCGGCTTGAGCGTCACGCCCGGCGGGGCCGCCTTGCTTCGCTCCGCGCCGGGCTTCTCGTCCTCGCGCGGTCGGGGCTGGAGCACTGCGCGCACGCGACCCTGCGGATTGTTCGCGTTCGCGCCCGCCTTGCCTGCGCCGATCACGCGGAACAGTTCCGAGGCCATCTCGTAGACCATGTAGTCGCCGCGTACCTCGTCGCCCCCGCGCAGCAGGCGCGCGCGGGTGAAGAACTGCACGGTCTCGCGCCGGCCGTCGTACTCGAGACGGTCGGCCCATCCCTCCACGTACTCGTCGGTGCCGTCGCGGCGTTGCCTGAAATACGCCTGCTCCTTCGCGGAGCCGAACGCGGTGCCGTAGTTGAAGCCCTTGCGGTCCTGGCGCACGACGATGCGATCGCCGCGGATCACCATCGACCCCTGGGTGATCTGCACGTTGCCGATGAAGGTGCTTTCCTGGCGCTGCTCGTCGACCTCCACCCGGTCGGCCTCGATGTTGACCGGCTTGTCCCGGTCGAGTTTCTGCGCGAGCGCCGGCGGGCCCGCCAGCGCGCCGAGCAGCGCCACGGCCACCATCGCGACCCGGGGCCAGCGCATGCACGACCGCGCTGCGCCGGGCGACCGGCAGGGACTGGGGGCGATCGTCGAGGGCATCGGGAGGGACCGGGCTGTGCGGTTCAACGCGGACGGATCGACATGCGGACGTTCGACTGCAGCGTGAGCCTGCGACGATCGTAGTCGAATTCCAGTCCCGTGGCATCGGTACGACTGGTGGGACTGGTGAGCGTCACCGGCATGGCGGTGCGCGCGATGCCCTCGTCGGGCAGCACGGTCAGTTCCTCGGTACGCATCGTGAGTTCGCCCTGGTTGCCGTATGCGCCGCGCACGAGCAGCACGTCGCCGCTCATCCGTACCGTCTTGCCGTCGCCCGAGAGGGTGGCCTGCTGCGAACGGGCCTGCACTTCCATGCGGTTTTCTCGGAAATGCGACAGGCGCGGCTGTTCGAGCAGGGTGGTGTCGTCGGCCGGGTAGTGGGTCATGCGGCTGGCCTTGAGCACGTGGCGGGGCTTGCCGTCCTCGCCGGTCTGCGTGGCCGAGAGTTCCTGCACGACGAAATCCGGCTCCCGGCTGACGACGCGCGCGGCGGGATTGCCGGCTTGGACCAGCTGGTCCAGCCAGAAGGTCAGCGCGGCCAGCACTGCCGCCACCAGCACCGGGAACACGAGCGCGAGGCGTTCGCTGCCCATCCTCAGGCGCCGCCCTCGCCGAGCAGGTCGGGGCGACCGACCGCCAGCACCAGGCGCTCGGCCAGTTCACGCACCGCGCCGGCGCCGCCGGCCGCGCGCAGCACCACATCGGCCGCAAGACGCACGGCCGCCGGGGCATGGGGTACGGTGACGGCCACCGCCACGTGGGGAAACAGCCGCAGGTCGGCCAGGTCGTCGCCGATGCACAGCACCTGGGCGGGGTCGATTCCCCGCTGCTCGCAGAGTTCGAGCATCGCCGGCAGCTTGTCGCCCGTGCCCTGCCGCAGCGTGCGCACCCCCAGTTCCGCCGCGCGTGCGGCCACCACGGGCGAGTCGCGGCCGGAAATCCACGCCACCTCGATTCCCGCTCGCGCCACCAGTTTCACGCCGTGGCCGTCGATCACGTGGAAGCGCTTGGTCTCGGACACGGCCGCCTGCGCGGGCGTCAGTGCAAGCCCTCCGTCGGTCAGCACCCCATCGACGTCGAAGATCGCCAGCTTCACCGCGCGCCAGCGCAGGGCCAGCGGCATCGCCGCCAGCGCGGGATCGGCCTTCACGGTCGCGGCGCGGTCACACCACACCCGCGGCGAACAGGTCGTGCATGTTGAGTGCGCCGACGACGCGGCCCCGATCGTCGGTGACCGGCAACTGGCTCACGCGATGGCGCTCCATCAGCTCGACCGCCTCCACCGCGAGCGCCTGCGGACCGATCGAGCGTGGCTCGCGCGACATCACCTCGGCGACGGCGAGCCGGCGGAAGTCCGCGGCCCGGTCGAACAGTCGCCGCAGGTCGCCGTCGGTGAACACGCCGCGCAGTTCGCCGTCCGGGCCGGTGACGATCGCGAAGCCCATGCCCTTGCGGCTCACCTCGAGGATCACCTCCGCGAGCGGAGCCTGCGGCCGCACGCTGGGGATCGCATCGCCGGAGCGCATCACGTCGGCGACATGCGTGAGCAGTCGCAGGCCGAGGCGACCGCCGGGGTGCGAGCGCGCGAAGTCCTCGGGGCCGAAGCCCCGGGCGTCGAGCAGTGCCACGGCCAGCGCATCGCCGAAGGCAAGGGCGGCGGTCGTGCTGGCCGTGGGCGCCAGGCCGAGCGGACAGGCCTCCTCGGCGACGCCGGCATCGAGCACCGCGTCGGCCTCGCGCGCAAGCGAGGACGTGGTGCGGCCGGTGATCGCGATCAGGCGCGCGCCCTGGCGACGCACGGCCGGAAGGATGCGAAGCAGTTCCTCGGTCTCGCCCGAGTGCGACAGTGCCACCAGCACGTCCTCGCGCGTGATCATGCCCAGGTCGCCATGCAGTGCCTCGGCCGGATGCACGAAGAACGCCGGGGTTCCGGTGCTTGCCATGGTCGCGGCGACCTTGCGGCCGATGTGGCCCGACTTGCCCATGCCGCTCACCACCACGCGCCCGCGGCACTCGAGGATCAGGCGCACCGCCTGCACGAAGCGTTCGTCGAGTCGGGCCGCCAGCGCCGACACGGCGGCCGCTTCGGTCTCGATCACCCGCCGGGCGAGCGCGAGCATCGGCCCGGGGTCGCGCATCGGTGCCCCGGACGCCGGGGGCTGGGGGGCCGGGGAAGCGGGGGCCTGGGAGGGAGTCATCGCGAGCGGATGGTACCATCGTGCCTCGGGGCGTCGGCCACGCGAGGCTCTGCGCCCCGGCGAGCCGGAGCGGCCCGGCGGGCGGGTCGCTGCGAACGCTCGCCGCCCGGCTACGGAGCCCATGCAAAGCACCCTGCCC
>CAIKXV010000033.1 GCA_903831455.1 uncultured Pseudomonadota bacterium | reverse complement strand
GGCCACCGTGCTGTCGACCTTCCCCACCGGATGCCACATCGCCGAGGTCGAGATCGATCCGCAGACCGGCGTCACCGAACTGGTGTCCTACGTGGCGGTGGATGACTGCGGGCACGCGGTCAACCACACCATCGTCGAGGGCCAGGTGCATGGGGGCGTGGTGCAGGGCATCGGCCAGGTGTTCGGCGAGAAGGCGATCTACGACGAGGCGACCGGCCAGCTGATGACCGGCAGCTTCATGGATTACCCGATGCCGCGCGCCGGCACCCTGCGCAACATCACGGTCGAGGAGAACTGCGTGCCCAGCGCGATCAACTCGCTCGGGGCCAAGGGCGTGGGCGAGTCCGGCTGCACCGGCTCGCTCTCCGCCCTGGTCAACGCGATGTCCGACGCGCTGCGCCCGCTCGGCGCGCCGCCGATGGACATGCCGTTCACCCCTGCGCGGGTGTGGGAAGCGATTCGCGCCGCGGGCGCCAAGGCTTGAGGAAACCGACATGTACGATTTCGAATACGTGCGACCGGCCTCGCTGGCCGACGCGGCGGCCCGGATGGCCGCCAGCCCGGAAGCCCGCCTGATGTCCGGCGGCATGACGCTGATCCCCACGCTCAAGCAGCGCCTCGCGCAGCCCACGCACGTGGTGCATGTGGGGGTGCTCGACGAACTGCGCGGCATCTGCCGTGACGGCGATGCGATCGCCGTCGGTGCGGCGACCACCCACGAGACCGTGGCGGGCTCGGCCGAGGTCGTGTCGGCCATCCCGGCGCTCGCCTGCCTCGCCGCGGGCATCGGCGACCCGCAGGTCCGCCACATGGGCACGATCGGCGGCTCGATCGCGAACAACGATCCCGCGGCCGACTACCCTGCCGCCGTGCTGGGCCTGGGGGCCACCGTGCTGACCGACCGGCGCAGCATCGCGGCCGACGACTTCTTCCGCGGCCTCTTCGACACCGCGCTCGAGGAGGGCGAGATCATCCGCGGCGTGCGCTTCCCGGTGCCGCTGGCCGCGGGCTACACGAAGTTTCCCCATCCGGCGACCGGCTACGCGATGGCTGGCGTCTTCATCGCCCGGACCCCCGGCGGCGTGCGGGTCGCGGTGACCGGGGCGGGCAATGGCGTGTTCCGCTGGACGCAGGCCGAGGCGGCGCTCGGCGCGGCGTTCTCGCCGCAGGCGCTGCGGGGCGTCGCGCTGGAGGCGGACCGATTCTCGGCGGACATCCACGGAAGCCGCGACTACCGGATGCAGCTCGCGCGGGTGATGGCCGAGCGCACGCTGGGGATGATGCACACGGGCGCGAAGGCGGGCTGAACCATGAAGAAGACGATCCAGATCACGGTCAACGGCAAGGCGGGCAAGGTCGAGGTCGAGGGCCGCACCCTGCTCGTGCAGGTGCTGCGCGACCAGTTGAACCTCACCGGCACGCACGTGGGGTGCGATACGACGCAGTGCGGCGCCTGCACGGTCCACGTGGATGGGCGCGCGGTCAAGTCGTGCACGATGCTCGCGCTGCAGGCCGAGGGTGCCTCGGTCACCACCATCGAGGGGATGGCCGATGGCGACCGCCTGCATCCCATCCAGCAGGCCTTCTCCGAATGCCACGGGCTGCAGTGCGGCTTCTGCACGCCGGGCATGATCATGGCGACGGCCGAACTGCTGCGGCGCCACCCCGATCCGACCGACGAGCAGATCATCCATGGGCTCGAAGGCAACCTCTGCCGCTGTACCGGTTACGTGAACATCGTGAAGTCGGTGCGCAGCGCGGCGCAGCGCATGGCGGCGCGCTGATCGCGCCCGCGATGGGCCGCCGTCCTCCCGCGGGACTGCTGCCCACCGTGGCCGGCCATCGCCGGTCCGCGGGACTGCGGTCGACCGGTTCCGGCCTCGCGATCGCCGGGTTGCTCGCGATCGCCCTCGCGGGCTGCAGCGGGCGCGAAGCGGCGCCGCCCGCCAAGGGCGGGCCGCCTGCGCCGCCGGTCAGCGTCGCGGCGGCGGTCGAGCGGCCGGTGGGCGAGTCGGAGACCTTCGTCGGGCGCATCGAGGCCGTCGAGCGGGTCGAACTGCGCCCGCGCGTCTCGGGTTACCTGCAGCGGGTGGCCTACGTACAGGGCGCCGCCGTGGCGGCCGGCGACGTGCTGTTCGAGATCGACCCCGAGCCGTTCCGGGTGGAGGTGGGCCGACTCGAGGCCGAGGTCGCGCGTGCGCGCAACCGGCTCGACCTCGCGCGCGCCGAGCGCGAGCGCACCGCCCGGCTGGTCGAGTCCGGCGCGGTGTCCCGGCAGGAACTGGACGAGCGCAGCGCGGCCGCGCGCGATGCCGAGGCGGCGCTCGCCGCGGGCGAGTCCTCGCTGGCGGCCGCGCGCCTGGCGCTGGGTTACACGCGCGTGCAGGCGCCGATCGCCGGGCGCAGCGGGCGGGCGGAGGTCACTGCCGGCAACTTCGTGACGGCGGGCCAGACCGTGCTGACCACGCTGGTTCGCCAGCACCCGGTCTACGTGGCGTTCGAAGCCGACGAGCAGACCTTCCTGCGCGCAGCCGCATCCCGTCCCGGGGCCGGCGTGCGCGGGGCGAGCGTCGAGGTGGGACTGGCGACCGAAACCGGGTTTCCCGCTCGTGGCCGGGTGGAGTTCGTCGACAACCGGGTCAATGCACAGACCGGGACCATCCTCGCGCGTGCGCTGCTCGACAACCGCGACGCCCGCTACACGCCCGGGTTGTATGCGCGGGTACGGCTCTCGGCGGCGGCACCGGCGCCCGCGGTGCTGGTCGACGATCGCGCGATCGGCACCGACCAGACCCGGCGCTTCGTGCTCGTGGTCGACGAGTCGGGTCGTGCCGTCTACCGGCAGGTCGTGCCCGGCGGCGCCACCGGCGGGCTGCGCGTGATCCGCGAGGGGCTGGCGGCGGGCGAGCGGGTGATCGTCGAGGGCCAGCAGCGGGTGCGACCCGGCATGGCGGTGCAGCCGGTCGAGGTGCCGATGGACCCGCGCGAGCGTGCGAGCGCGCCCGCGGCCGGCGGCGCGGCTCCGGCCCGCTAGCGCGCGCGCATCGGCGTGGACCTGTCGCGGCGTTTCATCGACCGGCCGGTGCTCTCGGCCGTGCTCTCGCTCCTGGTGTTCGTCGCCGGGGCGATCGCGGTCTGGTTCCTGCCGATTTCCGAGTACCCCGAGGTCTCCCCGCCCTCGGTGCAGGTGCGCGCGCAGTTCCCCGGGGCCAACCCGAGGGTGCTCGCCGACACGGTCGCCGCGCCGCTCGAGGAGGCCATCAACGGCGTCGAGGGGATGCTCTACATGGGCTCGCAGTCGACCGCGAACGGGGCGGTGCTGATCACCGTGACCTTCCGGGTCGGCGCCGACATCGACAAGGCACAGGTGCAGGTGCAGAACCGGATCGCACAGGTGCTGCCGCGCCTGCCCGAGCCCACGCGCGCGCTGGGCGTGACGACGCAGAAGACCTCCGCCGACCTGATGATGGTGGTGCACCTGTATGCACCCGACGAGCGCTACGACGCGCTCTACCTTCGCAACTTCGCGCTGCTCAACGTGCGCGATGCGCTGGCGCGGCTCGATGGCGTCGGGCAGGTGCTGATCTTCGGCGGCGGCGACTACGCGATGCGGGTCTGGCTCGACCCTGGTCGGGCGGCCGCGCGCGGGCTCGCGGCGGGCGATGTCGTGCGCGCGATCCGCGAGCAGAACCTGCAGGCGGCCGCCGGCGTGGTGGGCGGCCAGCCCTCCACCGGCGAGGCGGCGTTCGAACTGCTGATCAACGCCCGCGGCCGGCTCGCGAGCGAGGAGGAGTTCGGCGACATCGTCGTGCGCACCGGGGCGGATGGCGCGGTGGTGCGGCTGCGCGACGTCGCGCGCATCGAACTGGGCGCGGGCGACTATTCGCTGCGCAGCCTGCTCGACAACCGGCCAGCGGTGGCGATCCCGATCTTCCAGGCGCCGGGGTCGAACTCGCTGGCGCTGGCCGATGCTGTGCGCGGCACGATGGCGACGCTCGAGAAGAGCTTCCCGGAGGGGATCCGCCACTCGATCGTCTACGACCCCACGCGATTCACCCGCGACTCGATCCGCGAGGTGGTGCGCACGCTGCTCGAGGCCGTGCTGCTGGTGGTGCTCGTCGTCGTGCTGTTCCTGCAGACCTGGCGCGCATCGGTGATCGCGCTGCTGGCCGTGCCGGTGTCCATCGTCGGCACCTTCGCGGTGATGCTGGCGGCCGGCTTCTCGATCAATGCCCTCACGCTGTTCGGCCTGGTGCTGGCCATCGGCATCGTGGTCGACGATGCGATCGTCGTGGTGGAGAACGTCGAGCGCAACATCGAGGGCGGACTCGCGCCGCGCGAGGCGGCGCATCGGGCGATGGCCGAGGTGAGCGGTCCGATCGTCGCCATCGCGCTGGTCCTGTGCGCGGTGTTCGTCCCGATCGCCTTCATCTCCGGACTGACGGGCCAGTTCTACAAGCAGTTCGCGCTCACCATCGCGATCTCCACGGTGATCTCCGCGTTCAACTCGCTCACGCTGTCCCCGGCGCTCGCCGCGGTGCTGCTGCGTCCAGCGGGGTCGCCGCCCGATCGCCCGACCCGCGTGCTCGACGCCCTGTTCGGCTGGCTGTTCCGCGGGTTCGATCGCGTGTTCCGCCGCGGCGCGCAGGCCTACGGCGGGGCGGTGTCGCGCGTGGTGGGCCGCAAGGCGGCGGTGCTGGTCGTCTACGTGGTGCTGCTCGCCTGCATGGTGCTGCTGTTCCAGCGCGTGCCCGGAGGGTTCGTGCCGGCGCAGGACAAGGGTTACCTGATCGGATTCGTGCAGTTGCCCGAGGGCGCCTCGCTCGACCGCACCGAGGCCGTGGTGCGCCGCATGTCCGAGACGCTCCAGGCGCATCCGGGCGTGCGCAGCGCGATCGCCTTCCCCGGGCTGTCGATCAACGGCTTCACCAACAGTTCCAGCGCCGGCGTGGTGTTCGTCACGCTGCGCGACTTCGAGGAGCGCCGCGGTCCCGGCCTGTCCGGCTTTGCCATCGCCGGCGCGCTCAATCGCGAGCTGCAGTCGATCCGCGAGGCGATGGCGCTGGTGCTGCCGCCGCCCCCGGTGCGAGGCCTGGGGACCACCGGCGGCTTTCGCATGCAACTGGAGGATCGCGCCGGGCTCGGCCACGAGGTGCTCTACGAGGCCGCCCAGGCGCTGCTCGCCCGGGCACGCCAAACGCCCGGGGTGAGCGGCCTCTACTCGGGCTATGGCATCAATGTCCCGCAACTGGACGCGGAGATCGACCGCGTGGCGGCCAAGCGGCTGGGCGTGTCCGTGTCCGACGTGTTCGAGACGCTGCAGGTCTACCTGGGCTCGCTCTACGTCAACGATTTCAACCGCTTCGGCCGTACCTACCAGGTGCGGGTACAGGCCGAGGCCGAGGCGCGCACGAACGCCGAGGACATCGCGCGGCTGAAGGTGCGCAACGCGGCAGGCGAGATGGTGCCGCTGGGCGCGGTGCTGCGGGTGTCGCCCGGCTATGGCCCCGACCGGGTCCAGCGCTACAACGCCTACACCGCGGCCGACGTGAGCGGCGCGGCGGCGCCCGGGTACAGCAGCGGCGAGGCCCAGCGCATCATGGAGCAGCTCGCCGCGGAGACGCTGCCGCCGGGCGTCGCCTTCGAATGGACCGACCTCGTCTACCAGCAGATCCTCGCGGGAAACACCACGCTGCTGGTGCTGCCGTTGTGCGCGCTGCTGGTGTTCCTGGTGCTGGCGGCGCAGTACGAGAGCTGGACGCTGCCCCTGGCGGTGATCCTGATCGTGCCCATGGGCGTGTTGTGCGCGATCGGTGGCGTGTGGCTGTTCGGCCGCATGGGCTGGGCGGGCGACAACAACATCTTCACGCAGATCGGGTTCGTGGTGCTGGTGGGGCTCGCCTGCAAGAACGCGATCCTGATCGTCGAGTTCGCCCACGAACTCGAGCGCCAGGGCTGCACCGCAGCCGAGGCTGCGGTGCAGGCGAGCCGGCTGCGGCTGCGGCCCATCCTGATGACCTCCTTTGCCTTCATCCTCGGCGTGCTGCCGCTGGTCGTGTCCTACGGGGCAGGTGCCGAGATGCGCCAGGCGATGGGTGTTGCCGTGTTCAGCGGGATGCTGGGCGTGACCTTCTTCGGCCTGTTTCTCACCCCGGCCTTCTACGTGATCGTGCGCGGCATGGTCGACCGGGCGCGGGGTCTCCGGCCGGGGCGCGGAGGCGGTCATGGCTGAGATCGGTCGACGCACGGTCTGCACGCTGCTGGCGCTGGTGGCGGCGGCCGGCTGCACGCCCGCGCGACGCGAGCCGGTGGACACCGGGGTCCGCATGCCCGATCGCTTTCGCGGCGGGCGGGAGCCGGCCACCGGGCCGGCGGCGATGCTCGACGGCTGGCAGTGGTGGCCCGATGTGCCGCTGCGCGCGGCGATCGCCGAGGCGCTCGCGGGCAACCGCGACCTGCAGATCGCCGTGGCCCGGATCGAGGAGGCGCGCGCGCTGGTGGGACCCGCGGAGTACGCCGAGCTGCCGCGACTCGTGCTGGGCGCCGATGCCTCGCGCGAGCAGCTCCCGCAGCGCTACCGGACCGTGCTGGCCCCGGGCGCGGACCGGGCATTGCAGTTGCGCGGGGTGACCGCCGGCTTCTCGTACGAGGCCGACGTCTGGGGGCGCCTGAAGTCGCTGGAATTCGCCGCTCGCGCCGACTTCCTCGCGAGCCGCTATGCCCGCGAGACGGTGGCGATCGGGCTCGCGGTCGATGTGGCCCTGGCCTGGTACGACATCGTCGCGCTGCGCGAGCAGCGCGCGATCGTGGTCGAGGCGCTCGCCTCGCGCGAAGCCTTCACCGATCTGGTGGGCCGCCGGCACGAGGCCGGGCGCGGCTCCGCGCTCGAACTCGCGCGTGCGCAGGCCGCGATGCTCGGCGTCGCTGCCCGACTGCCCGCGATCGACCAGCAGGTCGCGCAGGCGGAGAACCGGATCTCCCTGCTGCTCGGCCGACCGCTGGCGCGGGCGGAGGCGGTCGTCCCGGCGGGTGCGACCCTCATCGCCCCGCTGGAGGTCCCGGAGGGACTTCCCTCCTCGCTGCTCGAGCGGCGCCCCGACCTCATGGCCGCGCGCGAGGAGCTGGAGGCGGCGACCTTTCGAGCCGAGGCGCAGCGCGCCGCCCTGATGCCGACCTTCTCGCTGACGGGCGTGCTGGGCCTGCAGAGCCGCTCGCTGGCCGATCTCGTCTCGAGCAGCGCGTCGACCTGGACGCTCGGCGCCAACGCGCTGCTGCCGGTGATCGACGCCTCTCGCAACCGGTTCCTGGCGCAGGCGCAGGAGGCGCGCGCCCGGCAGGCGCTGTTGCGCTACCGACGAGGCGCCGAGGCGGCGGTGCGCGAGGTGTCCGATGCCCTGATCGCGCGCGCCCGGCAGGCGGACCTCACCGAGGCCCTTGATCGTCAGCTGGCCGCACTCGTCCGGGCCGAGGCGCTCGCGCAGGCACGATATCGCGCGGGCGCGGCCGCCTATTTCGAGGTGCTGGACGCGCAGACCGAGCGGCTGGCGGCGCGGCTGGCGCATACCGAGGCGCGGCGCGGGCTGATCGTGGCCACCCTCGGCCTGTACAAGGCGCTGGGCGGGGGCTGGGATCCGGAGTCCTTCCTCGCCGGCGGGCACACCGTCCCCTGAGCCTGCCACGGTCGCGGGTGGCCCTCGTCCCCGCGCACGGGTCGCGCGGGGCCGGCCGGTCGGGTTCCGACCGAGGCGTGGGCTCGGCCGAGCGGTCGTGTCACGGCCTGTGGCGGCCGTGCGGCTGCGCGAAGGCTGCGACCATCGAACGGTGGCCCGGCAGGCCTCGTGGGCTGCGCGTCTCGCGCGCGATGGCGGGCGACGGGGGCATCGCGGGCGGAAACGCCGCGGCCGCGACCGAGTGCCGCCGATCAGCGACGGGCCTGCTCCCGCGCGGGGTCAGGCGGCAGGAGCATCGCGCACAGCGTGGTGCAGGCGGCCACCGCCGCCATGGTGAACAACATCGTGGTGAAGCCCGCAGCCTTGACCGCCGGGCCGAGCAGGCCGACGGCGGCGGAACTCACGCCGAAGGCGATGAAGAACCGCGCGCCGCTCACGCGCGATCGCATCCGGTCATCGACGAACCGCACCACCATCGTGTCGGTGAACGGGATGGCGCCGAACACCACGATCATCAGGGCGACCAGCGCGACGTAGAAGGTCCATCCCTCGGCGGAGGCCGCCAGCACGAACAGCGGCACCTGCAGGGCGACCACCGGCACCATCACCTGCCGGACCGAGTACCGGTCGAGCAGCCAGCCCACGACCAGCTGGGCGAGCGAGGCGATCACGTAGACCAGCGCGAGCAGCGCGCCCAGCTTGGCCGGCTCGGTGGCCAGCCCGGACAGTCGCTCGCGCAGCAGCTCGAGGTTGCCGTTGGTCGTGAAGTTGAAGACGATGGTCGCGAACACCGCGGTGAGTGTCATGACCAGCACGACCCGGGCGAGGGTCGCGCGCGGCACGGGGGCGGAGGCACGCGCGGCCCGGCTGGCCGGGGCGCCGGACTCGCCCGGCACCAGCAGGGCGAAGGCGACGCCGCAGGCGAGCGAGGCGATCCCCGGCACCACGAAGGCGGCACGCCAGCCCGCGTACTGCACCAGCAGCCCGGTCGACACCGCGGCCACGGCGATGCCGAGGTTGCCCGCAAGCCCGTTGATGCCGATGGTAAGCCCGGGGTTGGGCGAGTCTCGCACCAGCATCGGGATGCCGATCGGGTGGTAGATGGACGCGAACGCGCCCACCAGCGTGAGCGCTGCCGCGAGTTGCCAGGGGCCCTGCGCGAAGGCGACCAGGATCGCGGAGGCGCCGATGCCGAAGAAGAACACCAGCATCATCGGCCGGCGCCCCCACAGGTCGCCGATTCGCCCGGAGGGCAGGGAGCCGAGTCCGAACATGATGAAGGCGCCCATCGTGTAGGGCATCAGGTCCTCCCAGCGGGAGAAGCCGAAGTCGACGGCGATGGTGGCCACGGCGGTCGCGAAGATGAGCAGCATCAGGTGGTCGATCAGGTGCCCGGCGTTGATCAGCAGGCCCAGCGCCTTGCGCGATCCCCTGAGGCTGCTGCCGGTTGCGTCCATCCTGGTGCTCCGTGGGTCGAGGCGCATCCGCACCCGATCGCACGATGATAACGGCGAGCGGCCCCGCCGGGCGTGATCGTGGGCGACCCGGCCCGCTCGATGAGGTAACCTCGCGCCCTGTCACGTCCCGCGACCGGAGACCGTCCATGACCGCGCCCGCCGCACGCACGCTTCCCGCCGCCGCGCTGGAGGATTTCATCACCCGCAGTTTCACCGCCGTCGGCATGCCCGAGGCCGATGCCCGCACCACCGCGAGCCTGATGGTCGAGGCGGACCTGCTGGGATCGGACGCCCACGGCATCTTCCGGCTTGCGCAGTACGTGCGCCGCATCCGGGAGGGCGGCATCAACCTCAGGCCGTCCATCCGCGTGTTGCGCGAGACGGCGGCCACGGCGCTGCTCGACGGCGACAACGCGATGGGGCACCTGGTGGTGCGCCGCGCGGCCGATCTCGCGGTGGAGAAGGCGCGCTCGGCCGGGGTGGCCTGGGTCGGGCTTCGCAACGGCAACCATGCCGGAGCCGGTGCCGTCTACGCCCGGATCCCGCTCGCCGCCGGCATGGTCGGCATCTACGGCGCGGTCGGCAGCGCGAACCACCTCCCGCCGTGGGGCGGCATGGAGATGCTGCTGTCGACCAATCCGCTGGCCATCGCCATCCCGGCGGGCGATGAGCCGCCGGTGGTGCTCGACATGGCCACCACCGTCGCCTCGTACGGCAAGATCAAGGCGCGCGCGCAGCGCGGCGAGACGATGCCCGAGGGCTGGATGATGGGCTACGACGGCCAGCCGCTGCTCGACCCGCGCCGCTCGAACGAGGGCTTCCTGATGCCCATCGGCGGCCACAAGGGCTACGGGCTTGCGCTGATGATCGGCCTGCTGGCCGGCAGCCTCAACGGTGCGGCGATGGGTCGGGACGTGATCGACTTCAACGCCGACTACACCACCGCGGCCAACACCGGGCAGTGCGTGATCGCGGTCGACCCGGCGGCCTTCGGCGACCCGCAGGCCATTCGCGCGGATGTCGATCGCGTCTCGCGCGAGATGCGATCGGCCACGCGGCTGCCGGGGGTGGACGCGATCCACGTGCCGGGCGAGGGCAGCGAGCGGCGTCGCGAGCGCCAGCTGCGCGACGGCGTGACGCTGCCGGGCCCGCTGCTCGAGGTGCTCGGCCGCCTCGCGGGCGAGCTCGGCATCGCGGACATCGGCTGAGCGCGCGATGAACGCCTCGTCCGCTCCGGTCACCGCGTCCGTCGTCCCGCCCGCCCGCGTGGGCGATCCGGTCGAGGCGGTCGATACTCCGGCCCTGCTGGTCGACCTCGATGCCTTCGAGCGCAACGTCGCGCGCATGGCTGCGCGCGCGCGCGCCCTTGGTGTTCGCCTGAGGCCGCACGCGAAGACCCACAAGTCGCCCGATGTCGCCCTGCGGCAGGTCGCGGCCGGTGCGGTGGGGGTGTGCGTGCAGAAGGTGGCCGAGGCCGAGGCGATGGTGGCCGGC
The DNA here is from genome assembly GCA_903831455.1 of uncultured Pseudomonadota bacterium. Lineage (GTDB taxonomy): Bacteria > Pseudomonadota > Gammaproteobacteria > Burkholderiales > CAIKXV01 > CAIKXV01. The sequence continues at coordinate 8,234 of CAIKXV010000033.1, read as the reverse complement.
GGCATCGCCGACGTGTTCGTGAGCAACGAGGTCGTCGGCGAGCGCAAGCTCGCGCGGCTGGCGGCGCTTGCGGGTCGCGCGCGCCTGTCCGTGTGCGTCGACGACGCGGCCAATGCCGCCGACCTGTCGCGCGCCGTGCTCGCTGCCGCCACCACGATCGACGTGTTCGTGGAGGTCGATGTCGGCGGTGCCCGCTGCGGGGTCGCCCCCGGTGCCCCGGCCCTCGAACTCGCCCGCGCGGTGGACGCGCTCCCGGGGCTGTGCTTCGCGGGGCTGCACGCCTACCACGGCTCGGCACAGCACCTGCGCACGGACGCGGAGCGGCGCGAGGCCATCGGCCGGGCCTGCGCGCTGGCGGCACGCACGCGCGAGCAGATCGAGGACGCGGGCATCGCGGTGCCGCTCATCACCGGGGCCGGCACCGGGACCTTCGAGATCGAAGGCGCGAGCGGCGTGTACGGCGAGATCCAGGCGGGCTCCTACGTCTTCATGGACGCGGACTACGCGCGCAACCAGCCCGCGGAGGACAGCGTGTTCGCCCGCTTCGAGCACAGCCTGTTCATCCTGTCGACCGTGATGAGCCGGCCGCAGCCGGCGCGTGCGGTCTGCGATGCCGGGCACAAGGCTTCGTCGAGCGACTCGGGCTACCCGCAGGTGGTCGACGTGCCGGGCGCGACGTATGCCGGCGCCTCCGACGAACATGGCGTGATCGTGCTCGGCGTGCCGGGCCCGGTACCGGCGCTGGGCGAACGCATCCGCCTGGTGCCGGGGCACTGCGACCCGACGGTGAATCTCCACGACTGGCTGGTGGGGATCCGGCAGGGCCGCGTGGAGTGCCTGTGGCCGGTCAGCGCACGCGGTCCCGGGTTCTAGACCGGGTCGAGGAAGCGGGCATCCGCGCGGACAGGCGGCGTCTTGCGCGGATCGTGCTGGGCGCCGTCGCCCTGGCTGCGTCGCGAGGGGGACAGGCCGATCGCGCGGACTCGCTGCGGCTGTATCTGCCCTTTCCGCTGATTGGCGCCCCCGAGTACATCGGGGCGTTGCCCGCTTCGCGCGCGCAGCGCGGTTTCCAGGCCGCGTCCCCGGCAGGACCGACCGACACGCTTGCCCGCCTGCTCGCACGGGTGGCCGAAGGGTTGACCGGGCAGTCGGTCCGGGTGGTCCGGCTGCCCGGCGGCCGGGGCGAGCGCGCCTGCGAGGCGGTCGCCGCCGACCCGCGCGGCGCGTTGTTCGCCTCCGAGGCGCTGTGCGTGCACGATGCGGTCGCCGCTGCCTCGCTGCGGCTCGCCGTGGACCGGCTGGAGATCTGCCTGCCGGTTGCCCGCATCCCTTACCGGCGGGTCGCATCCCGGCCCGGGCCGGTCGGATCGCCCTGCACGATTGCCCACGCCGGGCACGGTGGCCGCGGTGCGCACCTGGCGGCGCGGCTGGCGGCGTCGGGCGTGGATTGCCGGGACGTGGCCTTCAACGGCGGCGAGGCCGCGCTGCGGGCGGTCCTCGGCGGACAGGCCGGACAGGCCGTACTGCCGTGGTCGGTGGCCCGCGCTGCGGTGACGCATGGATCGCTGCGGGACCTGGGCGCGGTGGAGCCTGCGGGGTGGTTCGTGCTGCTGTCGCGTGCCGGCAGTCGGTGGTCGGGGCTCGCAGCCGAACTCGGATCCGCGTTGCGCGAACGGGCCCCGGAGCCCGTATTCGATCGACTCGGCCTGCTTCCGGCCGGGGGGTCGGCCGAAGCCCTTCGAGCCACGATGCTGCGGGAGCGACAAGAGCTGGTTTTGTCCAGCCTGCGGGCGGCGCCGGAGACGGCCGGTGGGATGGGTTGAAAACCCATTCAGATCAGGGGGATGGAGTCTTGATCCGGACGGTCCATCGGTCGTCGGTCGCGCTGTGTTGCGATGCACTAAAAACGGCTTGACTCGACCTGCCCGCGACCGCATAATTCGTCCCGTGCCAAGCCTCCTCGCGGGGCTTCGCATAATCCCCCAAAACCTCCTCCTTTGCGGGATTTTTCGCGGAACCGAAAGGTTCCGCTTTTTTTTTGTGCGGCTGCGCAGCATGCGACGACCCGGACCGCGCGTCGCCCCGGAGTCCGGGAGCGTCGTGGGACCGGGCCGCTCCCTCGTGGCGGTCTGCGCAGGTCCGCCTGCGTGCGGGCCACCGCATCGCAGGGGTCAGCCCGAGGCCACCTCGCCGGATGCCTGCCGCGCGGTCCAGCGCGCCGGCCCGGTCCGGGTGAGCCGCCACTCGTGCCACCGGGCAAGTCCGGGCCGGTGGCCGACGCTCACGACCGTTGCATCGGGCAGGCGGCGGGTCAGCACCTCGTAGAGTCCCTCCTCGGACGCCTCGTCGAGTGCGGAGGTGGCCTCGTCGAGGAACAGGACCTCCGGCCGATGGAGCAGCGCGCGGGCGAGCGCCACGCGCTGCTGCTCGCCGCCGCTCAGGACCTGGGCCCAGTTCCCGACTTCATCCAGCCGCGCCGCCAGGGCATCCAGACCGCACTCCTGGAGCACCCGGTCGAACTCGGGGGCGGACTGCGGCACCGGCCAGGGGTACCAGAGGGCCTCGCGCAACGAACCCAGTGGCAGGTACGGGCGCTGCGGCAGGAACATCATCGACTCGCGCGGCGGCCCGGCCAGGAGCCCCCGGCTGTAGGGCCAGATGCCGGCCAGCGCACGAAGCAGGGTGCTCTTGCCGCTGCCCGACGGCGCGGCGACCAGCATCCGCTCGCCGCGGCCCAGCGCGAGGTCGAGTCCTTGCACCAGCGGCCGCCCATCGGGCAGCGATACGTCGAGGCCCGACACCCGCAGCCCGCCCTCGGGGAGGGTCGAGCGTTGCGGCCGCTCCCCCGCGTCCAGCGCCCGGACGATGGCGAGCTCGAATCCGGACAGGCGTTCCACGGTCGCCCGCCACTTCGCGTACAGGGCGTAGCTGTTGACCAGCCAGGACAGCGCGTCGTGCACGCGCCCGAAGGCCGAGGAGATCTGCATCAGTCCGCCGAGGGTGAGTTCGCGCGAGAAGTAGCGCGGTGCGGCCACGATGAACGGGAAGACGACGGCCAGCTGGTTGTATCCGGTGCTGAACCAGCCCACGCGCTTGTTGCGTTCCATCAGCTGGCGGTAGTTGCCGATGACCGCGGCGAAGCGGCGGGTCAGGCGGGCCCCTTCCTCGCGCTCGCCCGCGTGCAGGGCGACCGCCTCGGCGTTCTCGCGAAGCCGCGCCAGCGCGAACCGGAAGTCGGCCTCGCGCCGTTGCTGCTCGAAGGAGAGCTGCGCCAGCGGGCGGCCGATGCGGTCGGCCAGCCACGTGCCCACGAGCGCATAGGCGACGGCCGCCCACACCATGTACCCGGGAAGGGTCAGCTCGGTGGACCCCAGCACCACGGTGCCGGGACCGGACAGCGACCACAGCACCACGACGAAGGAGGCCAGCGTGACGAGCGCGTTGAGCAGCCCGAGCCCGAGGTCCAGGCTCTGGTCGCAGAGGAGCATGAGGTCCTCGGCGATGCGCTGGTCGGGGTTGTCGGCGCTCGTGCGCGTGACCTGCAGCCGGTACATCGCCTGGCCGGACAGCCAGCGCGCGGACAGGCGTCCGGTGAGCCAGCTTCTCCAGCGGATCTGCAGCAGCTGGTTGAACCAGCCGCGCGCCACCGCGATCGCGATGTAGACGGCGGCGAGAAAGGCGAAATACCAGAGCAGGGCGATGAAGCCCGCGCGGTCGTACTCCTGCAGGGAGTTGTAGAAACCGTTGTACCAGGTGTTCACCTGCACGAGCATGAAGACCGAGGCGAGGTCCAGCGCCACGACGGTGGCGAGCAGTCCCCAGGCGCGCACGCGTTCCTCGGACTGCCAGTAGGGGCGGGCGAGCCGCATGAACGCGCGGGCGATGGCGGGGAAGGAGGCTGGGTTCACGGACGCTCCGGGACGCGATGCGGCGGGCACGGGGCCGCGCGCGATGATGGCGACACGCCTCGCGCGAGGCGCGCGGCCGATGCGACCCCGGCTGCTCGCCGGGATCGCCCGTGCCCAGTATGATGCCCGCCGATGAGCCCTGCGTTCGCGCCAGCGCCCGCCCGCGTGCGGGCCCGACCATGATCGCCACGCCCGAACTGCTCGCCCTCGCGCTGGTCATCGTGTTCGCCGCCTACTTCGTGTTCGGCGCCACCGGCTTCGGCTCGTCGCTGCTGGCGGTGCCGCTGCTCTCGCAGCTGGCCCCGCTCGCGTTCGTGCTGCCGCTGGTGCTCGCGCTCGACCTCGTGGCCTCGGCGCAGATCCGCGCGGTCGCCCCCACGCCCCCCGACCGCGGGGAACTGCTGCGGACCCTGCTGCCCATGGCCGCAGGCACGGCGGCCGGCGTGCTGCTGCTCGGCGCGATGCCCGAGGCGATCCTCCTGGCACTGCTCGGTGCGATCACCCTCGGCTGGGGACTGCGCATGCTGCGCCCTGCAGGTGTCCATGCCCCGGCACCGATCGGGCGCGGGTGGGCGTGGCCGGCGGGCGGCGCGGCGGGCCTGATGGGCGCCGCCTTCGGCGTCCCCGGCCCGCCCTACGTGATGTACCTGTCGCGACGCATCTTCGACAAGTCGACCTTCCACGCCACGATCGCCAGTGCCCTCGGCCTGCATTTCCTGCTGCGCACCGGGGTATTCGCCGCCGCGGGCCTCTACGCGCAACCGGGCATCGTCCACGCGATCGCGTGGCTGCTGCCGGCCAGCGTGCTGGGCGCATGGACGGGCATGCGCGTGCAGCGCGAGGTGCCGGCGACCCGCTTCTTCCGCTGGGTGGCCCTGCTGCTCGCGGGGATCGGGGCGGCGCTGCTCGTGCGCGTGGGCGCGGCCGCATGGCCGGCGAACGGCTGAATCGTCCCGGCGCGGGCCGCGGTCCGTCACTATAATTGCGCGCCCTCGCCCCCGCGCGGCCGGCGCCCGCCCGGGCACCGGTGCACCGACTGGTCTCCGCATGGCCCAATCCCGATACGACGAAGCCTCGATCCGCGTCCTCAAGGGACTCGAGCCGGTGCGCGAGCGCCCCGGCATGTACACCCGTACCAGCGATCCCGGGCATATCGTCGCCGAGGCGATCGACAACTGCGTCGACGAGGCACTGGCGGGCCATGCCCGGCGCATCGAGGTCACCCTTCACGAGGACGGCTCGGTCAGCGTCGCCGACGACGGGCGGGGCATCCCGGTCGGACCCCACCCGGAGGAGCGCATCCCCGTCGTCGAACTGGTGTTCACGCGCCTGCACGCGGGCGGCAAGTTCGACAAGCGCTCCGGCGAGGCCTACTCGTTCGCCGGCGGCCTGCACGGGGTTGGCGTGTCGGTGACCAACGCGCTGTCCACCCGGCTCGACGTCGAGGTGCGCCGCGAGGGTTCGATCTGGCAGATCGGTTTCGCGGGCGGGGAGGTGGCGAGCCGGCTGCGCAAGGCCGGCGATGCCGGACGCGAGACCGGCACCCGCCTTCGCATCTGGCCCGACCCGAAGTATTTCGACCAGCCCGGCGTGCCGCTCCCCGAGCTCGAGCGCCTGCTGCGCTCGAAGGCGGCCTTCCTGCCCGAGGTCACCGTCAGCCTGGCGGTCGAGCGCGCCGGCGGGCGCGTCGATCGCCGCACCTGGCGCTATCGCGGCGGGATCGAGGAGTACCTGGACGAATTGCTCGCCGGTGCATCGACCCTGGTGCCGGTGTTCTCCGGTGCCAAGTACGCCGGCCGTCCGGGCGACAACGACAGTTTCGCCGAGGGCGAAGGCGCGGCATGGGCGATCACCTGGGTCGACGAGGCGAGCGCGGTGCGCGAGTCCTACGTGAACCTGATCCCCACCGCCGGCGGGGGCACGCACGACAGCGGCCTGCGCGAGGGCGTGTTCAATGCGGTTCGCAACTTCATCGAGCTGCACAACCTGCTGCCCAAGGGCGTGAAGCTGCAGCCCGAGGACGTGTTCGGTCGTGCCTGCTACATCCTCTCCGCACGGGTGCTCGACCCGCAGTTCCAGGGGCAGACGAAGGAGCGGCTGACCTCCCGCGACGCGGTTCGACTCGTCTCGACGATGGTGCGCGACCCCGCCGACCTGTGGCTGAACGAGCATGTCGAACATGGCCGCGCGATCGCCGAACTGGCGATCCGGCAGGCGCAGCAGCGCATGCGCTCGGCCCAGAACCGCATCGAGAAGAAGAAGGGCTCGGGAGTGGCGGTGCTGCCCGGAAAGCTCTCCGATTGCGAGTCCGCGGACACGGCCGACAACGAGATCTTCCTGGTCGAGGGGGACTCCGCGGGCGGCTCGGCCAAGCAGGGGCGGGACAAGAACACGCAGGCGATCCTGCCGCTGCGCGGCAAGGTACTCAACTCGTGGGAGCAGGATCGCGATCGGCTGTACGCGAACACCGAGATCCACGACATCGCGGTGGCCATCGGGGTCGATCCGCACGACGTCGACGCCCCCGAGTCGGTGCTCGACAACCTGCGCTATGGCCGCGTGGCGATCATGGCCGACGCCGACGTCGACGGTTCGCACATCCAGGTGCTGCTGCTCACGCTGTTCCTGCGCCATTTCCCCCGCCTGATCGAGCGCGGGCACGTGTGCATCGCCAAGCCGCCGCTGTACCGGGTGGACGTGCCTGCCCAGGGCAAGCGCACGGCCCGCAAGCTCTACGCGATCGACGACGCGGAGCTGGCCGCGATCGAGGACAAGCTGCGCAAGGAGGGCGTTCGCGAGGGCGCCTGGCAGGTGCAGCGCTTCAAGGGCCTGGGGGAGATGAGCGCCGAGCAGTTGTGGGAGACGGCGATGAACCCGGCCACCCGGCGGCTGCTGCCCGTCGCGATGACGCGCGCCGAGATGGCCGCCACGTTGCGCACCTTCACCATGCTGATGGGCAAGGGCGAGGCCGCCTCGCGCCGCGCGTGGATGGAACGCCACGGCAACGAGGTCGAGGCCGACGTCTGAAACCGGCGAGGGCGGCCCGCTCCGCCCCGCCTCACCGCGAGGTGCATCCTTGAGCAGCAACGATCAGCCCGACCTGTTCGGCGGCGCGGCCGCGCCCCCCGGGGAGCCCGGCCCGCGCGCCGCGGGCGCACTGCCTGCGATTCCCGAGGGCGACACGCTTCCGCTCGCCCTGTTCGCCGAACACGCCTACCTGTCCTATGCGATGTCGGTGGTCAAGGGGCGCGCGCTCCCGGACGTCTGCGACGGCCAGAAGCCGGTGCAGAGGCGCATCCTGTTCGCGATGCGCGAACTGGGGCTGTCCTCGACCGCCAAGCCGGTGAAGTCGGCGCGAATCGTGGGCGAGGTGCTCGGCAAGCTGCACCCGCACGGGGACCAGTCGGCCTACGACGCGATGGTGCGGCTGGCGCAGGACTTCACGATGCGCTACCCGCTGGTCGACGGCCATGGCAACTTCGGCTCGCGCGACGGCGACGGCGCGGCGGCGATGCGCTACACCGAGGCGCGCCTGTCGCGCATCGCCGACCTGCTGCTCGCCGAGATCGACCAGGGCACGGTCGACTTCGTACCCAACTACGACGGCGCCTTCCGCGAGCCGGTGCTGCTGCCCGCGCGGCTGCCGATGCTCCTGCTCAACGGAGCCTCCGGGATCGCGGTGGGCATGGCGACCGAGATCCCGTCGCACAACCTGCGCGAGGTGGCGACGGCCGCCGTGGCCCTGGTCCGAAACCCCAGGCTCGACACCGCCGGGTTGCGCGAGTACCTGCCGGGTCCGGACTTCCCCGGCGGTGCGCAGATCATCTCCGCCGACGAGGACCTCCAGGCGGCCTACGACACCGGCCGGGGCTCGATCAAGGTGCGCGCGCGCTGGGTGTTCGAGGAGCTCGCGCGGGGCCAGTGGCAGGTGGTGGCCAACGAACTGCCCCCGGGTGTGTCGGTGCAGAAGGTGCTCGCCGAGATCGAGGAGCTGACCAACCCCAAGGTCCGAGCCGGGCGCAAGGCGCTCACCCAGGAGCAGACGCAGCTGCGCCAGCTCACGCTCTCGGTGCTGGAGAAGGCGCGCGACGAGTCGAGCAAGGAGAGCGCGGTCCGGCTGGTGCTCGAGCCGCGCACCTCGCGCGTCGATCGCGAGGAGTTCATGAACACGCTGCTGGTGCACACCAGCCTCGAGACCAGCGTGTCGGTGAACCTGGTCACGATCGGCCGCGACGGGCGTCCGCAGCAGAAGTCGCTGCGCGGCATGCTCTCCGAGTGGATCGATTTCCGGTTCGACACGGTCCGCCGCCGCTGCGAGCATCGGCT